>JAKQQL010000066.1:0-43186 GCA_029564175.1 Candidatus Cloacimonadota bacterium
CTGGATTATACGATCTGGCCTGTTTTACTGGCAGTACTCTGTTATCTTTGGAAAGACCAGGCGAGCCGGATAAAATCCATTGAATCAAAATTTAACAAAATCGAAAAAGAACTTGTTCGCATTTCAACGCTGGTTGAATCCTATATTTCAAATAAAATACATGAAAAGCCTGGCTAAAAAAAAGGATGGAATTGCTTCCATCCTAACCATAATATCGAACGAATGTTGTTATTTACCTTTGAACGACAGATTCTTTCAATACTTCCACTTTTAGTTTTTTTACGCCATCCTTAAGGATACCCAGTTCTTTTGCTGCAAACCATGAAATATCCAGGTCTCTTCCTCTTCTGAAGGGACCTCTGTCATTTACACGGACGAGAACTGTTTTGCCGTTATCTTCGTTGGTAATGCGTAATAAAGTATTGAAAGGCAGTTTTTTGTGTGCAGCAGTGTACGCCTCGTTAGCATGAGATTCGCCATTAGCAGTATTTCTGGAATGAAATCTTTTGGAGTAATAGGATGTTACTGCATAAAAAACTCTTTCAACCAAATTTGGATTAGACCCTGGGGTAAATATCTCCAACGAGTCTGAAAGAGCCATTTCAGGAGAAATCTCAAGGGCAACATTTTGTTTTAAATCAACCGACTGACCGCCTAAACCAAGGAGAAGGGGCTGAATTAAACCAATTATTAGCCATTTTTTCTTCATAAGTCACACTTTCCCACTATATTTTTCTGAGATTCAAGGTACAATTTCTGATCGGATTTGTCAACAAAAAAATGACATCGTGTCTAAGAAAATATCAAAAATAGGCTAAAAAGGGCGTTTTTTCAGTCAAAAAAAAGAGGTTTTTTAAAAAAAAGTAAAAAAAATCTTGACAGTATTGAACTTTTCATAAAAATTGTACGAAAATGATGAAATTCTAAAATGGGGAGCTAATATGGGATTAAAAAGCTTTAGTGGTGGTGTCCATCCTCACGATTTTAAAGCGTATTCAAAAGATGCGCCAATTGAAGAGATGGCTATACCCAAAAAAGTCATTATACCGCTT
Organism: Candidatus Cloacimonadota bacterium; assembly: GCA_029564175.1. GTDB lineage: Bacteria > Cloacimonadota > Cloacimonadia > Cloacimonadales > WRIO01 > JAGOCT01. Next base: position 1,053 of record JAKQQL010000066.1, read on the forward strand.
TCACAGCACATTGGCGCACCTGCCAATCCGGTTGTTAAAGTGGGTGACAGAGTTCAAACAGGACAGTTAATCGCCGAATCATCTGCTTTTGTTTCACTTTCAATGCATTCAAGCGTAACGGGGAAGGTTACCAAGATTGACATGTTTCCACACCCAGGCGGATTTCAGTCAATGGCGATTGAGATTGAAACAGAACAGACGGATGAATGGGTTGATTTAACTGACAATGAGCATTATTTGGATTTGTCTGTTGATGAAATGAAGACTCGCATCGCAAATGCGGGTGTTTGCGGTATGGGTGGCGCTGGTTTTCCGACTCATGTCAAATTATCTCCTCCGGCTGATAAACCGATTGATACAGTCATTCTGAATGGGGTAGAGTGTGAACCCTACCTGACCGCAGATTATCGGGTCATGCTGGAAAAAACACAGGAGATTATCGAAGGTCTGAAGATTCTTATGAAAGTCGTTGGCGCATCACAAGGCTTTATTGGGATAGAAGCCAACAAACCGGATGCGATTCAAAAAATGACTGAGTTTGTTAAAAATGAATCCAATATTTCAGTCGTAGGTTTACATTTAAAATACCCTCAAGGTGCTGAAAAACAGCTGATTTATGCCTGCACAAAACGTAAAGTGCCTAACAAAGGCGGTTTACCTAGTGCGGTAAAAGTGGTCGTACAGAATGTCGGGACTGCTATTGCCGTTTATGAAGCGGTTCGCTATAAAAAACCATTGATTGACCGCGTATTGACAATAACCGGTAAGATTGTCAAATCACCTAAAAATCTAAAAGCCAGACTGGGAACTCCATTTTCAGAACTGGTGGATAAATGTGGCGGGACAACTGAAGACGTAGCAAAAATAATCTCCGGTGGTCCAATGATGGGTTTTGCAATTCCAGGGCTTGAAGCGCCGGTTACTAAAACCTCCTCTGGCGTCATACTGCTCAATAAAAAAGAGGCTGCCAGCCAACAGGAACATACCTGCTTGCGCTGTGGTCGTTGTGTTGATGTTTGTCCATTAGATTTATCTCCAAGTTTTATCGCATCTGCCGTTAAATATGAGGATTGGACAATGGCTGAGAAAGCGGGTGCCATGGATTGCATGAAATGTGGTTCCTGTGCTTATGTCTGTCCTGCTCATATCAAGATTATTCAATGGGTTGATTTAGGCAAAAATAAAATTAGTGCAATGCGCCGTGCAGCAAAATCTTAACAGAGGTAAATAATGGAAAATAAAATAATCGTTAGCAGTTCTCCTCATCTGCATGATCGCTCGAGTGTTAAATATGTCATGTGGAATGTCGTTATTGCTTTATTACCTGCCTTAATCGCAGGAATTATACATTTTGGGTATAAAGCCCTTACTATTACGATATATAGTGCAGTCGCTGCTGTTGTTACAGAAGCGCTGATTCAGAAATTCAGAAAAAAAGAAATCACTGTAAATGACGGGTCTGCCGTATTAACTGGTATGTTAGTTGCTTTTAATATTCATGCTGATTCACCCTGGTGGTTAGGTGTTGTTGGCTCTATTTTTGCCATTTCTATTGGTAAACATGTATTTGGCGGACTTGGATTTAACATTGTCAACCCTGCACTGCTGGGACGTGCTTTCTTACTGGCTTCTTGGCCTACTCTGGTTACTTCTGGCTGGGTACCTTCTAATTTGGGTAATACCAGTGGTTTGAATATTCAAAATCTGCCGGCTCAGGCTCAACAATTAGTAACTTCAGCTACTCCGCTAGGCGTTGCCAAAATGATGCGGAATGCGGATATTGTTAACACGATTGGGGTAGATAATGCACACAATGTGTTCTCTCATTTAACTGATTATTCAACCCTGATGAATCTCTTCTGGGGGAATATTGGCGGTTGTATTGGTGAAGTTTCGGCTTTTGCACTGTTGATTGGTGCTTTATATTTACTGATGCTTCATATCATCGAATGGCGTATCCCTGTTTTTTATATCGGAACAGTTTTTGTACTGACTTATATATTTGGTGGTCTGGATGGTATCTTCTCAGCTACGATCGCTTTACCACTCTTTCATATTTTAGCGGGTGGTTTATTCTTAGGGGCATTCTTTATGGCAACCGATATGGTTACATCGCCGGTTACGAAGAAAGGCAGAATCATTTTCGGTATTGGTGCAGGAATCATCTGTGTGGTAATACGCTTAATTGGCGGTTATCCAGAAGGCGTCTCCTACTCCATTCTGATTATGAACTTATTTGTCCCGCTGATTGATCGATATACCATGCCACGCGCATTTGGGGAGGTGAAAGCATGAAAGTATTTATACATTATGCCCTTGTATTGTTGATCATTACTGGTTTAGCCTGTGGAATCCTGGCAATGGTTAACAAACAAACCAAACCGGTCATTGAAAAAAATCAGGCAGAAAGTGAAAACAATGCCAGAAGTCAGGTGATTGAAGGCGCTGTCGATTTTGAGAAACAAAGTCTGAAAATCAATGAAACCAAAAGTCTTGATTATTATATCGCTAAAGATGCTCAGGCAAACGTTTTAGGTTATACTTTTATTGCTATTGGAAAAGGCTATAGCGGTGAATTAAAAACCATGGTGGGTGTTGATCCAGATTTTAAAATCAAAAAAATTCTGGTGATTCAACAGACAGAAACCCCTGGTCTTGGTGCGAACTGTACCAAACCTGAATTCAACGAAAAATTTGCAAATTTAACATTTAATGACCTGAAAGTGGATAAAGATGGTGGTAATATCAAAAGTATATCTGGAGCGACAATTACAACCCGTGCAATTACGAATTCAATCAAAGAAACGCTTGATATGCTTCAGAAGAATCTAAATCAGTCGGTTAAACCCGTTCAGAATGTTCAGGATACATTAAGTGTACAACAGGGGGTAGAAATATGAGTGCAATGAAAGAACTTACAAAAGGTCTGATTAAAGAAAATCCGATATTTGTACTGGTATTGGGAATGTGCCCTACACTTGCCGTTACTTCTTCTGTGATAAATGGATTGGGAATGGGATTGGCAGCAACCTTTGTATTGGTCTGTTCCAATATTTTGATTTCCATGATTAAAGATCTGATACCATCCAAAATCAGAATCCCTTGTTACATTGTGGTCATTGCGTCATTTGTGACAATTATAGATATGGTAATGGCTGCTTATGCTGCTGATCTGCATAAAAGTTTGGGCATCTTTATCCCTTTGATAGTCGTAAATTGTATTATATTAGGTCGTGCTGAAGCATTTGCTTCAAAAAATGGTGTTCTTCATTCTGCGCTTGATGGAGTCGGTATGGGGCTTGGTTTTACTCTGGCACTGGTTGTTATTGCTGGTATTCGTGAAGTACTGGGTGCAGGTCAGTTTTTAGGCATGAATGTCATGCCTTCCGCTTACTTAAAACAACCCATGCTGGTCGCTATTTTAGCGCCAGGCGCATTTGTTACGCTTGGCTTACTGATGGCTTTGATGAACCTGGTTAAGAACAAGAAATAGCCGGAACAGGAGTAAAAAATGGAATTTATATCAAAAATTATCATTATGGCTGTATCAGCTATTTTTATCAATAATTTTGTCCTTTCCAGATTTCTGGGATTATGCCCTTATCTGGGTGTCTCCAAAAAGCTGGATTCTGCCTTTGGTATGGGGATGGCCGTTATATTTGTCATGTCTCTGGCATCTGCCTTTACCTGGATTATCAATCAATATATTCTAATTCCTGCCGGGATCGAATATCTGAGAACAATTGCATTTATTTTAACAATTGCATCATTGGTTCAGTTTGTTGAAATGTTTATTCAAAAATCAGCACCAGCACTCTATAAATCATTAGGGGTTTATTTACCTCTGATTACTACAAACTGTGCGGTTTTGGGTGTTGCTGTCATTAACATTGGTGATAAGCTAAACTTTATTGAAAGTATTCTCAATGGATTTTTCGGTGGTCTTGGTTTTACTGTCGTTTTATTAATGATGGCAGGCATCAGAGAACGACTTGAAAAAGCAGAAGTTCCAGAGAGTATGCAGGGGATGCCGATCGCCTTAATCATCGCAGGATGTATGGCTCTGGCTTTTCTGGGATTTTCCGGATTGAAATTAGGTTAAAGGAGAGGTTATGACGATAATACTTATACCTGCATTATTAATTGGTGCTCTGGCAGCTGTATTCGGATTGGTATTAGCCTTTGCTTCCAAAAAATTTCATGTGGATGTTGATCCGAAAATAGAACAGATTATTGAAGTTTTACCCAGTGCAAACTGTGGTGCCTGTGCTTTCTCTGGATGTGCCGGTTATGCGGAAGCAATCGTTCAAAAAGGGGCTGATATTACCATGTGTGCCCCAGGTGGCGCTGATGTAGCAAAAAAGATTGCTGAAATTATGGGTGTGAAAGCCTCTAGCAAAGAAAGAAATATCGCTGTCATTCATTGTCAGTCAGGTGGATATAATAATACCTTTTTCCGTTATGAGTATAAGGGTATTGAAACGTGTAAGGCTGCTGCTGTATTGGCTGGCGGACCTAATCTCTGTAACTGGGGATGTGTTTTTCAGAATGACTGCGTGAAAGCCTGTAAATTTGATGCGATAATTGTCAATGAAGAAGGATTACGTGTGGTGCTTGAAGATAAATGTACCGGATGTGGTGCTTGTATGCGTGCTTGTCCGAGAAGTTTGATTGAGATGGTACCTGTCAGCAAGAAGGTACATGTCTTATGCGCCTCCCGTGATAAAGGCCCGATTGCGAAAAAGGCATGTGGCAATAGCACTGCTTGTATTGGTTGCGGTATTTGCTCTAAAAAGTGCCCTGTTCAGGCAATCACTATTGTTAATAATCTGGCCATCATTGATTATACAAAATGTATCAATTGCGGAATTTGTGCTCAAGCTTGCCCGACTAAGGCTATTTTTGACAGAAAACAACCTCGTAAGAAAGCCTTTATTCAGGAAGATTTGTGTATCGGATGTACAATCTGTGCAAAAAAATGCCCTGTTCAGGCAATTTCCGGCGAATTAAAGCAAGCTCACAAAGTGGATGCAGATAAATGTGTCGGATGCGAAGTTTGCGTTGAGAAATGCCCTAAAAAAGCAATTATCATGAAATAAAAGCAATAATTTTTATTAGCCAGTCCTTTTAAAATAGGTCTGGCTAATTCTTTTTAAAAATAGCCAGAATTACTTTGACAAAATATAAAAAACATAATATTTTGAAATAGGAAGAATAATATCAGTTATATAATTTGTAGTATGTCTGTAATCATAAAAATTACAGCATAGAAAAATATAATTAGATAACTTGTGGAGGAATTATGAAAAAAAGCTTTTTGTTTATCATCCTAAGTATTATCATTGCATCTTTAAACGCTTATCAAACCAGGATATTAAGCGAAACCCCTCAGCAGATTCAGTTTGTTGTAAAGATGGATAGTCTCAGAATTGATACAAGTAATGAGTTTACTTTTTTTAATCAAACTGGGATGATGCTTCACCCTGACCAGCCCGGTAATCCGGATTTACCATATATTTTGTATCAGCTTGCAGTGCCAGAAGATGGTACTATCTCTGTTTCAATTAAAGAACTTAATTCTGATAAATTGAAATTAACAAAGGAAATCAGGCCTGTTCCTAGATATGAATACAATACAGAAGATCGACTTGCCCCAGTTTATGAAATTGAAAAGAAGGCATACCAGAATTATCATCAGTTATCGTTTGAAACAGAAGGTGCATATAATTACAGAGAATACAGATTAGTACCCGTTAAACTATTCCCATTACAGTATTCTTTAAACACAAAGACATTGCATATTTTAAAGGAAATGCTTGTTACTGTTCAGATTAATGGCTCAGTAAATCAAAAACAAAGCCCAAAAAGTAATTGGGATACATTCTATTCGTCGCTGATTTTAAATTGGAAAACTGGCCAGAATTTTGTACGTTCTGTGGGAAAAAGTACTGTAAACTACAGCCCTTTTTCAGAATCGGCTTATTGGTATTCTTTTGAGATCAATACTGATGGTATATATCGGATTAATGCATCACAGATAAGTGGTGTTTCACTCGGTGATATAGACCCTGACAAGCTTCGGATATTCTCAACGGGTGGCGCTTCAATGTCCTCTTATCCTTCTCATCAGGGATATCCCTTTGAAGAAATACCCATTCGGGTTGTGGGAGGAGAAGATGGTAGTTTTGACAGTGGGGACTATATTTTACTTTATGCACGTGATCGAGATGGATTTGGGATGAACACAGAATTTTCTTATGACAGAATTAATAAAGGGGATTTTTACTATTATAATCCATATTCAGGTCAAAATAAATACTGGCTTACCTGGGGAGAATTTGATGCCCCTGCAAAAAGAATTCAGACTCAATCTGCTGTGAATTCAGTTGATGAAACTCAAAATTCAGTTTTATTCAAACAACATATAGAGAGTGAAAGAGCTCGTATGAATGAGAAAAATGAATGGTATTATGCCTGGTACAGTCAAAAAATGGAAGGCAAGGATAATGCCAGCTATTTGTTTAGTTTTAATGTAGATGATTTGGATTTATCAAAACCTAAAAGCTTAAACACATATCTGAAAACAGAATTGTCTGCAAGTTCCAATGTAAATTATAAAGTAAATCTTTCATTAAATGATGTTTTTTTTAAAACACATACATGGACAACAGCTGGTTTACAAAATATAAATTCAAGTATTTCAAATCTGATTGAAGGACAGAACAAATTACAAATTGATGTGATTCGAACAGTATGGTCAGATTTATATCTGGATTTTTATGATGTGATTTATTATAAAAAACTCATAAAAAGAAATCAGATGTATCATTTTGTCTTAAACAAAGATGAACTGACAAAACAGGTTAAGTACCAGTTTTTAAATAAACCGGCTGAAGATGTTATGGTTTTTAGGGTGAGTGCTTTTAATCAAGTCGCTCTCATTAATCCTGAATATCAGTCTTCTACTTTTTCTTTTAATACAGTAGCATCAGCGAATGATGAATTTTTTGTGATTCAAGAGGCGGATATAAAGCCTGTTAGTAGTATTCAACAGGAAATTGTTAAAGATTTGAGCAGTGATAACAGCCAGGTGGATTATGTAATTGTATGTCCAAAATCACTGGAGTCCTCTGCTGAAGAGTTAAAACAGATTTATGAGCAATATCATCAGGTCAATGTCAGAGTGGTTACTCAGGAAGATATCATGAATCAGTTTAACGGAGGTAATGAAGATCCTATCGCTATTCGTAACTATTTAAAATATGTGTACCAGAATAGTCCTGAACCCAAAATAAAAGGCTTAACTTTGTTTGGCGCAGGGACTATTGACTGGAGAAATTATTCTGGAATGGCCAATGCTAAAAAAATGATCATGAACTTGTTTATATACTCTGAGTCCAACACAGGTGGAACATTTGCCACTAGAACCAGTTCAGATCAATATTTTAGTTATCTCAATACGACTAAAAGTCCTGAACTAACAACTGGCAGAATCCCCGTTACTTCAAACAGTGACTGGCAAATCTATAAAAACAAACTGATTTCCTATTATGAAAACAAACATGGTCAATGGACTAATAAGGCCTTAATGCTGGCAGATGACTATATTTACAGAACGATCATCACTGATACCGGTCACACAATAAATGTGTCGAATATTGCCGCTTCTTTGCATCCTTCTGTGTCTAAAGATTTGATTTATGCACAAGAGTTTCCGATTAATGAGTTTAAGAAAAAACCAGAAGTGAATGATCTTTATGTGTCCAAAATCAATCAAGGAGCCTTATTTGCGATTTATATGGGACATGGTGATCCTGTTACCATTGGTGATGAGAATTATCTGAGAGTAGAAGATATGTCTCGTCTGAACAATTTGAAAAACATGCCAGTTCTCTTTTTAGGCTCATGTAGTTCAGGTCGTACTGACAACCCTAACATAAAAAGTATTTCAGAATATATGATGATGAATCCGACAGGGGGATCTATTGCCAGTATTGCTGGTATGAGAGATACTTATGGTGGTGCTAATGAATTGTTAATAACCAATATTCTGAATGGCTCTTTCAATCAACGTCTGTTACTCGGCGAAAGTTTTTTGCTGGCCTGCCAGAACCCATTATTAACTGAATTTAATACATTTACTTATCAATTGTTAGGGGATCCTTTGTTACCCGCAATTCCTCCTGAAAGGCTTAGTCAAATTACTTTATCTGCTGATACAACTGCAAGTGATATGAGCTTCCAGGCAAGACAAACCGTTCAGGTTGAAGGAGATTATAATCATTTGTTTAACGGAGAGACTGAAGTTAATGTTTATGACTCTGAACGAACTTACAGTATCAGCAATTCTCAAACTTCTGTAACGGTTAAGTCTGAAGGTAAACATCTCTTTACAGGTAAATCAACTTTAAACAATGGCGTTTTTAATGCTTCATTTATTGTACCTGATGACATTGTGGGAGGGAACAACGGAAAAGTGGTCGCTTACCATTTAGATCAGAATAATTTAAAAGATTATGTGAATTATATCAGTAATATAGAATTTGCAGGGCATGAATATGTAGCGGATAATCCGGATGTTCCTCAAATAAATATTTATCTGGACAACCGAAAATTCCGTGAAGGAGACCAGGTGAGTCAAAATCCACTTTTAATTGCAGATATGACTGATTCTAATGGTATTAATATATTAGGCGCTTCCGGTCATGAAATAGTCTTATTACTGGATGACAGTACTGAACCCGTGGTTGTGACTCAGGGATTTAGCTATGACCTGGATTCGCATACAAAAGGTACGCTTTACTGGCAATTGAATCATCTCGAAGAAGGTAATCACACCCTCAGACTGATTGCTTTTGATAATTTCAATCGACCCAGTGTGAAAACAATTGATTTTAAAGTCGCAAAAAATGCTGATATTCAACTGACTGATCTACTTGTTTATCCTAATCCGATAAAAAAGGATGGGTGGTTTACGTTTCATATTACAGAAGATGCTTATGTAGATATCAAAGTATATACTATTACAGGCAGGAAAATTAAGGATATCAAGGCAGGATTGTGTAGCAGTGGATATAATCAGATTTTCTGGGACGGTAGAGATGAAGAAGGAGACAGACTTGCTAACAATACCTATTTCTATAAAATTACTGCTAAACAAGTGTCAAACTCTAAAAAAACAGAAAAAACAGACAAATTGATTATACTTAAGTGACCATTACTATCATTTTTATTGTGAAAAATGAAGTTTTCTTAGAAAAGACAAGCAGTTTGTTTTGGTTTTGCTTTCTGTAAGAATGCGCTTAGCAACTTATTTAGCATAGCTCAACAAACTGCTTTATTCTTGTCTAGGGATTGTCTTTAACTAAGTAATAATGGGGAGATTATGAAAAACGATCTGAACAAAAACTTCAAAGAAAAGATTCTATTGTCTCATCAAAGATGTAAGGATTTTCAACTTGATTCTGACATGATTTTCAGTCGTGTGATTTTAACTGGCAATGCGCTTGAAAGCCTCATGTTCAGGAATAAAGAATTAATCAGGATTGCTGACCCCTTCATGATTCAGCTAAATGATTTTGTTCAAGATTCAGATTTTTTAACCATATTGACTGATCATGAAGGCTATATTCTAAGAGTATATGGCAATGATAAAGTGCTAAGAGAAGTTTCAGAATTAAAAATGATACCTGGAGCATCCATGAATGAGAAAGATATAGGCACCAATGCGATGGGAACGGTGGTATTTGAAAAAGTCCCAATGCAATTAGTCGCAGAAGATCACTTTATAAGAGCATACCATCGCTGGACATGCTCTTGTGCGCCTATCTTCGGAGCTGAAGGGGAACTGTTGGGAACGCTTGATCTGACAGGAAATACCGATTTTGTACATTCTCATACGCTTGGAATGGTCGTAGCTGCTGCTAATGCGCTTAGTAATACTTATCGCCTAAATATCTATCAAAACCAATTGATCAAAGCAAAAAATAATATTGAGAATATCTTTCACTCTATACCCGCTGGTATTGTCACTTCTGATTTATCTGGCAACATTCTTTTGCACAATAAGCATTTACTGGAATTGTTCGCTTTTGAAAAAAAAACAATCCATGATAAAAAGATTTGGGATTTGTTTGATGGCTGGAATCAAGTACTTAGTCAGTTAAATGAAAATCAAGCATTTCTGGATGAAGATGTCTATGTTAATGCGGATAAAAACATACTTCAGCTTAACCTGAGTGCATATCCAGTCTTTAATCAGTTAAAACAGATTGAAGAAATCACTTTTGTATTCAAAGATGTTAAAAAAGTAAGAAAGCTTGCGAGTAAAATTATGGGAAGCAAGGCAATTTATACATTTGAAAAAATTATTACGCAAAATGATAAAATGCTTGAAACAATTGAAATGACAAAAAAGATTGCTGATAGTAAATCAACAGTTCTTATAACAGGTGAAAGTGGCACAGGAAAGGAAATTATTGCACAATCTATTCATAATTTCAGTAAAAGAGCAGGGGAATCTTTTATCGCAATAAATTGCGGTGCTATTCCAAAAACATTGATTGAGAGTGAGTTGTTCGGCTATGTGGAAGGCGCATTTACTGGGGCAAAAAGAAATGGTTCTCCTGGTAAGTTTGAGATAGCAGATGGAGGTACAATTTTCCTTGATGAAATAGGTGAGATGCCTGTTGACATGCAGGCAAATCTATTGAGAGTGATTGAGGAAGGATATTTATGTCGAGTAGGATCTTCCATTCAAATCCCTGTAAATGTCCGAATTATTGCAGCAAGTAACAGAATGCTTCAGGATGAAGTCGATCAAGGAAATTTTAGAAAAGACCTTTTTTACCGCCTAAATGTTTTGCCTGTTAATCTCCCTCCCCTAAGAGACAGAAAAGAAGATATACCCCTTTTAACTGAGTATTTTATGATGAATATCTCCAAACGACTGAATAAACGTAAGATCAAAATTCCTGAATACTACATGAAAGAAATGATTGAATACTCCTGGCCTGGAAATATCAGAGAACTTGAAAATCTGATCGAAATGATTATCAATACTGAAAAATTACCCCAGAGTATCTCTAATAAATATTGTTCAAAAATGGATCAGATCAATGAAGATGAAGCGCATATTCCTAGTTTAAATGAGATAGAACGTAAACATATCCTTCACACATTAAAGAAAACAAATCAAAATATCATGAAAAGTGCTAAAATTCTGGGTGTTTCAAGAAATACACTTTATCGGAAAATGCAAGAATATGATATAAAATGTTAGAAAATAGGACAGTGTTATATTTTCTAACACATATAATTTAAAAAAATGTATCAAAATAGAGCAAGTAAAATAAGGATAATTACATAACATATTGAAAAAAAAGCAGATAACAAACATGGCACGTATCTTGTATAATACGAGTTAAAAATACAAGAAATGGAGGATGTCATGGCTGGTTATAATGGCGTTATACTCAGAGTAAATTTAACTGAAAAGACAATTCAAAAGGAAAAACTTGATTTAGAAATTGCAAAAAAATTTATTGGTGGCAGAGGATTAGGGACAAAACTATATGTTGATGAAGTTGCTCCTGAGGTTGATGCACTTAGTCCTGATAACAAAATTATGATTGCCACTGGCCCTCTTACGGGCACTTTTACTCCAACTGGTGGTCGTTATATGGTTATTACAAAATCACCTTTAACAGGAACAATCGCATCATCGAATTCAGGTGGCAGATGGGGTGCTGAGTTAAAGTTTGCCGGATATGATGTGATTATCCTTGAAGGAAAATCAGAAAGTCCTGTCTATTTGTCGATAAAAGATGAAATTGTAGAATTAAAGCCGGCAGATCATTTGTGGGGAAAGTTAACTACAGAATGTACCCAAAAACTTCAGGAAATTGAAGGAGATAAGGTAAAGGTTTTAAATATAGGACCTGCAGGAGAGAGATTATCAAATATTGCCGCAATAATGAATGATATAGACAGAGCGGCTGGACGTTCTGGAGTCGGTGCTGTAATGGGATCAAAAAATCTCAAAGCAATTGTGGTGAAAGGCACTCATAAAGTTGAAATTGCAGATAATGATAGTTTGAAAGAGTTAGTTAAAAAATTACAGATAAAGATTAAAGAAAATGGGGTGACAGGACAAGGTTTACCTACATACGGGACTGCTGTATTGGTGAATATCATTAATGAAAATGGTGTTTTCCCAACCAATAATTTCCAGTTATCTCAGTTTGATAAAGCCGAAGATATATCTGGAGAAACAATGGCAGAGAAATATCTGGTTAAAAAGAAAGCCTGTTTTTCTTGCCCAATTGCCTGTGGCAGACATGTGAAAATGGATAAAGAAGAAGTAGGCGGACCTGAGTATGAAACCGTCTGGGGTTTTGGGGGTGACTGTGGTATCAACGATATGGAAGCCGTAATAAAAGCCAATTACTGGTGTAATGAAATGGGACTTGATACGATCAGTGCTTCAGCGACTATTGCTGCTGCTATGGAATTATACCAACATGGTAAAATTAGTAAAGAACAGACCGGTGCTGTTGAACTAACCTGGGGGAATAGTGAAGCAATTGTTGAATGGATAAAGAAAATGGGGCTTAGAGAAGGATTAGGTGATGATTTAGCGATGGGCTCATGGCGTTTGGCTGAGAAATATGGTATGCCTGAAGTTTCCATGACTGTAAAAAAACAGGAAATTCCTGCTTATGATCCACGAGGCATAAAAGGTCAGGGATTGGCTTATGCTACATCTAATCGTGGTGGATGCCATGTGAGAGCTTACTTGATATCACCCGAAATTCTTGCATTACCAGAAAAGTTAGATAAATTCTCTTATGAAAACAAGGCATTCTGGGTAAAGATTTTCCAGGATCTGACAGCAAGTATTGATTCACTGGGAATGTGTCTTTTTACTTCATTTGCTTTGAATGCAGATGATTATGCTAGTTTATATTCTTTGGTGACCGGATATGCAATGACTCAACAAGACGTTCTTGATGCAGGTGACAGGATTTGGAACATCGAACGTCTTTACAACCAAGCTGCTGGTATTGATCCTGGACAGGATACCCTACCGGTTAGACTACTGAACGACCCTATACCAGAAGGACCTGCAAAAGGGCATATTCATGAATTGGATAAATTACTGGGAGAATACTATTTTCTTAGAGGATGGGATGAAAATGGAATCCCAAAAATTGATAAACTAAAGGTTTTAGGATTATAACACATAACATAAACGGCAGGCTTGACCTGCCGTTTTTTAAGTAACGGAATAATAAAAAAAGAGTTTTTAACAGGATAGATAAGGGAAACATAAGAAAATAACATTAGAATAATATCATAAAGATATGGATAAGGATAAATGAATCATGAGAATTAAAGTGAAATTATTTGCCACTTTACGGCTTGATCGAGGTAAAATTGTTGAGTTAGAAGTTGATGAGAATGCTACTGTGAGTGAAGTTATGGCTGAACTTCAGATTAAAAGGGATGAAATTGCTATTTTATTGGTTAATGGATTGGATGGAAAAATGGATACAAAGTTAAAAGATTCAGATACGATATCAGTATTCCCTCCGGTTGGAGGAGGTTAAATTTTCATTTGCTGGAAGGTTCACAATCAGTTTCCTATTTATTACATGCTTTAAGCATAGAATACAGCTCATATTTACAATAAAAAATCTTTGATTTAAAAAATTTTAAAGAAATCTTATTTAAACAGAAAAAAACATAGACAAAAAGTCAGTTTTAATTATTTTGTAATTAAAATTGTATAAGTGTTTGCATGTTTTAAACAGATGATTGAGAGATTGTTTTAAGAGGGGGTTTTATGGGGGCTATTCAGAAATGAATTTTATAAACCAGCAGAATGTACTGAGCATTATACTAAATCTTGTTAGTTTGCTATTGATAGTTGGTGCATATCATTTGTACCGAAAATCAAAAGTAGATCATAAAAGAGCAACAGAGAAAGATCAGTTTCGGTATCAGATTTTTGAAAATACCTGTATCCCGATTATTGTGATGCGAACAGACAATTATCAATTTCTTGATTGTAATCAGGCAGCAGTTGATATTTACCAGTTTACTACGAAATCAAATGTGATTGGGAAGACGCCATTGGATGTGTCCTCTGAATACCAGTATGATGGTAGCTTGTCATCGGATAAAGCGCGTTTTTATATTAATCAGGCAATGGAAAAAGGGAGTGTTGTATTTGATTGGAGGCATCAACGCCAAAGTGGAGAAATGTGGGATGGAGAAGTTCATCTGATTTGCTTTATGATTCATCAAGTACAATATTTGCAATTTTCTATCATTGATATCACTGAGAAAAGAAAAGCTGAATTTGCATTACAACAAAGTGAAAACCTATCTAAAACAGTGATTGAGAATACCTCAGTTGGTATATCAGTAAGATCAGCGACTGGTCAGTTACTGCTCTATAATCAGGCATGGCGGGACATGTGGGAGATAAGTGATGATAAGCTTGAAAAAGATTTACTGCCTCGAGAACAGCTCATTTTAGATGAAAGAGATGAGTATCTGTCAGATCATCAGAGAAATGTGAGGAAAGTATATCAGCAAGGGGGAGAATATTTTGTGCCTGAATTGATTACCGATGGAAGATTTAGAAAAACAGGCAAACAAAGACATATAAGTCAACATTTTAGTGCAATATTGAATGGTCAGGGAAAAGTGGAGAAAGTCGTTGTTATATCCACAGATATAACTGAGTCTAAACAGGCAGAAGCAGATAAAGAAAAACTGAAAAACCAGCTTTACCATGCACAAAAAATGGAATCAGTAGGCAGACTGGCTGGAGGAGTAGCTCATGATTTTAACAATATGCTGGGCGTTATCATTGGTTATACCGATTTAGCACTATCAGCTTCTTCAGAAAATACAGCCCTAAATAATTATCTTAAAGAAATTTCATCCGCTGCAAAACGCTCAGCTAATCTTACACGGCAACTTTTGGCTTTTGCCCGTAAACAAACCGTTCGCCCTATCATTATGGATTTGAATGAATCCATCAACCAGCTAAAGAAAATGCTGGGAAGAATGATTGGAGAAAATATTACTTTGTTGTTTTTACCTGCTGACAGACCCATATTTGTAGAGATGGACCCTTCCCAGTTGGATCAGATACTTGCAAACCTGTGTGTCAATGCCCGTGATGCGATTAAAAATAAGGGGAAAATTATTATAGAAACCGGTATTGAAACAATCAGTGAAGCTGAATGTCAGAAAAATATAAATAAGATAGCCGGTCATTTTGCTTTGATAAGTGTTCAGGATAATGGATCTGGCATGGATGAAAAAACAATTGAAAATGCTTTTGAACCTTTTTATACGACTAAAGATCAAGGTTTGGGGACAGGACTTGGTTTGGCAACAGTTTATGGAATTATCAAACAAAACAAAGGTTTTATTGAATTAAACAGTGAGTTAGGACAAGGAACTCATTTTAAAATTTATATCCCAGTATTTGAAGCCCTCAACCAGTTAGTTGAAGAAGCTCATGCTGATAGTGTCAAAATGATAAATGAGGATAAGGAACAGTTAAAAGAGGGTATTCTTTTAGTTGAAGATGAAAAATCACTTCTTCACATGACCAGAGAAATGCTTGAAATGAGTGGCTACCAGGTGTATGCCACAGATTCATCTGAAGAAGCAGTTATTTTAGCCAAACAACATCAAAAATCGATTAAATTACTGTTGACTGATGTTATCATGCCAAAGATTAATGGAAAAGAGCTTTCCAATGAGATTTTACAAATCTGTCCTAATATTAAAACTCTTTTCATGTCAGGATACACAGCTCATGTGATTGAACATCACGGGGTACTTGAAAAAGGGGTACATTTTCTTCAAAAACCATTCTCTTTTGATATGATAAATGAAAAAGTTAGAGAATCAATAGACTCATGACAATTGAAAAATTCGCAATTTCTGGTACCTTAGAAGGAGTCATTAATGAATTTTCATTCTAAAAAAGCAAAGTCAGAAAATACCTTAATATCATTTAATATACATGATGCGATTGTCTCTGTTTTTATCAATATTGCCCGTATCAGAAAAGTAGAAAAGAGACATATAGAAATTCTGGCAAAACTCTTTAGAAATACATTGTCTTATGAACCTTCTCTCTTGTCATTATGGGAAATTGCTGAAAAACCCTATACGCTTCGACAGTCATGTCATATTTTTAATCAGAGCTTTAGTAAAAACGATAAAATAAAATTATTTTTAAACATAATATTTCTGGTTTACGCTGAAGAAGATTTTAATGTTTTAAGTAGCCTTGAAATCATAAAGATTATTGATCTTCTTTACCTTGATATCTCTTTATATGAACAGGTTTTGGATTTCATCGAGGGTAAAACATTATGTCTTTCTTTAAAAACATCATTATTTTTTCAAGAAAACAGAATCCTTCAAAACGATATATTGTTAGGCAATGATAAACACTTTGATATTCTACTTTTAAGTAGTAATTTGGTAATTCTTAATATTCTCAATCATGTATTTGTTGGATTTAATCATACAAACAAATGGTTTATGAATGATATGCCATTAGCGTCTGATGTATTTTATCTGCTCCAGCCTGATGATAAACTGAGCTGTGTATGTCATGATAATAATATTCTGATACTCAATAAATCATTAATCCAAAAACTATATCAACGAAGACAAAATCATACAGAATTTTCGTATCTCTACCATGGTGAAAATTGCGAGCTAGAAATTCAAATAAAAGCGCTGAAGACTTCAGTTACCCTTGTTTCAGGTAAAGCCTTATATCAGGGGAAGAAATTTAAGAAGCTAGCAGAATTGGCTCTGGATGACCAGATTCATTCTCCAAATCCTGCAATTGGAATCAATCTTATTTTTGGGGAAATAGATCAGATTAATCAAGTAGAAAGTGTGTATTTATTGTCTCAGAACATGTCTCGTGCATACAGATATCAACAGGAGGAACTCACACTCTCTGAAATTGAAGGGAATTCCTGCAAAGACAGAAATCAGTCTTTTCTGGCATTATTAAAACCTGTCAGGCAGACTTCAGACTCTGATAATAAAGTCAAACTTATTATTGAAGATTTATCAGAGAATATCACACTTTTTGTTAATGGCAATATGGTTTGTAAGGGTTCAATCATTCAGCAATATGACCTGATTCAGTTTAATAGCCGTAATTATATGATTAATCAATACCTTCAACTGGATGAGCTCAAACAATTTATTACCAGTTTTAAGGTACATGAAATTTATCATGAGTTTTCCAGTGGCCAAAAGATAGCTCTTGATAATATTCATTTTCAGTTAGAAAGTCGTGAAATGCTGGCTATCATGGGCCCTAGCGGTAGTGGGAAAACTACATTTCTCAAATGCCTTTTAGGAGAGATTATACCAAACCGAATGAAAATCAGCATTAATCATGAGAACTATCTGCCAGCAGAATCCCCGTATCGTAAAACAATTGCATATGTCCCACAGGATGACCTACTTTTTGAGAATCTAAGTATCTGGCAAAATCTGTATTACTGTGCAAAAATAAGAGTACCTGATTTGTTTAACGATAAAAATGATATACTTTTAGAACAGAAAATTAAACATATCTTATCTATAATGGGTCTATGGGATAAACGACATCTGAAAGCTGGAAGTGTTCATCAAAAAACACTGAGTGGCGGAGAGAGAAAACGTTTAAATATTGCACTGGAACTACTTTCTGATCCCCAAATCATTATCCTCGATGAACCCACATCGGGATTATCCTCGAAAGATTCTGAGAAACTGTTAGAAACACTAAATGATCTGAAACAGATAGGGAAAATGATTATTGCAACAATTCATCAGCCCAATGCAGAATTATTTCAACAATTTGATAAATTA
Organism: Candidatus Cloacimonadota bacterium; assembly: GCA_029564175.1. Classification (GTDB taxonomy): domain Bacteria; phylum Cloacimonadota; class Cloacimonadia; order Cloacimonadales; family WRIO01; genus JAGOCT01. The sequence continues at coordinate 18,972 of JAKQQL010000066.1, forward strand.
CTTCTATTGGATAAAGGAGGTATTCAGGTTTACTTTGGAGATACACAGCATATTTTTGATTATTTTGATGAGGAACTGGCTCTTATTCAGGATCAGGAAAGACTGAGTTTTAAAAGAAATCTAAAAATGCCTGAGTATTTGTTTGATATTCTTGAGTATAGTCAGCGAAATCAAAATGGAGTGAATGGATTTGTAGGCTTTTCTGAAAGAAAGTTTTCTCCTTTATACTGGAAAGAAAAATACCGAAATGCACGAATACTGGAATTAATTCAGACTTCCAGTAAAAATGGGGAGCGTGAGATTCCTGTTGATCAAAAATCTACTATAAATTCAATCAAAACAAGAAGTAACCCTGTGAAAAAGAATTTTTATCTTTTTTTACGAAATTTGATTAACAAATGTTCAAATCCCACCAATATTATCATTAGTTTACTTGCTGCTCCAGTACTGGGACTTCTGATTGCATTTATTTTTCGATATGTGAATCCTGAAGACAGTACCGAATATAGTATGTATTTTAATCCAAATATAAGCCTCTTTATTTTCATATCAATCATCATTTTTATTTTTTTAGGCATGGCAGCAAGTGTGAATGATATTCTCAGCGAAAAGCTAATTCTTAACCGTGAACGAAAAATCAATGTATTAATTCCAGAATTTTATGCTTCAAAATTCTTATTTCTGGCTTTGCTTGTCATTATTCAGTCTGTTTTATATCTGCTAGTATCAATGCCTGTATTAAATGTAAAAGGGATATTTAATGCATACCTGTTATTTTTATTTTTATCAGGTTTGACAGGAGTCAGTATAGGTTTGTTTCTTTCATCTGTTTTTAAAGATCGGGATTCTGCAACAAATCTGATGCCTTATCTACTGATTCCTCAGATACTTTTTGCAGGAGCAGTGATTTCATTCTCAGAAATTAATCCATCGGTAAAATTAGACCAACAAAAAAGTGTCCCGGAATTTTGTGAAGTAATACCATCTCGATGGCTTTTTGAAGGTTTAGCTGTAGCACAGGTTGAAGAAAATTACCGTGATAAAATGATAAATCGACTCAGCGAGAAAGCAAAGACAGCAAAAACATCTGACAAAAAATCAGAATATTATACCAAAATGAATAACTTAACTAAAAATCATCTAAAACAAAACTATCAGAATAAAAAATTGAGTCAGTTGGTTTTTCTACAAAATGGCAAGTCACGAAATCTAGATAAATATCAGTTTATGTCTTCTAAAAGACTTGTTTTCAGACATGAGCTGGATGTTTCTAAGATAAATGTAATTGTGGTTCTTTTGATTATAACTGGAGTTAATATTTGCGCTTTAATCTCTCTAAAAATCAGTTTAGACAAATTTTGAGGATATTATGAATTTATTTTCCAGACAAAACGATAATGATTTACTCAAATACCTTGATAGTACAGAATATCTTCTTGTTTCAAATATATCAAAAATCTTCGCCTTAGAAACTTTAGGGGAGATAGCTCTCGATTTAGATAATCGTCTGTATGTATTGGAAAAGGGGAAGTTACAGTTTTATACTTTTAATAACAGAAATCAAAAAATTATTGTTGATGATTGCAATGAAAATGAAATCGTATGGGAAACAGCATTTTTTACCAGAAATATTGCAGCACAAAAATCCTGCTTATCACTTTGCATTCAACTCAAGATTGAAGTATTGTCAAAAAGTGTTATTTTAGCTTATGACAGGAAAGAGTTAGAACAAATATTTAGTCAGTTCCCTCTGATTCATTTAAAAATACAAGCTGCTATCAATGATAGTTTGTGCGAAAAACATATTAGAATTACACAAAAATTAGTTAGAGAATAAAATCATGACAACACAAAAGAATTGCTTTTTAAAACATTTTTCCAGGGAAGAGCTGGATTTGTTAAAACAAATTGAAATATCTGAAACCTTCCAGCCTGGTCAACTGATCATCTCACTGGGAGAACGTAACAGAGATATCATCATTATACAATCAGGTACAGCAGAAATCATGTCACCAGACCAGTCTGGACAAACTGTTATTTTAGCTGAGATATCAGCAGGAGAATTACTGGGAGAAATGAATTTTGTTATCCCTTTACGTCGTACCGCTTCAATTCGAGCAAAATCAGATATCTTAGTGATTCGCTATCCATATAAACTCCTATGTAACTTATTTCTAACTCATATCACTCTGGGTATCCATTTTTTGCAGACGATCAATGAATACCAGAGTCGAAAATTATATCAAACAATCCATAGATATTCTCAACAGACCGAGATACAAAACCATTTATAAAAATGAAACCGAGGCGAATAAACACCCCGGTTTTTTACATTTCATATAGAGGAGGTATATGAGTTCGTTTATGATTGGTTACAGGCAAGTTCTTCTATGAGAGCAGGAATGAGTTGATTTACATCTGTGATTATGCCAAGATCTGCATTTTCAAATATAGGTGCAGTTGGGTTTTTATTGATGGCAATAATCAAATCAGATTCTTCCATTCCGGCAATATGTTGAATGGCACCCGATATGCCACAGGCAAAATAAACATCAGGTCTTACGGTTTTACCGGTTTGTCCAACCTGAGAATGATGTTCGATCCAGCCAGCATCAACAACAGCACGTGAGCCTGAAACAAGACCACCAAGCTGTTTTGCGAGCGTTTCGAGCGCTTTCATATTTTCTTTTTTGCCGATACCACGCCCTGCTGAAACGAGAATATTGGCTTCTTCAATGTTTTTCTTTTCTGTTTTTTCATAAACAGTTTCTATAATATCTATATTCATATCTTCAGGCATCAGTTCAACTCTGATATAATCAATCATTAAGGTCTGGTTTTTATCTACAGCCACTTTTTTGAAAACACCAGGTCTGACAGTACTCATCTGAGGACGATGATTCGGACAAACAATAGTTGCCAAAATATTACCACCAAATGCAGGGCGGGTCATGAGCAGATGATGATTGGTTTCGTCTATATCCAGACTGGTACAGTCTGCAGTCAGTCCGGTTTGCAAACGGGCTGAAATACGGGGAGCCAAATCTCTTCCGATCGTACTGGCACTTACCAATACAACTTCCGGTTTGTGATCTTGTACGAACTGACAAATGATTTTTGCATAGGTTTCAGTACAATAATGTTCAAGCATATGATGATTGGCAATATATATTCTGTCAGCACCAAACTTAGCCATATCAGTAGCATGGGTTTCATTGAGTTTTTTACCAAGTGCAAGAACAGAAACAGAGCACTGCAGTTTTTCTGCTAATTCAGTAGATTTGCTTAACAGCTCATAAGTGCCATTTTGAATGATGTCCTGTCTTTGTTCAGCGATGACGAGAATCCCTTTATGTGATTTTAAATCCATTTTTATCTCCTAAATGACAAACTTTTCTTTAAGCTTTTCAACAATTAAACGAGCACCTTCTCTGGCATCTGTTTCAAAAACCTTACCGGCAGTTTTCCCGCCTTTCGTCTGTATCTTTTTAACCTGGGTGGGAGATGCTTTGAGACCCGTCAGAGCTGAATCCAATTCAATATCTTTAATTGTCCATTTTTCGATCATATTGTCATGATAAGCAGAGAATATTCTGCCAACGGTCATGTATCTTGGGTCGTTCATTTCTTTCAGAACAGTCAACATACAAGGCATTTTTACACGAATATTCTGATAAAAATCTTCATAAACTTTTTTAACGGTCAGATGATCATCTTCTTTTTTTATATCGGTAACGTAAGAAACCTGTGGCAAAGAAAGATGCTCTGCAATCTGTGGACCAACCTGAGCAGTATCTCCGTCTATTGCCTGTCTCCCACAAATGATGAGATCATATTTCAGTTTTTTAATGGCATAAGCCAAGGCCAGTGAAGTTGCCCATGTATCTGAACCGGCAAAAGCTCTGTCACTTAAAAGAACTGCACGGTCTGCACCCATGGCAAGACCTTCTGCCAGTGCATTTTCAGCCTGATCAGGCCCCATACTGAGTAAAGTAACATACGCACCATACTGTTCTTTTAATGTTAAAGCTGCTTCGATTCCGCTTTTATCATCCGGATTGATGATACTGGGGACACCATCCCTGATGAGAGTTCCGGTTTTCTGATCTATTCTGACTTCTGTGGTATCTGGTACCTGTTTAATACATACAATGATATTCATCCGATCCTCCTATTTCAACATGTTGGCAGATATGACCATTTTTTGAACTTCTGATGTGCCTTCATAAATCTCGGTAATCTTTGCATCACGCATCATCCGTTCAACCGGATAGTCTCTTGTATAACCGTAACCACCAAACAACTGAACGGCTTTTGTTGTTACTTCCATTGCTGTTTCAGAAGCAAATAACTTCGCCTGGGCAGCAGCTACTGAATAGGGCTGTTTCTGATCTTTTAAAAATGCAGCACGGTAAACCAACATTCTGGCAGCATCTACTTTTGTTTGCATTTCTGCCAGCTGAAACTGTGTATTCTGGAATGCAGATAAAGGTTTTCCAAATTGTCTTCTGTCTTTAACATACTGAACGGTTTCATCAATTGCACCCTGTGCAATACCCAAAGCCTGGGCAGCAATACCAATACGCCCACCATCAAGCGTTTGCATCGCAATTTTAAAGCCTTTTCCTTCCTGACCCAGCAGGTTTTCAAAAGGCACTTTCACATTTTCAAATATGAGTTCGCAAGTAGATGAACCTCTGATTCCCAACTTCAATTCTTTTTTGCCAATACTGAAACCAGGCATATCTTTTTCTAATATAAAGGCTGAAATACCTCTTGTTCCAGCAGATTTATCAGTCATTGCCATAATAATATAAATGTCTGCATAACCTGCATTGGTGATAAATATCTTACTGCCGTTGATCAGATAATGATCTTCTTTCTTTTCAGCAACAGTTTGTTGAGCAGATGCGTCAGTCCCTGCGTTAGGTTCTGTCAGACCAAAAGCACCGATATGCTCTCCACTGTTCAATTTTGGAAGATATTTTGTTTTTTGAGCAGGCGTACCAAATTCGTAAACAGGTGTTGAACAGAGTGAGGTATGAGCAGATAAAACCACACCGGTTGTTCCACAAACTTTGGATAATTCTTCAACTGCCATGATGTAAGTTAGAGTATCAGCACCCTGCCCGCCGATTTCCTTTGGGAAAGGTATCCCCATGATACCATATCTTGCCATCTTTTTTACAGTATCAAGTGGAAACTTTTCCTGCTCATCTGTTTCCTGAGCAAGTGGTTTCACTTCTTTGATACTAAATTCACGAAAAAGTTTCTGAGCCATTTCGTGAGATTTGGATAAATTAAAATTCATTTTCTCCCCTTTTAGCGTACTACAAGTCTCTTGCCTGTAGCCTGTTTTCAGCAAGCTGGAAGCTCGCAATACGAAAGCCTCTTGTTTGTTACAGTCTTAGGCAATTTCCTGATTTTTTTGATATCTCTGTTTTTCTTTTGGAACAACACAGGTTCCGATAGCACGACAGACAACAACAGGATTTTCAAGTACTTCTGCTGCAGATTCATTTATTTCTGGACAGGAAACTATTAATTTCTTCGCTTCAAATCTCATTTTTCTGGAGGTATTTCCAACTTTTATGATTTCACCACTGGCTTCGATGTAATCTCCGGCATAAACAGGCGCTAAAAATTCAGTCATTTCATATCCGGCGAATAATCCTTCATCTCCATCATTACGAATTAATAATTCTGTAGCCACATCACCAAACAATTGAAGCATTTTTGCTCCATCTACTAAATTGCCACCATAATGGGCATCTGCCTGACTCATTCTTATGCGGATGATTGTCTTGCTCATTGGTCTCTCCTTAAATAAATTCTTATGCGGATATAATATACAGAACTTGTGCCAAACCGGATATTATAATGTAAAGCACTAATAATCATAATGTTAAGCGATAGTACTTTGCTAATTTATATCCTCATAACTGAACAGACTTTATTGATTTTTGTTCATAATTGAACGAATGTGTTTTTTTGAACAAGTTGATAACTGTGATAACATCAGATTTAAAAAAAGTCTTGACTATTTTTTCATGCTTAGAGTAATTGCACTAAATAGAGTAAAAACTCTAAAAAGGAGATTTAATGAGTACCAAACAACGGATAATCGAAACAGCAAAGACACTCTTTAATGAGGAGGGAACAAAAAATGTAACGACTAATCATGTTGCTAAAGCATTAAACATCAGCCCGGGAAACTTATACTATCATTATAAAAACAAAGAAGAGATTATCAGATCAGTTTATCAAAATATGCTGGATGTTTTAGCTGATGTATGGAAAGATTTTGAAACAGAGCGTTTAAGTCTCAAAAGTTTTAAAACAGTTGTGGCGATTTATAATGTGCTTTATGATTATCGTTTTTTTCAGTATGAAATTATTAGCTTACTTGAAAATGATGAAATGCTTAAAAAAATGTATAATGATAATCGAAAGATTCGATATCGGAATTTTGAGGGCGTTATAAATAAAATGATTGAAGAAAAAATTCTGATTCCGAAGGGATGTGATTCTTGTTATTCACTTTTAATTGACCAGTTATGGTTTACAGGTGATTTTTGGATGACTTATGCAAAATCCATTAATAATCAATTTGATGACAAAGAGCTTCAAAAATTGCTGTTAACTCAGATGAGTTTGTTTTACAGATATTCTACAGAAAAAGGGAAAAGACTGATTTGTCGACTAGAAAATTTAATTAGGAGAGAAAAATGAAAAAAATGATTTTTATTATTATCAGCTTGCTAATTTCATCTGTCTATGGTGATGAAGTAAGCCGTCGTTTTTTAGTTGAGAATCAGGATTTACCTGAAGCTGTCAAAATTTCATACTTATCTGATCAGAAGGGCTTTAATCAGTACTTTGCAGATACATATCTATGGGCTAAAAAGGATAGCCACCAGCTTCTGACACTTGGATTGGCAGCTTATCATGAAAAAAATAATCATAAAGATTTTGTTTCTGAAGATCTAAAAGGGATTTATACCAATCTCTTTTATACCAGGGGATTTGGTAAAAAAAGCTTTTTAACCTCCTATCAGTCAATTGGTTGGTTCTCTGATAAATCGCTTAAGTTGAATGCCAATCAAATGAAATATTATCAGATTTCAAAATTAGGATATCAGGTAAAGAAAAACCTCAACTTATCAGTTGGATTCTTGTCTTCAACCAATTATTATGAGCCACTAATTGTTCCATTTGTTGGTTTTTATCTGGTCACATAAGAACTTTCTTCTGGATCTGGAAGCTCCAATATATTTTGATTGTCAGTATCAAATTTGTTCATATTTAAAATTAATTCATAAATTGGAAAGTGATGTTAAGAGCTATCGAAAAGAAGACGGGCAGATTCTTCAGATTAACAGTTTATCAGGGAAATCCGGAATAGATTATTCGTTGTCTAAACATATAGTGTTAAACGCTGAATATATATATTACCAAAGAAAAGAATTTTTTCTTCAATCTTCAGAAAATCAGAAGATTAAGAAAAATATGAATCCTTTGATATCTTTCAATCTAAAAATAAAAGCATAGGAGAGAAAAATGAAAAAACACACATTGATGATGACTATAATGATTCTGTTTGTTTCAGTTCTGATGGCAGTAGGAAACAAAGAAATCAAGAAACAATTCAAAATATCAATTTCGAAAGGCAATCAATGGGAACATAGTTTCAAACTATTTGGGATGATAAAAATCAAAGCCACCCCTCAAATTGTAATATGGACAGAAGATGAAGAGGGCAACCTGATTGAAACATTATATCTGACAGGGAAAATGAAGAAAATCGGCAGATATGAAGCATTACCTTATTGGGCACACAAAGCTGACTATTTTAAACAAAAAAACCAGTTTGATCTGATTACCAGTGCGAGTCCAAAAGGCAGTACAGAAATTAATGTCAACGTGAAGCTAAACCAGATGAAGTATCGGATATGTGCTGAAGTAAATCATTCCTATGACTATAATGAGTTTTTCCCAAAGGTAGGCAAGAAGCATCCAAAATACAGTAAAACAAACGGCCAAGCTTCTTTGATTTATAAAAGTGATTTGATTCTGCCAGAGGATACAGGAAATTTTGTATTAAAAGAAACAGGCTATGGAGAAGCAAATGGCTCTACTGGAAAACTATATTCTGACATCAGTAAGTTAACAACAGCAAGAGAAATCGTTCATTATCTGGGAGTTATGATCAGTATTAGATAAACAGGAACACCGAAGATTTTAAGGCAAGCGATCTGCTTGCCTTTTATAATTTGAAGATTTACTAAAATCTTTTATAAATGGGCTTATTGACTTAAATAGGAATCAGGTTCGATTTGAGAATTTTCAAACCCATTCTCAATTTTTTCTGGTTCAGAGCATAGCTGATACGAATAAATCCCTGAGATTCTTCCCCAAATGCTGAACCTGGAATAACGATAACACCTTTTTTTGCAAGAGATTTGCAGAATGAGATGTCATCCTGATAAATATTTAGCATTAGATAGGGAGCTGCATCAGGTGAAATTTGAGTATTTGGTTCTATAAATTCTTTTAAATACTTTAAACAAAACAGGTAGTTTTTTAGTAGTTGCTTTCTCAAATGAGTAATTGTAGTTTGACCTTTTTCTGAAAAGGCTTTTATGGCAGCTTTTTGAGAGATTGCTGAAGCACAGGTTGATATATACTGATGAGCGATGGTAAATTTATTAAGTAGTTCTTTTTGGGCGACTATCCAGCCAATTCTCCATCCGGTCATACAAAATGATTTAGAGAGACCTGAAATGATGATGGTTTTATCATAAGAACTGCAAAATGAGGGTATTTCTTTTTGAAGATAAACCTCTTTATAAACTTCATCCACCAACAGAATGGTATCATTTTTTTTACAGATATCAGTGATCTCAGTAATATCTTCTGAATCAAAAGCAATCCCTGTGGGGTTTGCTGGGTGATTGAGAATCAGTATTTTGGTATTTTTGCTGATTTGTTTCTTAAGATCAGGCATTCTCAACCGAAATCCGTTTTCAGCTTTTAGTGGAAAAGTTTTAATCTTAGCCCCCAACATTTCAGCAATGGTTTTATAAGCAAGAAATGTCGGGTCTGCAATAAGGACTTCATCGCCAGGATCAATAAGTGAAAATAACACAGCAAATATAGCTTCCTGAGCACCATTCGTTACACAGATATTTTCCCATTCTATTTTAGAATTAGAATTATAAGAGCTGGCAATTGCTTTTCTTAATTCAGGGATGCCTGCATTAGAGGTATAGAAGATTTCTCCCTGATTAATGACCTGTTTAGCTTTTAATCTGATCAGATTAGGGGTAGGAAACTGGATTTCACCTAATCCGAGGTTGATTGCATTTTGAGATGCAGAATCATAGATTTGGCGGATAATGGATTTTTGAACATTCTCTAAGCGTTTTGATATCATAAATAGTCCTTATATGAATATTAAATTTGAAAAATCCCTGATCTTTTCAGAACAGGGATTGTAGAATTTTAGCGAAGAAGAGATTCCAATACCACAGAAGTATTCGTTTTATCATCCCTATATTTAACAATAATAGGGCAATATATATGAAATCCTGCATTATTTTTTAAAGGTCTGGAGCCAGCAACAACGACTGCATTTTCCGGAATCACAACTCCTTTTCCTTCAGGCTTGATTAACCAGGCATTTTCAATTAAATCAAAAACAGGAGTACTGGCAGTTATTATTACGCCTGCAGCTATTATTGCACCTTTTTTTACGATAGTGCCTTCGTAAATTCCGGAATTACCTCCGACAAATACATTATCTTCGATGATAACAGGGTTAGCTCCAACAGGCTCTAAAACGCCACCAATAATAGCAGCTGCGCTGATATGTACATTTTTCCCAATCTGAGCACAAGAACCAACCAGTGCATGAGAATCTATCATGGAACCTTCATCGATATACGCTCCTGCATTTACATAACTTGGAGGCATTACCGTAACTGACTTTCCAATGAAAGCGCCATCTCTAACAGATGAACCTCCTGGAACAATTCGTATGCTGTCATGGATGTCGATGGATTTTAATGGATAGGTATGTTTATCATAGAATGGGAATGACCCCTTTGTAAAATCAGCAATTTTCCCCATTCTAAATCCCAACAGAATTCCCTTTTTTACCCAAACATTTGTTTGCCAAGCACCGTCAACGTATTCTGCAGAGCGAATGATACCACGATTTAACTGATGTTTAAACTCATTCCAAGTATCATAGTCACTAATGATTGGAATCCATTCTTTGTCTTCATATTTTTCTTCGATAAATTGTTTTAAATCAATGTTTGTCATATACACCCCTTATTTTTATTGTTCTTAGTATGATTTTGAAAAGTAACTACTAATTAAATAAGAATAAAGATAGTGATGATTTTTGTCAATTGAATTCTTTGGAAACTTGATTATTCATTTTTTGTTGACATATTTTGAATTTAAAATTACATAGTATGTCAGGAGAAAAGATGAGAAATTTATGCTATCTGATGCTTATATGTGTCTTATTCAGCTCGTGCTCTAAGAGAAATCCTTCGTTGACAATCGTTACAGAAGAATATCCCCCTTTATCTTATACTGAAAATGACAGTGTTAAAGGATATGGAACAGAAATTGTCCAGTTAATTCAAAGGAGAATAGAAGACAATGCTAAGATCAATGTGATGAAGTGGAATGAAGCCTATCAGTTAGCTTTATCAAAACCTAATATTGTTATTTATACAATTGAGAAAACGAAAGAACGGGAGGGACTTTTTTACTGGATAGGTCCGATTGGCAGTAATGAAACATCAGTATTTATCCCCAGAAAGAAGAATATTCGAATAAATCAATTTGATGATTTAAAGAAGTTTAGCTCTATTGCAACAACGACTGACTGGTTTACTGAAGAGTATTTAAAAATAAAAGGATTAAATAATTTAACCAGTATGCCAAACCCAGAAGATAATGTGAAAATGGTAATGAAAGGTAAATCTGATGCAACTATTCTGACTAATGTGACTTATGCAGATATCGTTAAAAATGCAGGTTATCAGGTAGATGACCTGAAACCGGTTTTTCATGTAATGAGCTCAGATTTTTATATAGGTATTTCTAAGCTCACAGATTTTAAAATTGTAAAAAAGTGGAAAGACGCCTATGATCAGATGAATCAGGAAGGCATTATTGATTCACTTCAGTATAAATGGAAAATTAAGTAAAAAGAGTTTGACTGTTTTAGTCTCTTTACAGAGTTTGTCATTAAGGAGAGTTGCCAGAGTGGTTGATTGGGGCGGTCTCGAAAACCGTTGTTCCTGTAAGGGAACCCAGGGTTCGAATCCCTGACTCTCCGCCAGTTCTTTTAAAAACCGTTTTTGTTATTACTCAAAAAAGAAAAAGAATTCATCTTTATGCTTGACATAAAAGCTTATGTAAAAATATTTTGATTAGATTAGAAAAAATAGAAAGGAGTTAGAATGAAGACATTCACCCCAAGACCTGGTGAAATTCAGCAGAATTGGTATGTTATCGATGCTGAAAACAAAACCTTAGGTCGTTTATCAACTCAGGTGGCTTCTATTCTTCGTGGTAAAAATAAACCTTATTTTAGCCCAAACATTGATACCGGTGATTACATCGTGATCATTAATGCTGAAAAAGTGAATTTAACCGGAAGTAAAGCCCTTCAAAAAGTATATCAGAATTTTAGTGGTTATCCAAGCGGATTAAAAGAAACCTCTTTTAAACGTATGATCACTAAAAAACCTGAAGAAATCATTATTCACTCAGTAAAAGGCATGCTCCCCAAAAATGCATTGGGAAGACAGATGCTTACCAAGTTAAAAGTTTATGCAGGCAGTGAACATCCTCACACCGCGCAGAAACCTGTTACTTTACCATAATCTGGAGGCTATTGAATGCAGTATTTTGATGCAGTCGGAAGAAGAAAAACAGCTGTTGCACGTGTAAGAATAACACCAGGAACTGGTAAAAGACTTATCAATTCAGTTCCAATGAAAAAATATCTTGCTCGTGAAATTCTTGAAATGGTTGTTGAACAACCTTTTGAATTAGTTGCTTTAAGCGACAAATTTGACCTTAAAGTCAATGTATGTGGTGGCGGATTATCCAGCCAGGCAGGTGCTATCAGACACGGTATATCCCGTGCTCTTATCAAATATGACGAAGCTTTACGTCCTGTTTTAAAGGCTAAAGGCTTATTAACACGTGACTCACGCATGGTTGAACGTAAAAAACCAGGCCGTCCAAAAGCAAGAAAGAGATTCCAGTTCTCTAAACGCTAAAAACCAATATTACGACGGGACCGGAGTTGCGAGGCGGTGTTTTTCAATTACATGGAAAGCTTTAAAATTTCAAGAGTGTACTCTCACAGCTTAATGATCTGTGTGTAAGCCTGAAAAACTGAATCGCTTATATCCCCCCGGCAATTTAACCGTAAAGGAGAAAAAATGACTGTAGTTTCAATGAAACAACTACTCGAAGCAGGCGTTCACTTTGGTCATCAGACTCATAAGTGGAACCCAAAAATGAAAAAATACATTTTCATTAAAAGAAATGGTATTCATATCATTGATTTAAAGCAAACAGTTGATTCAATCAACGAAGCATATCAATTTTTAAAAGATGTTGCCAGAAAAGGCGAACAGATTTTATTTGTTGGAACCAAAAAACAAGCTCAGGAAGCTGTTGAAAAAGCAGCTCAGGAAGCAGATGTCAGTTATGTTAGTTACCGTTGGTATGGTGGAATGTTAACTAATATGCAGACTATCCGCAAATCTGTTGAAAAAATGGAATTTATTGAAGATTTAATGAATAATCCTGCAAATTTCAGTAATTATACTAAATTAGAACAGATAAAAATGAGAAGAGAACATGCAAAAATCGTTCAGGCTTTAGGTGGAATCCGTAAGCTTGACAGAAAACCTGGTGCTGTATTTATCGTAGATACAGTAAAAGAAGCGATTGCAGTTCACGAAGCACGCAAACTTGGTATCCCAATCATTGGCATGGTAGATACAAACTGTGACCCAGATGTGGTAGATTATGTTATCCCTTCAAATGATGACGCGATCCGTGCCGTTGAATTAATCGCCTTAACTCTCGCTAATGCAGTTAAAGAAGGCCGTCAAATTGCAGAAGAAGGTGCCGCTCCCGTTCAGGCAACAACTGATGTTATGACCGCAGAAGCAACTACAGAAGCAACAGAAGACGATTTAATGGATATCATTGATAATTTAGAAAATCCTGAAGAAAACAAAGATTCTTCTAATTAATATATCGTTTTGAAAGAGAGACGAGAGTCTCTCTTTTTTTTTAAAATAATCAGGAATAAGGAGATATAAAATGGAAATTACAGCTTCATTAGTGAAAGAATTACGTGAAAAAACCGGCGCTGGCATGATGGAATGTAAAAAAGCGTTAGTTGAAAAAAATGGAAATATTGAAGAAGCGATTAATTGGTTACGTGAAAGAGGCATTGCAAAAGCCGCTTCAAAATCAGACAGAGAAACCAAAGAAGGCCGTATTTATTCTTATATTCACTCCAATAACCGTGTTGGCTGTCTTGTTGAAATCAATTGTGAAACAGATTTCGTTGCAAGAACAGAAGATTTTGAACAATTATGTAAAAACATATGTATGCAGATTGTTGCTAATAATCCGCTTTCCTTACGTTCTGAAGATTTAGATCCAAAAGTAGTGGAAAATGAGAGAGAAGTATATCGCAATAAAGCGATTAATGATGGTAAAGATGAAAAATTTGTAGATAAAATTGTTGATGGTCAGATTGCAAAATTCTACAAAGAAAATTGTCTTTTATCACAAGAATACATTAAAGATGATAAAAAAACTGTTCAGGATGTCATCAACGAAACGATTACCAAAACTGGTGAAAATATTCAGATTGCCCGTTTTGTCAGATTTTCACTTGGTGAATAGTTATGAACGCCTTTAAACCCGAAAAGATACATAGAATCATACTGAAAATAAGCGGTGAATATCTATCAGGTCAGCTCGGTTTTGGATTTGATAATCTGATAGTCAATGAGATATGTAATGAAATTATTGAAGTGAGAAAGTTAGGTTATAGCATTGGGATCGTTATTGGTGGCGGAAATTTCTTTCGTGGCGGAGAGCATCCCGAAGTTGACCGAGCTGCAGCTGATAATGTAGGGATGCTTGCAACTTTGCAAAATGCAGTGGTTATGGCTAATATTCTTCAGTCTAAAAATTATGCCGTTGAAGTATTTTCTGCTTTTGAATGTCCTAAGGTTGCAAAACTTTACACATATCAGTGTGCTAACGATGATATGAAAAAAGGGAAAATATGCTTCTTTGCTGGTGGGACAGGAAACCCATTCTTTACAACTGATACTGCAGCTGTTCTAAGAGCAATAGAATTAAACTGTGATCTGGTCTTAAAAGGTACGAAAGTGGATGGTGTTTATACTGCTGATCCTAAAAAAGACCCTGATGCTCAGTTTATCTCTGATTTAAGCTATACTGAAGCGCTTAATAAGCAATTAAATATCATGGATATGACCGCATTTTCACTGGCAAGAGATTATGAAGTTCCAATAAAGGTCTTTAATATTGGTAATAAGGGCAGTATCAAAGACTGTCTGCTTAACAAAGATTATGGCACTTATGTACATATCTAAGGAGAAAAAATGGAAGATATCGTAAAACAAGCCGAAGAAAAGATGAATAAAACCTTTGAATCTTTAGCTCATCAATTTACAAAAACACGTACAGGCAGAGCAAGTGCTTCCATTCTTGACGATATAAAGGTCAATTACTACGGCACACCAACACCTGTAAAACAGCTAGGTAATATTAATATTCCTGAACCTCGTATGATTATCCTTCAACCTTGGGATAAAACGACTTTATCAGAAATTGAGAAAGCTATCTTAGCCGCAAATCTTGGTATCACACCTGAAAATGATGGCAATGTGATTCGTTTACCTTTCCCTTCATTAACTGAAGATAAACGTAAAGAGATTGTCAAAGGTGTAAAAAAACAGGCAGAAGATGCAAAAGTAGCAAGCCGTAACGTTCGTCGCGACTTTAATGAACTCGTTAAAAAACAAAAGAAGAACAGTGAAATTACTGAAGATCAGGAAAAGAAAATCCTTGATGATATTCAGAAACTTACTGATAAGTGGATTGAGAAAATCGACGATTTAGCGAAGAATAAAGAAAAAGAAATCATGGATATTTAACCATGAGAATAGATTAAAAAGGCAGATTTCAAAAAATCTGCCTTTTTTTGTAACATTTTACTTATTCTTTGTTATGATTATAGTTCTATAGAATATATGAAGGTGTGAATATGGCAAAATATAACGAACAGGAAGAAAAAGAGATTATCTTACAGGCTAAGAATGATTTTAAAGCCTTTGACTATATCTACGAAAAATACATGCCGGTCATTTTTAATTACGTAATGTACCGTGTATATAACCGTGAAGTGGCAGAAGATATTGTATCAACGGTGTTTTACAAGGCCATGAAAAATCTGGCTTTGTTTAAATGGAGAAAAATCCCTTTCTCTGCCTGGTTGTATCGTATTGCTTTTAATGAAATTTGTAATCATGCCAAACGAGAAAAGAAATTGCAAAAGATTTCACGTAATTATCATCTTGAAACAGAAGATAAACATCATGATTCTTATCAATCCAAGAATGAAAAATCTTTTGAATTTGTTCATACTTACTTAAAGCAATTACCAATGAAAGATCAAGATCTGATCACTCTTAGATTTTTCGAGCGAAAAGCATTTAGCGAAATCGCTGAACTAACAGGAAAGAATGAAAGTACTCTGCGCGTTAATTTACATCGTGCATTAAAAAAACTGGAGACTTTGATTCCTGAGGAGGTGTTTAATGAAGCGCTTAAGCAAATATCTATGTAGTGTCAATAAACCAGACTTTCAAACAGGCCCATTCTCTGTCAGACTGAAATATGACCTTAGAAATAAATTTTTTGAGCAGAAAGAAAGAAAACTGATGCCAATCATCTCTTTCTCTCTGGCCGGAATCATGACTTTAATGCTGGGAATGCTGATTATTAAACCTCAAACTGCATACCGTCTTAACCAACTTGCCTTCAATCATAAAAGTAATATGGATTATCTCCTCTTCAATTCTGATGAAAATACCGATTTTTCTAACATCTCAGACCATATCAAACCTGTCTCAGGTAATTTAAATGACTCTCCTCTTTCAATGATAGAAGAAGATAAATCCTATATCCTTCATAAATTAAAAGATGATGCCAACAGAACTATTTTCTATATCAGTGAAGTGAAAAAGAAAGTTCAGCCTAGAATACTATATTAAATCAAACTCTATGACAAAAATAATAATTTCTGCTTTAATGCTCGTATTTTGCTCAATTTTATTGTCCCAGAATATATATATTGGGGTCTATATAAGTGAAATTGATAAGCCAACCATGATAAAACATCATTTAAAAGGTGGAGTTAGAATTGATTCTGTTTTGCAGGATTCACCTGCGGAAAAAGCAGGATTAAGAAAAAATCATATTATTTGTAAGATTGATGATCAGTTGATTACTAATGAAAGTGATTTTCAAAGAGTACTGGCCTCCTATAAACCTAATGACCGTATTCTTTTTACTGTTAAGACCAATAAACGGACTCAAATTTATACGATAAATGCTCAGAATAGATCTGCGCTACTAAAAGATTTGTATATTTACAATTATATTCAAAATCCATGGTTATTCATCGGTATTGATGTTCAGAAAATGGATGAACAACTGTCAGAGTATTTTAAACATAATAAAGGGCTTGTTATTGTAGATATCAGAGAGCATTCTTTAGCTTTAACGAATGGACTTAAGGTTGGAGATATTATTACTCATGTCAATTCTAATGTGGTGCAGACTGAAGATGATTTAAGCAAACAGCTGGCATGGGGGATTAAAAAACAACCAATTGTTCTTGATGTCATAAGAAAACAAAAGCATATAAAGGTAAATCTGAATCTGACAAATAATAAAATAAGGGACTTTAAAAACAAATCCGACGAAGTCTATATTATTGGACCAGATATTTATGATAGTGAATTATATATTTATTCTCAAGGTAAAATCAATCAAATTTTAAAACAGTCAGATACTGAAATTGAATCAGAAATACAAAGACTTGAGTCTGAAATTCAGGGTTTAAAGAAAAGAATTAGAAATAAGTAATTTTAATGCTTGACATTCCTCCCAACTCATGATATATTTTATGTATTAAGGGAAAGGGAGTATCTCTGATGAATGAACTGGATTATCATCGTCTTTTGGAAAGAGCCCCCATTTCGTGTCTTTTCTGCAAAATAGAATTTGACGATCATCAATACCCTAAGGATATACAGCTTATAGATTGTAATAGTGAATTTGTAAAATTGAGTGGTCTGTCTAAAGATTCTTTAGTTAATCACTCCTTACAATGTTTGTTTTCGGATTTTCCTGTAGAGTGGATATCAATGTGTTATGAACTGCTACTCTTAAAAAAAGAGAAAACCGTAAAAACCTTTTTTAAGTCTTTTAAGAAATGGCTAAAAATTAAAATATTACCCCTTCAAGATATGCAATTTGTGATTTTTATAAATGATATTACAACAAACGTGCATCTTTATGAGCAACAAAAGGATATAAAGAAAGATTTAGCAGAAAGCCAAAACCGTTACAGGGTACTCTCAGATGCTGCTGTTGAAGGAATTGTAATTCATAAAAATGGAATCGTTATTGATCTTAATAGTGCTTTATGCAAACTAATGGGCTATACTCGTAATGAAGCATTAGGGAAAAATATATTAACTATGGCTGTTCACCCGGATGATTTACCAAATGTAATCAATCATTTAATTTTAAATAATACAGAACCTTATGAAATTAGAATAATCAAAAAAGATGGTACGATTATACCTGTAGAATTATACGCTTATAATAAATATCTTGATAATGAACTGGCAAGAATTGTATCTATCAGAGATTTGTCAGAAAGAAAAAACAGTCAAAATATTATACAGGAGATTGACAGGAAATTTCAAACGCTTGTTGATAATTTGCCAGTAGGGGTTGCGATGATTGACAGGAATTATAATATTCTTGCAATTAACAGAAAAATGAGCACTATGTTTCCAGCTTGTAATATCTCAGTTAGTCAGAAATGCTATGATAATTTTGTAACAAATCCGAATGGCTTTCCCTGTTTTGAGTGCTTTTTAGAGAATATTATTAAAAGTAAAATGCCTGTATCATTCGAAAGATATTTGCTCATTAACGGCAAAAATTATTATTATCAAATTACCACTGCACCAGTTATTAATGCCAATAATCAGGTCGATTATGTGATTGAAATGATTGAAGATATTACACACAGAAAGGAAATGGAGCTGGCAATCAGGGAAAGCGAAGAGAAGTTTCGACTATTGACGGAATTTTCTTCCGATGTTACCTGGATACTAAATCTTAAAACAATGAGATTTACTTATGTAAGCCCATCGATAATGCAACTACGGGGAATCAGTGTAGAAGAAGCTCTGGAAGAATCACTTGAAGACTCTATGACAGCAGAATCCTTCGCGTATGTCAACAACCGGATTAAGGAAAGTCTTGATTTGTTTTTCAGAGATCCTGAAAAGATAAACTATCATTTTGATGAAATTCAACAGATATGTAAAGATGGTCGGATTATCTGGATTGAAACATCTACCCGTTTTAGG
The DNA here is from genome assembly GCA_029564175.1 of Candidatus Cloacimonadota bacterium. Classification (GTDB taxonomy): domain Bacteria; phylum Cloacimonadota; class Cloacimonadia; order Cloacimonadales; family WRIO01; genus JAGOCT01. Next base: position 37,745 of record JAKQQL010000066.1, read on the forward strand.
TACAATGAAGATCATGATGTAGAAATAATAGGTGTTAGCCGTAATATTGATGCCCGAAAACAATATGAAAAAGAATTATTTGAAGCAAAAGAGTATGCTGTGTCAGCAAGTAAAGCAAAAAGTGACTTTTTAACCAATATAAGTCATGAAATCAGAACACCGTTAAATGGGATAATCGGTTTTTCTGAGTTACTTGAGAAAATTGCCAGAGATGATCAGGTGATTGAATATACTGCTTATATTAAACAATCAGGTTATTCACTTCTCAATATTATTAATGATATTTTAGATTTTTCAAAGATAGAGAATGAAAAAAAAGAAATTACTTTGACCAGAGTTAAATTACAGGATTTAGTACAGAAAGTAGAAGATAATATAAAAATAGAGATTGAAGAAAAACCGATCAATGTAATTATGACAATTGATAAAAGACTACCTGATTTTATGATTACGGATCAGAAAAGACTTTTAAGAATAATTCAAAAATTAACAGATAACGCAGTAAAATTTACAGAAACCGGTAATGTAGAGTTTGTTTTAGATTTTGAGCAGGTTAATAAGACTAAGGGGATTTTTCATTTTCATGTAAAAGATACAGGTATTGGCATAAAACAAGAGAATATTAAAAGCTTGTTTGATCCGTTTATTCAGGCTGATAATTCAACTACAAGAAGATATGGAGGCACTGGACTTGGTCTGAGTATTGCCTGCAGGTTATTAAACCAACTTGACTCAGAATTAAAAGTAATGAGTGAACCTGGCATAGGATCAGACTTTTACTTTTCTCTTGAAGCAGATTTTATGACTATGGAGGCCAACCTGTTATTAACTGATGATTTGAATGAGACAGCCAATATATCCGAGATAAAAAAGCATTTCGATAAAAAGAAATTACTCGAACGGATCAATCATGATTTAAACTTCTTTCAACAGCTAATTGAAATTAGTCTTGAAGATGTTGATACTTCATTAAAAAGTCTTGAACAGGCGATAAATACAAACAATGTTGACTTATTTAAGATTACCGCTCATTCTATAAAAGGAATATCGTTAAATATGTGTTTTGATCAGATGGCTGTATATACTGCAGATTGTAAGCAAATTAATCAATTACCTGACGAGTATGCAGATAAACTTTATTTACAAATATTAAAAGAGTGGGCGTATATTTCTAAAGAACTTAATTAGACCTCTGCGTGAGTATATACTGTTTTTAATTTTTAGGATTGTTAATAAAAACTTGCATAAAGCTAATGTGTTGTTAAAAAAACAGATAAGCAAACAGATAAAAATATTGTAAAAAAGCTGGACAGCTAAATGATATTTTAACTATTGGATAATAAAAGAATAATCTATAGAAGGGATAGCAAATGATAACACCAGAAGAACTTTATCAAGGGATAACCCACCAGGATATGTTTTTTCTAATATCAGGTCCTTGCGTTATTGAAGATGAAAAGCTGATGATGAATGCTGCAGAATTTTTGAAGAAGACAACAGATAAGCTTGGCATTACACTCATTTTTAAGTCTTCATACGAAAAATCAAACCGAACAAACTTTCACTCTTTTTCAGGCCCAGGTATGAAAAAAGGCTTAAAAATCCTCAGAAAAATCAAAGAAACCTATGAATTGCCGATTTTGACAGATGTACATGAAACTGAAGAAGTGGAAGAAGTCGCTGAAGTAGCTGATGTGATTCAGATCCCTGCGTTTCTTAGCAGACAAACCTGGTTGATATCTGCTGCAGCAAAAACTGGAAAGATTGTTAACATTAAGAAAGGCCAGTTTTTAGCACCTGAAGATATGTGGCAGCAAGCTGAAAAAGTTACTGTGAATGATAACTACAAAGTGATGCTTACAGAACGAGGCACCAGCTTTGGTTATCATAATCTGGTGGTTGACTTTAGAAGCTTTGCCATGATGAAAAAACTGGATTTCCCTGTAGTTTATGATGTAACACACAGTATGCAAAGACCTTCTCTGACTCAGACTACCGGAGGTACACCTGAATTTGCGCCAATGCTTGCTCAAGCAGCTATCGGTTCAGGCATGGTGGACGGGCTCTTTATTGAAGCACACCCCAATCCGATGGAAGCACTCAGCGATGCCAATACCCAGTTGCCTCTATCTGAGCTTCCAGAACTTTTAGAACGCTGTATCCGTATTAAAAAAGCTTTATAAACTGATAAATCATATTATCAAGGTCATCTCTTTTCATTTGATGAGGGGATGACCTTTTTGCTTATCCTCTATATGTATTACCCGGACAAAAAAGCACTTTCTTGTCTTTCTGCCGGATTTATTTTTAATTTTCTGAAAAAAGTTCAATTGGTTTTAAAAATGAAGGGTTTACTGAAAAGTGCGCAGAAATAAATGAGAAATTTGATGAGATTCTTTTACAACCACTGAAGGCACTGAAAACACGGAACAAGAAGTATCAGAGTGATCTATCCTCTGGATGTCACTTGTTTATGCATTTTGTTGTGTAAGTACTTTAACTCTAATATATTTGATGACTGTGTTGGAAATTGAAAAGGCTTATATTTGCATGTATTCACGAGAATGCTAAAATACCATATATTACTCGATTTTTAAGAAAATTATTATAAATCAATACAAAAAGCTTGACTTATTTTATTGACCATTCTATTTTTGACAAAAATAATGATTATGATAGAATTTGCAGAGAATTGAGATCATAAACAGGTCGGGTAAATGTATGATACAGGTTTTTAATAACAAAACTGAAAAAGTCGGCGATGATTTTAAAAAGAGCATTAACAAAAACAGTAAGTTAGAAGTTGCAGCTGGGATTTTTACCATTTATGGTTTTGAGAGCTTGAAAAGTGAGTTGAAAAAGATAGAAAAACTAAATTTTATCTTTACTGACCCTACTTTTATTGAAACAGATAAGAACAAAAGAGAAAAAAAACAATTTAAAATCAATGCCAATATTAGGCAAAAAGCCATTAGTGGTTCTGATTTTGAGTTGAATCTGAAAAATGAGCTAAAAGGCAGAGCCATTGCCAAAGAATGCAGAAAATGGATTGAACAGAAAGTAACCTTTAAAACCAATATTGGAAATAAATATATCCAGCCTCATATCACACTTAGAAATGAAAATGACTCTTTTGTTTATATGGGGATTAATGAATTCAGTTCTGCAGGATTTGGATATGAAAAAGATAATTCTCTTCTGAATCAAATTATAAAAACAGATGACTTTGCAACGACCAAACAATACATGCAAAATTTCAGTGAGATCTGGAATGATGAGAAAGTACTTAAAGACATTACTGATGAAGTAGCTGATTATATAGCCAATCTATATAAAGAGAACTCACCTGAATTTATCTATTACTTAACGCTTTATAACATCTTTGATGAGTTTCTTGAAGATATCTCAGAAGATGAGCTTGCCAATGAAAAGACCGGATTTAAAGATTCTGTGGTATGGTCAAAGCTCTTTGATTTTCAAAGAGATGCGGTTTTAGGTATTATTAATAAACTGGAAAGACATAATGGATGCATTCTGGCGGACAGTGTCGGCTTAGGAAAGACCTTTACTGCCCTGGGTGTAATCAAGTATTATCAAGAGCGAAACAGAACGATACTGGTTTTATGCCCCAAAAAACTGGGTGATAACTGGATGACTTTTTTAAACAATTATGACGATAATCCGCTGATAAAAGATCGCTTGAATTATGATGTATTGTTTCATACGGACTTGTCCAGAGACAGGGGAGAGTCAAACGGAATAGATCTATCCAGAATCAATTGGGGAAATTATGATTTGCTGGTTATTGATGAATCTCATAATTTTAGAAACAATGACCCAAGAAAAGACAGGCTGACCCGCTATCAAAAACTGCTCAATGATGTGATTCGCTCCGGAGTTAAGACTAAAGTGCTTATGCTATCTGCCACGCCAGTGAACAATCGCTTTAATGACCTGAAAAATCAGATTGCTTTGGCTTATGAAGGCGAAACAAATCTGATAGATGAAAAAATGGATACAACAAAACCGATAGATGTAATTTTAAGAAATGCTCAGAAAGTTTTTAATGATTGGTGTAAATTACCGGTTGATGACAGAACCAGTCAGCATTTGCTTAAAAAGTTAAATTCTAATTTTGACTTCTTTAAGCTGCTGGATAGTGTTACGATTGCCCGAAGCCGAAAACACATCGAAAAATACTATGATTCAAGTAAAATTGGTAAATTTCCTGTCAGATTAAAGCCTGTTACTCACCATGCGAATATTACAGACTTAGATGATTTTATTGAAATTTCTGAGTTATACAATGAGTTGTCCAAATTGAATATGTCTATATACTCGCCTTCTGAGTATATCTTCGAATCTAAAAGAGATTTTTATGCAGAGCTCTATGATACAAATGTCAGTGAGAATGTCAGCTTTAAACAGTCACACAGAGAGAAGAATTTACAGATTTTAATGAGAGTTAATTTGCTCAAAAGACTTGAAAGTTCAGTGCAGTCTTTCAGATTAACACTTCATAAGTTTATCGATACGATAGAAGAAACATTAAAGAGAATCAGAGACTTTAAAACAAGCCGTTCTGCTAACTTTGCCGAATCAATGTCAGTTAATGAGTATGACTCTGATTATGATTATGAGGAGTGGTTGGATGATGATTTTAATGTAGGTAAAAAGATAAAAATCAATCTTGAAGATATGAATATTACCGGTTGGAGTGATGATTTAAGGCATGACCTGAAAATTGCCAAAGAGATAATGGCGGAAATGAACCGAGTTAGTCCGGAACATGATGCGAAACTAAATGATTTAAAACGATTTATACAGGAGAAAACCATCAATCCAATCAATGATGGTAATAAGAAGGTATTGATATTTAGTGCCTTTGCAGATACTGTAGATTATCTGTATGAGCATCTGTCAGTTTATAACAAAAAACAGCTGGGTTTGGAAACAGCTAAGATTACCGGCTCTAATCAAAATAAAGCGACTCTCAAAATTGATAATAGTTTTAATAACATACTCATCAATTTCTCACCAAGATCAAAAGAGAGAAAGTTCAAAAATCAGCCTGAAATTGATATCTTGATTGCGACTGACTGTATTTCAGAAGGTCAGAATTTACAAGATTGCGATACGCTTATCAATTATGATATTCACTGGAATCCGGTTCGTATCATTCAGAGATTTGGCCGAATAGACCGAATCGGGTCAGTCAATGCGTATATTCAGCTGATAAACTTCTGGCCTCAGTTATCATTGGATGATTATATCAATTTGAAAAGCAGAGTTGAAAACAAAATGTTTATAGTGGATGCCACGGCAACCGGAGAAGATAATGTGCTTACCAATAAATCATCTGATCTGGTTTTCCGGCGAAAACAACTGGAGAAGCTTCAGGAAGAGGTCATTGACCTGGAAGACATTAACACCGGAGTTTCT
>JAKQQL010000068.1:0-2117 GCA_029564175.1 Candidatus Cloacimonadota bacterium
TATTAAAAAACGTATTTTAATACGTAGATCAGGATAAAGGAAGCGCGGAGCAGAAATTATCTGAACTTAATTCAGGAAATTGAAATTTACCGGATTTAACCAACGAGGCTCCGCGCTGAGATCAATTAATTATATCATTTAATATTCCGGTTGGTAATAAAATTGAAGCAAAGCCAGGCTCTTTATTAATGATGACCCCAGCCTCTCCACATCCTTACATTATCCCTTATAAGCGGACCAAAATGATGACCTCCCGGTACTTTTTTCATCCCGGTGACTTTATTATTGATCCCGTCATCAACGACTTTTTCTTTACCGGTGCCGATTACAACACAATTCATAGTTTTATCTCCCAGGACAACTGCGGCATCAGTTGCTTTTAGTCCGCTGAAATTATTACCCAGTATAAGTGCGTTTTTCGCAAATACTTCATTCGGTATCGGAACCCAACCCATTAAATCCAATGTTATTCCTCCGTTGAGATAAACACCTGTTTCGCATGTGCCCGTGAACCTGTTGTTACGAATTACGGGATCCTGACTGTTAAGTGCTGTTATGGCACAACCGGTGCCACTGAGGTTAAACAGGTTCCCTTTAATCATGAAGAGCATCGGTAACCTTTTAGCGGGATCTGTTCCAATCCAGGTATCACAAAAAGCTAATGAGGAAACCGGTGCATTATTAAACTGATTTCCTGTTATTAAATATGAACATCTTTTTATAGGCTTGATTTCAGTATTACTCAAATATCCACCATCTATATCTTCTATGAAAATGTCATATTTTTCAGAATCATTAAATATATTGTCAATAATGTTGATGCTGGAGTTGTAATTGGCAATAAAAAATAATGGTGTCTGGCATTTGTTAAGCCGGCACCCTGTAACTGTTAACTTTGCGTTTTCTCCCAGTGAAGCCCCTTCCACACCATCCAGAAAATTCTCAAAATAGCATTCTTGGAAAACATAATTTCCTTTTGTCAATTGCCATTCAATATCAGGATTTGGCATCCAAAAATCAAACCCTATCCAGAAAGTCAATCCTGTATTTTTTTCGGTTTTAATCCATCCATCTTTAGAAGTATCCGGATTGGTTCCGCCAATAAAACGGCAGTTCTTTACAAGAAGCTTTTGAGGAGGTCCGTCCGGATGATAATATTCTTCATTAAAGTGATTTACCATAAACATTGAGAAGAGATCAGCTCCCAGGTCAGAAAAAGGATATGGCTTGTAATGTCCTTCAGACGAAAGAAATCCGTCAGGTGTCTTGAAAGTTATATCAGACAATGTGATATTGCCACCGATCAGCCGCCACCAAGCCGGACATTTATTATCATCCAGCTGAGAAGCCTGATCAATTGATGGTTTGAGGATTATTTTGGTTTTATCTTTCCCGGCTCCAACCAGTGAACCGTTAAAACCATATAATTCCATATACCCAAGATGGTATTCACCCGGGCTCAGTTTTATGACTGATCCGGGCTTTGCGCTGCTAATGAGCGCCTTCAGTGCATCCGTATCATCACCATCAGAAGAGGGGCTGTAGGTGACCATAGGGACACAGGGTTTGAATCCTTTGTCAAATCCCGGAGAAAGACCCTTTCCGGGATCAAGCCCGGGATCTTTGGAGCACGATGCAATTATAATGCACAGCACTACCGGAATCAGAAAAATTAATTTTTTCATTGTGGCAATTTTTAATTAAGGGTTCAAAAATGAGTGACATCATGACGTATCAATATCCTGAAATGGTAAATATCATCATGTAAAATTCAGAGTTAGAAAACAGAAAATCCACCTCATTTGTAACAAAAACTTTACTTATTGTTTCATTTTCAGTCCCTCCTTGTTAAAATTCGGATTTATATAAATTTTTTTGATTTTACTCTGTTGGGATAATTCAGAACATTTTATTCCGATATTTAATTATTTTTATCACTCATAATCAAAAATATTATCATGACTGATCAACCCGGAAAAATAGGCAATTACCGTTACCGTATCCTTGCCCTCGTATTTATGGCAACCACAATCAATTATTTTGACCGCAGCATAATCGGAGTTATGGCCCCGACGCTTCAAAAGCTTTTTGACTGGTCGAATAAGGATTATGCGGCA
>JAKQQL010000072.1:0-2239 GCA_029564175.1 Candidatus Cloacimonadota bacterium
AGAATTCATTTCGAAATGCAATTGCCATGACATGTTTATTGTATAAGAGTTTGGCCTGTGATTCTTTTTACTGTTAGACTTGACTTTTTAAAAAATTTTCTTTATCATTTGCTTGAACATAGTCAATGTTGATGGCTTGACCGAAGTTCATAAGATATTTAAGGCCTCCCCAATTAACTGCCATCAACAGTGACATCGGGGAGGATTCTTTTTAATAATGTTTAGCTTATTTGATGATGGAATTACTAAAACAAAAACATCAAAATTCATTAGTATCACAGATTTGGTTGGGATTATCCGTAATAATCCCTATGCTTGTCAGATAGATACCATAAGGAATTTAAGAAAGAACGGAGATGAGTATTACAAAAAGCTCAAATCTCAATTACCGCATATTACTCCAGTATGTATGGTTAGAGAAAGAAACCTCTCAGATGATAATCTTGAAAAAAATCTGATCCAGTTTTCCCAATATCTGTATTACGACCTTGACCATAGTAGTCCTGAAGTATTCAAGGATTACTTTATAAAAAAATATGGACATCTGGCTGCCCTTATTTGCATTTCAAGCAGCGCAGGTGGCATTTCAGTATTGTTCAAGGTAAAAAATCACATTACTACAGACAATTTCTCTCTCATCTGGCAAAAAGTGAGGGAAACAATACTATCAGAGGAGATCGTAGATAAAAAATGCTGTGATATCGGCAGGGCCATGTTTATTTCCGATGATCCATCAGTATTTTACAATTATGAAAATGAGATTGAGATTGAGATTGAACTGGCCAATGAACCTATTAAAAAAAGAGTAAAACAGTCTAAAACCTGTAAGGATTTAAATTTTACACTGAATTACTCTTTTTCTGTAATTGCTATAGATAAAGTTCTTGAAAAATTAATTACTAGAACAGTAGTTCCAGTTGTAAATCCAGTCGTTGATTACAAGCCTGTTGAATGTATTAATGTATTTATTCAAAAAAATATTAAAGATGGAACCAAACATAAAATTTATACAAGTATGATACATGCTCTGGTATTTTTAAATCAAGATATTGAAAATGAATATATTTTCTCATATATGTTTTATGTCAACAATAGGTTCGCCAAGCCAAAAATGGAAAAAAGAGAGTTTATCCGGTTGTTTAATACAATTATTAAGGGGATCAAAGAGAAAGGTATTTCAAGAGTCAGAGGGAAAATAAGGTATGTTCATTTTAATCCAGAATGTAATCTTACCAAGATAGAGAAAACTACTGTGGCTAACTTTCTTAATGGTTGCAAAAGAAAAAATGATTCGATTGAGAAAATTCTGAGCGCCAAGACCAAGCTGGAGACAGAAGGTCTTAAGGTTACTCAAAAGAGAACTGCTGAAATTTCGGGATTGTCTCGTAAAACTGTCCAAACATATTATAAATCCCGTCTGATTGATATGGAGGAGATTGTTGAAATGATTAATAACTCATTTTCCAGAAGGTCAGGAGAGCAAGATCGTGTATCAGGATTGAATAGAAACGATGCGGTGCAGCTCCTTTTGTAATTTGTAATACCAACACCAGTCTTTCTCTGAAAAAATGATGAATAAAGTTTGTCGTAATTCCTGTATGATGTAAATCTTGGTATGGACAAGGTATGTCAGTACCAAAATCCTATATCAGCCACTTAAAGTCAGATTTGTTGAATTCTTTGATGATTAAAACCCTCATAAGATTACACTTGAGGTATTGACTCATGCTTTAAACTCATAAGATTTTAATTATTATAAATCTTTGTCAAAGTGAGGCGATTTGTACTACATAAAGATATTTATAAGCATGGGACCAAAATCAAGAAAAGTAGTTATACGCATTACTGAGTCACAGGCCAGATGGTTAACGGAAGTAATAATTCAGGAACAAAAGACTCAGTCGCAGATTATTCGCACTGCAATAAATGATTACTTAGTTGAGAATCTTTACAAAAAGGAGAAGGAAAATTAAAGGAACTTACCTAACGGACAGGGTGAGTAAACAAGAGAGGGTGAGTCTGCATAAGAAATTAAAAGAAATATTCCAACCTTTCTGATGTTGACCTAAAGAAGATGCTAGTTGTTCTATGTTTCCTCAAGGATCTAAAGCTCAATGATCCGTCGGATTGAAAAAGAAGACTGGTCGATCCCCTAGGTAAAAGAACCATGGAGTATATGTTTATCTCATTCCTTAAAGAGTACCAGGGTTTATAGCTAAGTCTTAAGCAAACTAAGCCG
>JAKQQL010000095.1:0-1138 GCA_029564175.1 Candidatus Cloacimonadota bacterium
TGTGGTATGTCTGCAGTGGTCGGACCAGTATGTATCTATAACTTTTATTTCCGTCATTGATGGATCTCTTTTTTCTTTTTGAAAATACTCCTGACAGAATAAAAAATCTTCAAAACTCATAGCCAGAGAGAGCTTATTATAAAGCTCCTTCATCTGCAGCTTTGAAAAGTTTGAAAATCCTTGCAGATACTCAATATTTATGTCATCCTGAATTTGTTCATCCAATTTATCGGGTTTTCCAAGGACGGCCAATCTTGAGTCTACAGGATTGACAAGGTATGATGTGATTTTCTCTAACTCCGAAGGAAGGATATCGTTGTTGACAACATAGATAACCGCTGTCTTTACTTTAGGTTTTAGAAGGGGATTTATCAATTGCAGACACTGCTGAGTAGAGTCGGCCCGTTGATCATACTGGCCCGGAAGATATTCTATTCCGAAAGACTTTTCCAAAGATGACATGGGAAAGTCTTCACGGTATACATCGTCGGTCTGAGGTTCACAGAAAACCTCTTTAAGAGCTCTTTCTGTTATTGCTTCATCTATACCCAGAATATCATAGCGGTTAAGAATTCTGAGCGTTTTAAGACTTGTTATTCCGAGATAGTTTTTTAGGTCACTTAGTACTCCTTCGGCTTGAAGATCAAATCCTTTTTTCCTTTCAACATAGACTCTGTATATTTGGTCAGACATTATAACCTCCTGAATATGCTTTATGATGATATTATATATTATTGAAAATTGACAAGATGCTTTGAATTGGTAACAACTGGGTGAATTCAAGACATGCGTATTTTGTTCTTTTGATTTGTTTATTATATAATTATATAAATTAGTCTTTCGAGGTGACTGCATGCAGATCATGTATTTTATAATCAAGTATCTGGGGGTACCGGCATTTATGGTTTTTTCACTTTTTGTTCTTCTGACCGGTGTTATTGCATATGATATACGAAATATTCCTTCCGGAATAGAGATTCTTCATTCTGCTGATGATGAGGTTACAGTAAAGTGGAAGGATAACAACCCTCATGAATTTGGTTATCAGTTTTTACTTAAAAACCTTTCTAATAATCAGATCAAAACTTATAATCTTCCAACTGACAGTTCCTCTTTCAGATTTGAAATACAGAAAAAT
>JAKQQL010000100.1:0-32973 GCA_029564175.1 Candidatus Cloacimonadota bacterium
TACTGAATTCAAAAGCCGATTACGAGCAATCTGCTCGCAGTAAAAAAATGTACCGTAAGCTACCAGCTTGCGAGAATTACACTCGTACTGCAAGCATCCTGCTTGCAGAAAGCAGCTACAAGCAAGATGCTTGTAGTACGGAAGATTGTAATGTAGAAAAACAGATGATTATTTGGCAATATTAGGAAAAGGAGATCAAATGAAAAGGATTTTAATCTTAAGTGTTTTATCACTCATTGTGCTCATTATGAATGCTCAGGAAATCAATTTATGGCAGGGATTTCGTCATAGTGCAGTTACACCTTCTAACAGAATTCATCTTAAATGGGAGGGAGTATCAAATCCTTTTGATTCTCTGAAAGTCATCTATAAACATAATAATTTATTAAATACCCTTCCTGTATCACCTCAAAATGTGTTGAATTATGAATGTAGTATTCCTGTCCCAGATAATGATGCGCCATCAGTTGCCTTTAGTTCCCTGTCTGATTATTACGGCGTATTGACTCCTCTGAAGATCAACTCCAATAATTTTATACCTTCTGTGATGGTAAAAGCAAGCAATGATTCTCTGAATGAAGCAGTTTTAGCCGGAGATACAAAACTGGATATAATCAGCTATCATTTTGCATATAGTAATGATCAGTTTGCTGCTGGAATCAAAAATAGTTTTGGAAATTATCCTGCATATGGTTCATTAGTTGGCCCCTATTATATTTATGGCGTTGGGTTTCTAAATCCTGAGAATATTATGGATTCTACGGCTTATGCGATGATTAATGCTAACTTAATTGGCATCATTACGCCAGGTCTTTATAAAATCAGAGTCAGTAATCTTGAAGAATTACAAAATATCGATTTGTCTGCTATTCAAAGAGTGGGAGATATCAGCTCAGCCACTACTGAAAACATGCTTATTATGAAATGTGACTGGTCAACTTTGACTAATGATGAAGATTTTGGTAATTGGCCAAGCTATTCCAAATCACTTTTAACGATCCCTTTCATCATGAAAATTCCTTCAATTTCAAATATGACGCCAGTCGGTGATACAGGAGCTCCAACCGTTATTAATTTCTGTGATTTATCTCTTAATCTGGCTCAAAATACATTGCCGGTTATGTCAAATCCAATAGTGAGCGAAGCAGGAGATATGACTCTGGTTCGAGTAACCTACAATGATCAACAGGGAAATTTTCCATTGATTGCAAAATTCACGGTTGAAGACGTTGATTATGCGATGATGCCTGAAACGTTTGATTTTCAGAATCCTGTAATTTTTTCTACGATAGTTCCCAATCAGAGTTGGGTGATCGGAGATTGTGCCTTTTCTGACGATAGTTTGAATGTCGTTAATTATACAATAAGCAATACTGTGTCTGCTGATCATATGGTTGAAACTGGAATCTCAGTTCGTATTTATCCAAATCCGGTGACTTCTGCAAAACGATCACTCAATTTTGAAGTGAAGGGAACTGATCCCATCAGAAAAGTCTCTCTTTATAATATTAAAGGGCAAAAAATAGTGGAGTATCCCCCTATTCAAAAAACAAATAAAATGAATATTTCTCTGGAAAATCATAACGGAGATCAATTGGCAAGTGGTGTTTATTTTGTTAAAGTGGATCTTCTCAAAAAAACTGAGATTCGAAAGATTTTGGTAATTGATTAGCTAAGGGTATTATAAATAATACCCTGTTCTGATGATATCTACCATTAATGGATATTTCTTGACGATATTCAGGGGAAAAAAACAATTGAATTTGAATTGTATATTTAAGGAGAAAAAATGATTATAGTATTAATGGGTATTCAGGGATGTGGAAAGGGTACCCAGGCAAAACTTCTTGCAAAGCACTATTCATGGTTACATTTAAACTTAGGTGGATTGTTTAGGCAAGAAATAACCCACAAGACTAAGATTGGAAATGAAATTAAACATTATATTGACCAAGGGCATCTTGTTCCTGATCCAATCGTGATTGAAACAATTGAAAAGACTCTTGGTAAAAAGAAAAGAGGTTTTTTGTTTGATGGATTTCCCAGAACTTTAAATCAAGCACATTATCTGGTTGATAAACACGAAGTGAATATGGTCATATATCTCGATTTGGATGATGAAATAGCTCGGTCAAGAATGGATTCCCGAAGAATCTGTTCAAACTGTAACAAAGATTATAATATCTTGTCAAAGCCACCTGTAGAACATGATAAATGCGATGTCTGTCATCATGAATTAATCCGTCGTGCTGACGATTCATTAGAAGGAATCAATCAAAGAATAAACCTTTTTCATGAACAAACAAAACCTTTATGTGATTTCTTTGAGGAAAGAGGCTTGTTATTGAGTATAAATGCCAATCAAGAAATCAGTATTGTCAATCAGCAAATCATGGATGCTATCGATAAAATGAAAAAATGAAAAGATTAATCGCCTTAATCGATCTGTCTTTCTTCTTTATTGCAGTATTTAATCTTCTGCTAATTCTTATTATACCATCAAATACAGATGAATTTTCCTGGCGAATCAATTATATCTATACATTTACAACAGTCATTTTACTGTTAGTCAGATCCTTATTGGTTCTGATCAGAGAAAAATTTTCCACAAATGCTTTCCGAAGAATCAGTATAGACCTTTTTTTTATTCTGACAGGATTGTTTTCAATACGTTTTTCATTAAAACTGTTTCAATTTTATGTACTATTCAGAGAAATTTTGATTGTATTTCAAAAAGTTACAAATGAAAAACTTGAAAAAGACTATTTCAATAACCTGTTTAAATATCCTACTTTATGGATTATTTTGAGTTTTTTTGGCGCAATCATACTGGGCTCATTTGCTTTAGTATTGCCAGGTATGACTAATAAAGGATATTATTTAAATTACATTGATGCGCTTTTTACTTCAACTTCAGCAATTTGCGTAACGGGTCTTACTGTTACAGATACAGGAACCAGTTTTTCTGTCTATGGTCAATTGGTGATTCTCACTTTGATACAGATTGGTGGATTAGGTATAATGACTATTTCGAGTGCACTTGCTTTGGCGATAGGTCAAAAATTTTCTCTCAGAAGTGGTGCGTTAATGCAAAATGTATTATCCCAGGGTAATTTGACTAGCTTTACCCAGTTGATTAAAAATATCATTATTTTTACATTTACTTTTGAAATAATGGGTGCTCTTTTATTGATTTATCCGCTATACAATAGATTAGGAAATATGTTTCAGGCCGTTTATTATGCTATTTTTCATTCAGTTTCAGCTTTTTGCAATGCTGGTTTTGCTTTGTTCCCAGACAGCTTTGTCCAGTTCAGAACAAATCCTTTGTTGAATTTAACAATTTGTATGTTGATTGTTTGTGGCGGATTAGGGTTTGCAGTAATTGATGATTCAAAAAAATTGTTTAAACGAAATACTCATTTTTCTCATTTAAAACTCCATTCAAAAATTGTTTTAACAACTACTTTTTTTCTGTTACTTGCAGGGACTTTTCTTTTTTTTGCATCGGAATACAATTATACAATGAAATCATTCCACTTTTTTGACAAACTGCTTTCTTCTTTTTTCCAATCGACTACTACCAGAACAGCTGGTTTTAATACGATTGATTTTTCCAGGATTAGTTATGCATCAGTTCTGATTTCAATCATTTTGATGTATATCGGAGCATCACCTGGTTCTACTGGTGGAGGTATAAAAACCCCAACTCTTGCTATTATTATCCTGTCTGTTGTCTCCATCATAAAAGGTAAAAGAGATGTTACAGTGTTTAATCGTCGATTTTCTGATGAAATCATGATGAAAGTACTTGCTTTAATTGCCTTATCACTGTTTTTTGTCATGAGTATAGTTTTTATTTTATTACTAATAGAGCCATTTAGTTTTGAAAAGATATTGTTTGAGTCTTTCTCTGCTTTTGGTACAGTAGGCTTGAGTATGGGGATAACAAGTTTTTTATCAAACTTTGGGAAACTTTTAATTATTATATTAATGTTTATAGGAAGAGTTGGTCCTTTAACATTCATATTTCTTTTTGCTGAAAATGTACTCCCTTTGAAGTACGCTGTTCCGCAGGAGAATGTAGATATTGGGTAAACATAATGAGTTTTAGACTATGTGTCTGATACGTATTGAGAGGTTGAAATGGCAAAATTTGCTGTAATTGGTTTAGGAAAATTTGGAATGACAGTGGCTACAACGCTCTATAAACATGGGGCAGAAGTGATTGCCATTGATAATAATCAGAATTTGGTTGATGAGGCGCAAAGCCTTGTAACAAGTGCCTATAAAGTCGATTGTACGGATGAGATTGCCATTAAACAGTTGCAGCTTCACGAAATGGATGCGGTAATTTTGGCAATTGGTCAGAATATTGAAGTGAGCATCTTGACTAGTGCTATTTTAAAAAAAATAGGGGTTGCTTATATCCATGCAAAAGCTGATAACAAACTGCATGGAAAAATTCTGGAAATTATTGGTGTTCAAAATGTGGTATTCCCTGAAGAACAAATAGGGATGCAGCTTGCCAATACCCTTTTGTCGAGAAATATAGAAAAATATGTGGATCTTTCAACCGGACACAGCATTGTTGAATTGATTGCACCAAAGGATTATATTGGAAAATCATTACAGGAATTGGCTTTACCTTCTGAAAAACATATCAACGTCATTGCTATAAAATCAGAAAGGATGATTGTTACTGAAGATGGTAACAATTCTGTTGAGAGACGTATTAATGATTTACCTGGAGCAAACGATATTATTCAAAATGGTGATGTGCTCATTCTTTTAGGTCCTAAAAACAGAGTGAATGAATTAATTATTGAGACATCAAAATAGGAGACTTTATGAAGCTGGGATTATCCTCAAAAATTCGCCTTTTTATATTATTAGCCATGCTAATTAGTATATCAAGTTATTTTTCTTTGCTGTTTTTTATATCAGGATCTGATATTGAAAAAAACTTAAAGAATGATTTATCAAATATTATATGGGGATCTTTAATTCTCAATTTTGGTCTTTCGCTTTATCTGATTGGTAATATCGGAAATTATATACATAAGTCATTAGCTGCTGTCAGATTTCTGATTCAGGAAATTTCCAAAGGCAATTACAATGTTCAGGTTGATATTCCTTGTGATACTGACCCTGAAATCCAAAATGTCATGGGATCTCTTGATTATATGCAAGAAGTTATTCTCCACTATGATAACCTGAAAAAAGAAAAGATTGTTGAAAATCGTAACCGGATTATCAAAATGTTAAATCTGTCTATTGATGGCTTTATTATTTTGAATATCAAGGGTCAAATTATATATATCAGTGATGTCATAAAAAAGTATTTCAAATATCTTGAAGAGAATACAGATATCGTTAATACACATTTTCAGGCAGATGTAGAACTCTCAATCAAAAAATATATTCTTCAGATTATTAAAACACATTCAAAGATTGATCCACAGACTTATTATATATCATCTTTAAAAAAACATATATTTGTAAAAGGAAATCTTGTGAGAGATTCACGGGGTATTCCAATTGGAATTGTAATTTGTGTGAATAATCTAGAATCAGGCGAGAAGGATACTAATTAGCATGAGAACTATCAGGCATATTGTTGAACAAAACGTTCAGGAACTTCCACTTCGGATTGACAAGTATTTGTTGACCTTAAACGATGAAGATCTGTATTCAAGAACATTTATTGACCGACTGATTGAAAAGGAAAAGGTAAAACTGAATCATAAGACAGTTACCAAAAAGAGTCTGATGGTGAATGCTAACGATGTAATCGAACTTTTACTGGAAGATACTCTTGATGAAGATTCAATGAATCAACCAAAAGGAGAAGATATCCCACTGAAAATAGTGTTTGAAGATGATTATCTGATTGTAGTTGATAAACCTGCCGGAATGACGGTACATCCTGCTCCTGGAAATTATCAGGGTACTCTGGTGAATGCTTTGATTCATCATGCTGAAGGAGCTTTGTCAAATTGTTCAGAAAGCTTTAGACCTGGTATCGTACATCGTTTGGATAAAGATACTTCCGGTTTATTGATTATTGCCAAAACCGATAAAATTCACGCTCAATTATCTGATTTGATACAAAAAAGAGAAGTTAAAAAAAAATATAAAGCAATTTTAGTCGGAAATCTTCATAAAGAAAACGGAATCATTGATATGCCAATTGCCCGGAGTACTAGAAATCGTCAAAAAATGACTGTTTCAGAAAATGGGAAAAATGCGATAACAAAATATACACTTTTGAAAGATTATGAGTATTTCTCTTTTGTCGATATTGAATTAGTAACCGGACGAACTCACCAGATACGGGTTCATTTCTCTGCACTCAATTGTCCAATTTTGGGAGATACAACTTATAATACCCGTACCCTGACATTATCACGGGTTCCTGTCATTTATCAAAAAAGAGTAAGTGCTCTTTTGACCAATCATCTGAATAGACAAGCATTGCACGCTTATGAAATTTCTTTTATTCATCCGGTTACCCAATGCCCTGTTGTTTTTAATTCACCCCTTCCAGATGACATTTCTTATACAATTAACTGGTTAGACAAAAATTTTACTTGATTTTTTTCTTAAATTGGATTATGTTGAGTTTAGAAGGATAATAATTATGAATAAAGATAAACCAATAATTTTAATCGTTGATGACGAACCGGTAAACCGGTTGATTCTCGCACGCTCTTTTTCTTCAAAAGATGCAGAAATTCACGAATGTAGCTCTGGTTTTGAAGTAATGGATTTCCTGGAGCATAAGATACCAGATATTGTATTGTTAGATATTATGATGCCTGGAATGGATGGTTTTGAAGTATGTGAAAGAATAAAGAATAATCCCAAAACCTTTGATGTTCCTATCTTGCTAATCACTGCTTTAAATGATAAACAATCAAAACTAAAAGGGCTTGAATTAGGAGCTCACGATGTTGTCACCAAACCTTTTGATATATTTGAAGTAAAACTTAGAGTAAAACAATATCTAAAAATGCGAGAATTATTTTTACAGGTAAAAGACTATAATAATCGCATGAAAAAGGAAATTCTGGCAGCCAGAAAGATTCAGATGAATATGTTGCCACAGAATAACAGACAGATCAATAATAATTATTATTTTAATTATGAATACTATCCCTGCGATGATTTAGGAGGAGATTTTCTAGATTTTATTGCTTTATCTGATTCTCAGTATCTCTTTTACATTGCTGATGTCTCAGGCCATGGGGTTGCGTCTTCACTAGTTACTGTTTTTCTAAAGGAATTCTTTAATCAACACCTGAAAAAGATACTCATAAATCCTAATCCCAATGATATTCTTCAAAAATTAAATAAAGCCCTGATAACAGTCAATTTTGCAGATAAATACCTGACCATGTTTTTAGGAATTTTAAATGTGGATGATAATCTGTTATATTGGAGTTCTGCAGGACCCAATACATTCCCTATTCTTTTTTCAGAAGAAGGGATTATTGAACTTGAAAATTCTGCACCTGCCCTGGGTTGGTGGGAAGATGTCAGTTTTGAGAATCATGTCACAGAAATTCCTCCGAATAGCTCTCTTATTTGTTATTCTGATGTCGCTATAGAATTAAAGAATCAGAATGATCAACAGCTTGAGAGAGAGGGTTTTATTGAACTATTGAAAAAGAATAAAATAAATGAATATCTGGATTTTCAGGCAGTAATGCATGATTTGCTGGATTATAGTAATTCTTTAACGTTCAATGATGATTTAACTTTAGTAGGAATAAAGAGAGGATAAGATGGATTGCCAGAATAATCAGCTATGCAATTGTACTTATCCTTGTTCAAAGAATGCAAAGTGTTGTGAGTGTATTGCCTATCATCGTAAAAATAAAGAGTTACCAGCCTGTTATTTCCCAAAAGAGGCTGAAAAGACATACAATCGTTCGATTGATTATTATATAAAATTAATAAAAGAAGGTAAAGTATAAAATGAATGAATTTCAATTTTCCAGTATAGAATATGCCATAGATGAGATAAAAAAAGGGAATCTGATTATTGTTGTAGATGATGAGAGCCGGGAAAATGAAGGCGATCTTGTTGGTGCAGCAGAATTAATGACTCCAGAGAATGTTAATTTTATGATCAGTCAGGCAAAAGGTTTATTATGTGCCCCTATCAGTCGTAAGATAGCTGAAAAATTAGAAATTCACCTGATGACTGAAAATAATTCTGATCGTCACGGAACCAAATTTACTGTTAGTGTTGACGCTTCTCAAGGTACTACAACTGGTATATCTGCCTTTGAAAGATCTCTTACATTAAGAAAACTGGCAGATTCAAAAACGGAGTCTCAGGATTTTATAAGACCTGGTCATATTTTCCCTTTAATTGCTGAAGATGGAGGGGTTTTAAAACGTGCCGGACATACTGAAGCAGCAGTAGATCTGGCTAAACTTGCTAAGCTTAACCCTGCTGGGGCTATTTGTGAAATCATAAATGATGATGGAACTATGGCTAGATTACCTGAACTAATCAATTTTTCTATAAAGCATAATATGGCACTTATCACGATTAAAGACCTTATTGCTTATCGATTTAAGAATGATTCTCTGGTACACATGGCTTCTGAAGCTAAATTGCCGACAGAGTATGGTGAGTTTATTATCAGGACCTACGAGAGTAAAATTAGTAATGAATATCATATTGCATTAATTATGGGTGACATAGAGAATGCCGAAAACGTGCTGGTACGTGTACATTCTGAATGTCTGACCGGTGATGCCTTACATTCTCTTCGCTGTGATTGCGGAAAACAATTGGCTTTTGCAATGGAAAAAATTGCGGCAGAAGGAACCGGCGTGATTCTGTATATGAAGCAGGAAGGACGAGGGATAGGTCTAATCAATAAAATTAAGGCTTATCAACTTCAGGATCACGGTCGTGATACTGTA
Source organism: Candidatus Cloacimonadota bacterium (assembly GCA_029564175.1). Lineage (GTDB taxonomy): Bacteria > Cloacimonadota > Cloacimonadia > Cloacimonadales > WRIO01 > JAGOCT01. The sequence continues at coordinate 8,947 of JAKQQL010000100.1, forward strand.
CAGGCAAATCTGGAGCTTGGATTCAGAGATGATATGAGAGATTATGGAATTGGTGCTCAAATTTTGAAAGCAATCGGGTTGAACAAAATACGCTTGCTGACTAATAATCCAAAGAAACTCATTGGATTAGAAGGTTACGGTCTGGAAATCGTAGAAAGAGTGTCGATCGAAATTCAACCTGTTAAAGAAAATGAACATTATTTAAAAACAAAAAAGAAAAAAATGGGGCATATACTGAATGAAGTTTAAAAAAAATATTCTTCTGCTTTTAATTTGTCTGATACCTTTTATAATACACAGTCAGGTGAAATACCCAAAACCGGTCTCTTTTGTGAATGATTTTGCCGGTTTAATTAGCGATGAAGTCCGCATTCAGCTTGATAATCTCCTAACTGAACTCAAACAGAAATCTGATGTGGAAATTGCTGTAGTAACCGTAAAAGATATGCAGGGATTAGACAGGGAAACGTATGCAGTTGAGCTTTTTAAAGAATGGAAGATAGGATCAAAAAATGATGAAGGTATTCTCTTTCTGATTGCTGAGTCTGAAAGACAAATAAAGATTGAAGTGGGCTATGGACTTGAAGGCTTGATTAATGATGCCAAAGCAGGTCGTATATTAGACAATTATGCACTCCCTTCACTAAAAGAAAATGATTTTAATAATGGTATAAAGAATACGGTTATTGCCTTATGCCAGGTGATTGCTGCAGATAAAAATATACAGTTGACCGGTATGCCTGATGTTCAGCATCGGGAAATAAGGAAGCGGTCAGGTTTATCAAATCTGATTTTTATCATCATTTTTATCTTTTTAATGATAGTTACTCGTGGCAAAATTCTCTTGTGGCTTTTGCTTTTTTCTGGTCACGGTGGTGGTCGTGGAGGCGGATTCGGCGGTGGAGGAGGCGGATTCGGAGGCTTCGGCGGTTTTGGTGGTGGATCATCAGGTGGTGGTGGTGCCGGCAGAAGTTTTTAATTCTCAACTACAAGCATTCTGCTTGCAGAAAAATAAGGCTACAATTTGTAGTTCAAATAGCTACCGGCTTATTTGCCGTTTCAGTATTTTTAGATAAATATCAGGAGGTAAAATGTTCTTTCTAATAGGCTTACTAAAATTTGTTTTAATTATATTAGCGAACGTGGGACTTGGTTATCTTTTATGTTCTTTGATTTATGGCTTTTTCTTTTGTGCTAAACCAATATACTTTTTTAATTTTAAGATTCCATTTACTCCCGGACTCCTTTATCGAAAGAAAAAATGGCTTATTAAAAAATTAACAAAACTCGTTGATGATTATCTGGATTATGCGATAAATGAAAATAAACGTAATAACTATCTTGCTCAGTTTGAAGATAAACTATTTAAGACCTTTCACAGTTCAATCAAACAGTTTTTTAGTGAAAAGCCACTTCCCAAATTTATTAAGAATAAGTTAGCTGAATGGTCTGAAAAAATAGCTGTTACATTAGTGAAGAAAATCAGCAGAGAACTGATTCCTTATATTATTATAAGTCTGGGAATTAAAGATAAGATTGATTTATTAAGTGAAAAACTGGATATCGATCTACTGAAGAAGTACTTTTATGAATATGTTTATAAATATGTCCTCTGGTTTACCTATGCCTTTTTTGGACTAATAGGAATTTATAATGCGATTTTATATGCGATATTGAGATTATTTTTATAGATATAAGGAGTAACTATGCCAAAAATCATTGACGCTCAAACTGCTGCTGCTATGATAAAACCGAATGACCGTATTATGTTTGGTTCTTTCCTGGCTGTCGGCTGTGCTGAAACTATTATTGATGAAATGGTAAAGCTCGGCACAAAAGATTTACACATGATTTGCATTGCATCAGATTATGAAAATCGTGGAGTAGGAAAACTAATTGCCAATAAGCAAATTAAGTCTGCTCAGGTATCCCATTTAGGAACTAATAAGGCGATTCAAGATCAGTATAACAAAGGAGAAATGATCGTTGAAATGATTCCTCAGGGAACACTGATGGAGAGAATCCGTGCGAAAGGTGCTGGGCTTGGCGGGGTGTTAACTCCAACAGGTCTTGGTACAATTGTTCAAGAAGGAAAAGATATTATTGAAGTGGATGGAAATCCTTATATTCTTGAAAAACCTATTGGAGCTGACTGGGCAATCCTAAAAGCAGAAAAAGCAGATAAAATGGGAAACCTGGTGTACAATAAAACAGCCAGAAATTCAAATCCGATTATGGCAACTGCGGCTACTAAAGTGATTGTTGAAGTCAAAGAAATCGTTGAAATTGGTGAAATCAACCCTGAAGATGTCGTTACCCCTGGCATTTTTGTTCACTATATTGTTAAAGTATAAGGAGAAAATCATGGATCGTAATGATAAAAATTATAAAAGAGTATTAATCGGTAAACGTATTGCTAAGGAACTCAAAGATGGAGATTGGTGTAATTTAGGAATTGGTCTTCCAACAGAAGTGGCAAACCATATCCCAGCTGGTACATCAGTCTTTTTCCAGTCAGAGAATGGGATGATGGGCGTTGGACCTGCTCCGGCTCAAGGTGAGGAAGATGCTGATTTAATCAATGCCGGTGGTGGTTTTATAACGGCAATTCCAGGTGCATGCTATTTTGATTCATGTACCAGTTTTGGCATTATCAGGGGTGGACATCTCGATATGACTGTTCTGGGTGGATTACAGGTAGATGAAAATGGTAATCTGGCAAACTGGATGATTCCTGGTAAAATGGTACCAGGTATGGGTGGCGCTATGGATTTGGTAACAGGCTCTAAAAAAGTAGTGGTAGCAATGGAACATTGTGATAAGAATGGTAATTCTAAACTACTTAAACACTGCAATCTGCCACTAACTGCAAAAGAAAAAGTGAATCTCATTGTAACAGATATGGCTGTGATCGAGATTAAAGATAAAAAAATGAACTTACTTGAAATAGCTGAAGGTTTGACAGTTGATGAAGTTGTGAAAGCAACTGAAGCCGAACTTGTCTTACCTCAAGTAGTTAAATTCTTTGGTGTATAATTTTATTGAATGATAAAATAAGCGGAGCTTTTAGCTCCGCTTTTTGATTTTTGATTGTAATACTTATTTTACCGGTTGAAATCCGATGTTTTTATCGTTTGGTCCCATTGGGTTTTGAACTTTTATTTCTCCAAATTGTTTTTCAAAGGCTTCTATATTCTGTTCGAGTAGTTTTAACAGCTGTTTGGCATGCTGGGGAGTAGTAATCACTCGACTGTAAATTTTTGCATTTGGAATACCCGGTACAATTCTGCCAAAATCAAGAATAAATTCAGAAGGTGAATTTACAACCATAAAGAAGTTGGAATAAATTCCTTCACCAACTTGTTGATCTATCTGAACATTGATTTGCTGTTGAGGACCCTGTGGGTTTTGATTCATGATAGTTCCTCTCTCTGTTTTAAAGATTTTCTATTGCTTTTAAGGCTTTTGGAGCAGTCGCTTGTGTAATACCATCGGCAGAAATATATCCTAAGACAGGTTTTCCACTTGGCTGACCATCGACTTCTTTAAAAAGATCCACTTTAATGCGAACAGGCTGGCCATCTTTCACTAGAATATCATTACCTTCTGTATCAGTTTCAAAGGGGTTGTTATATAACCATGCAAGACCAATCGCAGCTGTTCCGTTTTCACTAATTACATTTTTACGAGTAGAACCGATAAATTCGCGTTTTTCCTGAGATACATTTGGAGAAACGATGGAAGAGGTCATGGTGCCGAGGCGTTTACCATTCAGATAGACAGCTTTGTCAACAGCATTACCTTCAGAGATAATCAAAACCATTTTTTTATTACATTTGTTTTCAATATCTTTATCAAGGGCTTCTTTTCCTACAAAAGATGCTTTTGTCATATCGATAGCAGCTCCGAATAATGGTGCATTTGTTGGAGTATGATGACCATCATATTCCTGTCCCATTAATGGAAGTCCAACATTACCTGCAGATAAGCGATTTTCATCGCGACCACCTAGACCAACCAGTAAACCACCTTTGTCCAAAATATTGAGTATCATTTTTTTAAAATATTCTGTTGCTACCTGTACAGGGATGTAAACTTCCCATCCCCAACGGTTTGTATAACCAGTACGGCTGAACATAAACGTTTTCCCCTCAATTTCAATTTCATTGAAAGAGAAGAATCCCATCCATTTATCAGGGTTTTTACGGTTTTTAAGTGCCTGATCTCCAAAAATTTCACGAATAACTTTCATAGAAAGCGGGCCCTGGACATCAATTTTAACAAAATCATCTGATAAATCAGTAACCTTAACATCTTCATTTGCATGTTTGTATTGAAGGATAAAATCTGCATCGGAAAGGGCATTTACTTCATGACCATGATCCATACCTTTACCGGTCAGATCATGTCCCGCATTAATGACAATGATGAATCTTTCTTCAGATAGTTTCATTATAATCAGATCATCACGTACACTTCCATTTTCATTTAATAAAAGGGTATATTTACACTGACCGATGGTCATATTCTCAACATTTGCTGGCAATACTCTGTGTAAAAGAGCACATGCATCTTTTCCTTCGAATTGAATTTGAGCCATGTGATCTATGTTAAAAAGTGAAACTTTTTCAATTGACTTAGCTTCTTCTAATACAGATGTTAAATAATGAACAGCCATATCATACTGCCCAAAATTACTTCTTTGAATAGGTTGATAAGGACGTCCTAACTGGTCAGCCAGATATTTTTGATACCATTCTTCAACTTCATGAACAGCAGTTTTTCGGACTTGTTCGGGGAAAGCTTTTCCAACATATGCCATTTTTTATCTCCTTTGTTGAGTATAATATTTTTTATATTTAGATAAAAAATAGGGCATGTTTTTGTCAAATGATTTTTATGATTGAAATAATTGTAGCTATGTTTCTTTGATTAATCGCTAAAGAAATCAGGTTTTTATTGATGCCATCATAACTATAAAAAAGAATTGGAGTTAATTGTCTGTAACAAAGTCCATTTCTTCTTTTGTAAAGGAGAAAGTATTTAATCCTGTAGGATTTAAAACCAGGGCATTTTGTGGTTTTCCTGAACTATCAAGTGATTTTGCATATATTAGTTTTATCTGATAGTTACTATTCAGAATTTGATCTATTTTTTCTAATGAAAACAAAACTTCTTTGCTTTCATTTTGCGTGATAGTCATCATAGTTGGAAGGCCAATTGTGCTAATAAACTGGTTATCCTGATTATAAAGACCAATAGTAAAGTAACCGCTGACTGCCACTTTAAGATTATTTTCGATACTAACATAAAGATCCGCAGGGTTATTGACTTCATATCTGCTATACATAAATACATCAAGGCTATCAGCCGCTAAAATTTTGGCATTTGAATTCATTTTCAATTGGTCTCTGGTTACCCAATTTCCAGAGAAGGCTCTTGCAGCTCTAAATCCACCCCAATGAGCAAGTGTTCTTTTTTTAAATGCAGGTAAACCAGGATCGTTAACTTCATAAGAAGCTGCTTTATTGTCTTGTCCATTTTTGCCAACAATTAACACCCAGTGGCCACGTCCTTTACCTACTTTTGTTATCACTTTGTTGCCCTTTTCCAAATGCTCTGATATAAATTTCCAGTCATTTCTCCGGTTACACTGGCCAACTAGTTCAACTCCTTCTCCAACTCCATCAAATTGAGCTACAATTTCCCAACGCATATCTGCATGTGCATACCCATTATTTTTTACTAACCAGGCATTTAATTCTTCAGGGGTTACATTTGGATTACTTGCTTCAGAATTGAAAAGCATAGATAAACAGGTTAAAACACAACCACTTCTACCAATTGTATTGTAACGTGAATATCCTAAGTTTTCATATTTCCATCTTTCATCTACCTGTGAATACCAACTAAATTCTAAATCGTCAATTATCTCAGCAAGCATCGAATATAGCTGAAATATAATTAACAAAAGCAAAACTTGTTTTTTCACTAATCCTCCGTTCTTTTTGAATTGTTAACCAATTGAACCCAAACACAAACTGATATTTTAAAACTGATGTCAATAAATGAAAATGAAGCATGATTTTGAAAAGAAAAGGTAGGTTCAATAATCAATAAGGTAGGTTTCACTCTATATATTAAACAAAAAAATGCTTATAGTCATATTTTGTCAAGGGAAAATGAAGACGCTCCCTATTGGGAGCGTCAACAATTCTGTTATTTTAATAAAGTAATTTTTTTAATGACCTGTTGTTTTCCATTCACTTTTACTAAAGCAAAATAGATGTTTGAAGCACAATTTTTGCCATTACTATCCTTACCTGTCCACTGGAAGATATGAGATCCTGCTCTGAGTTTTTCATTTACAAGACTATTTACTTTCTGCCCTTTAATATTGAAAATACTAATTTCAACATTTCCTGAAACAGGCAGGTTGAATGCAATGTTCGTTACAGGATTAAATGGATTAGGATAAACACTGACAGAAAATGGTTTTGCTATTTGATCATGATTGGCAACATATTGATTCCCTATCAGAAGATTAGCGTTTATCGTACCGATTGACTGAGGTGTAAATGTGAAAGAAGGATTGTTTTCTGTGAGTGTATGCTCTTGATTATCTAATGCGATTCTGACAGAATAACCTGTTGGTAATCCCTGGAAATCAGTTGATATAGTTACAGGTGAAAGATCATTCAACAGGATCCCTAAAGGCCATTCTTTGACTTCAGGATCAGTCTCATTAAACTCCGTATGAAGATATTGATTAAGCTTTGAGTAAGAATAATCATTCAGATTTTCATCAACTGGTATATACATTGAGATATTGTCGTTAATTGCTTTTGTTGGAGGTTCAGGTAATTCTGATAAAAATTCAATTTCATTATTTTTCGATTTGCAAACACCGAAAACAATTTCGTCTCTATCTAGTTGAGAAACAAATATTTTAGAACTCCAGAGAATATCATTTTTATCAATTGGCAGACCATTTTGATAATAAGGCACAAAGTTACAACTCATCGTATTTTCGGAAGTATAACTAGCATAAATGAAGAATGATTCATTAGGATATATCACTTCGGTTGTTTGGTATTGATTATTTCGATAGACATATACAACAGGAGCTATAACTGACTGCTGAACTAATTCACCAAAACTGTATGCTACATTATTCAGATTAAATTGTAAATCTTTGATGTGATATGAGGATAAATGAGGATTTCCTAACAGATTCCAGTATGGAACCATTGATTGTGTTTGGGCATAAGAAGAAATCCCTTGTGAAAATGAGGTGTTTACTGAATTTTGAATATTCAATGCATAACCTTTATTGTAAATCATTTGGTTCTGATTGGAGAATGCGTTATTCTCAAACAGAGAAATCTGTGAGTTAGGGCCAAGATCATTATTATTGATATTATATGCAATGAATGGGTTGGATTGCATAGAATAGCCTGCAGGAACCTGATAAGTTATAGTAGAAGGAACAATTCCTATTGTGTATGGTGATTGGCTGATTATGATCTCACCATCAGTACAAACTGTTTTTACATAAACTCTTGCATTGTGCATTGTTATATTGTTTGGAACAGTAAATCCTGCATTGGTTGCTGTATTAGAGAGGTTTTCGGCAACTAAAACACTGTCACTATCATTCTTAATATAAACTGAATGGTTTTGAATAAGGAAGTTTAAGGTTTTTGAGAAGTAGAAAGTCGCATTAGCGCCTGCCTGATATATTGTATTCTGAGAACTGCCAATTGTCACTGTTGGATTGAGATTACCCCAGTAGAGATAGAACTCTTTGTAATTTGCATTAGGAATTGTGAATTGAGCTGGATTAGCAGCAATATTTGTGTAGGTGCTGTTAGACACTTCACGCAGATAGAGTTTTTCAGAATTTCTGTTAAAATTGTCAGATATACTGGCAAAAATTGGCGTATTAAGCTGATCTGATTTAACAAGAATTCTCCACGCTTTTACATCTTGATTTAACTCATAATCACCATGTACTTCTTTACTCAGATAGACTCCATTATTTGCCCAGTATTGCTCATAGAATCCTGCCCAGATATAGGGGCTGGATGCAGCAGTGGATTTTACCACATCAAAATTTGAATCATTGCCATCACTTGCAAAAACATTCTTTGAGAAAGTGATTGTATTGCTGATTGATTGTGATTGATTACTGAATGTGAGTGAAAACTCTTCCTGTAATTGTGCAGAAGGTGTTTCGTAATGATCAAATTGATTGTTATTATTGTTTACAGCAGTGATTTTATATGTGTAGATGGTATTAAAAAAAGCACTCGTATCGTTATAAGTATAAATCATATTGTTTTGAGTAGAACCATTTAAATTTGAATTACTAGAATAGTCAGAAAGTAAAGAATATTCTGTATCATCTGTCTTACGATATATTTTAAAACCCTGATTATTATTCTGACTTACAGCTCTGAAACGAACAACAATTTTGTCTCCATCTCCATAAGCAGTTACCTGGTCAAGTAATGCTGATCCTGTATAGGCCGATATTTCAGGAGTAAGTAAACTTGCATTATCATGATAATCAACAGCTCTTAATTTAAAGTAGTAATTTTGCCCTGGAGTTAATCCGGTTACATTTATCTCATTACATAAGAGACTCGCTAACTGAGCATTGTTATTACGGTTAAAAATCTGATAATTATCTTCTGTTATTGGAGATGTTGAATATAGTATTTCGTATGTTTTAAAATCATAAGAATCTGAAGGTGCCCAACCTAATCTAACAAAGTTTTGACCAGTCCCTTTAACAGTAAAGCTTTCAGGAATCAAAGGCGTTGTATTGTCATTTAACTCAAATACGGTTGGTAATACAGAACCCATTGCCTCAATCCACTTTGAGTAAAATTGAATACCTCTGTCGTATAGATTTGAGTAGTCAAAGTTCCCTAAGGATACATCATATCCATAGAACCAGTGATAATTGTTCTGATTTTGAGGATAACAATTAGGTAACTCATCTAACTCAATATGAAAGAAAGGATCATAGACATCCCAGTCAGTTGTACCTTGAACGCTATAGTTTTGTTGGATATTTTGAGCGAATCCTGGTAAATCAATATTGTTGTTCACGGTAATCAGTGAGTCATTCAAAGAATATGTAAAAGGGTAGGTGTTGTAATATACTGCGTAATAATCGTTTAGTAATACTTCTTGATGAATCCCAATAGAATTTTGTGGATGTACAATATAATCTGTTGCGTTAATTAAATCTAGTTTTAAGTTAGATAAATCGCGTGTAGGTAAATTTGGATTGGTATTTTGATTTCCTACTGAGACTTGAAGATTCGCATATCCTGCGTGTCTGTTCCAATCATAACTATGAATCTGTACACTTAATTCTCTGTGATTCAGATTGGTTCTGATATAATCACAGAAACGTCTGTAAGCAGAATTAAAAGGATGAATATTGATACGAGACGGATCACTTAAAGATTTTGAATTTGTATAAGGATTTTGATTTGTCCATTTCACCTCTCTACCGGCTCCAGCAACCATGAAATAACGTGCATTCCAATCTATAAATGCTTTATGAGCTACAGGTACAGTAATAAAATCGTCATTTGGATGAGGCATATTGATGATTACAGGGATCTGAGAAGACGTGTTTATAACGAAGAGACCCCATCCATAAGAGAAGCTTCCTTCTTCATCGTCTTCAAGAGTTTCAAGCGTTCCATTATCATCATAATAATCCATATTCAGATTTTCTCTGAGGATATGATATTGTCTGTTAGTATCTGTATCATTAAAAACAACAATATGATAAGGAATCGCATTGTCATTTAAAATAATTTCTGCAGTCTCAAAATCAGCAGAGATAAATAAATCTAAGGCAGTTTCCCAAGCAGTAACTTCAGAGGCTGTTGGTGTTTTATAGTTACCAAATCCTGTTGTTTGTCTGTCATAAGGTGCATACAAATTATAATTTGCGGATGCTATACCTTCTGATACATGACTTAACCAGTTGTCATACTGACATTGTGGTGCACTTCCATAGAGAAATGCTTTGAATGATCCAGTTTCTTCAACAAATGCATGTGCTGAAAGAATTAACAGAATCATACTTAAGCAGATGATGCTTTTTTTCATTTTATCCCCTATAATCGTATTTTTATTTAACTATACGCAAAAAACATTCCATTGACAAGCTTTTTTTTTAAAAAAATCAATCTGATTTAAAAAAGAGGGTTAAAAATATTTAAAAAGGGGTTTAAATTATTCTCTTGTAGTATCTTTTAGTATATTTTTACTGTTCTTTTGAGGACAACCCATTCATTATCTTTACGAATGAGATAGTTACTTATTTGTGCAATTCTGTCATAATTTGCAAATCCTCTGACTTCCTGATATATAATCAAGGCAAAATGATCGTTTTTTTTGTTTACAGCTTTTAATTCAAAAGCGACAGGGAAATTACCCCATAATTCTATTTCTTTTATGAGTTTGCCTTTGAGATAGATACCAGAATCATCCAAAATTGTCTTCTTCTTTTCCTGAGGAATTAACAGGGAATCTTTATCCGAGAGATACAATAATGCCTGATAATTTGGTAAATATTTTCCAGAAAAATCAAGATATGGCATTGAATCAGATTTAAGTAAAATCTTTGGATATTTATTTTTTAAATCTATTATGAGAATATTTTGAATACCACCGCTTCCTCCTGTTGATGAAGAAATTAAAATATAGTGGCGTTTTGCTTCTGATGTTTCAGCTTCAATTGATGTTGATAACATACTACTCAATTTAAAATGGTATCCATTACCATACTGCTCAGGTAAGTGATAAATCATTTCTTCCAGATGATTCCCTTCGTCAGTATAAAGCCAAACATGTTTTAAAAATAAACAGTTATCTTCGAAAGGCTGCCCTAATAAGTATATAAATTGTTCTTTGTCATTTTCATAAACATTTCTCTTAATAACATCCAGAATATAAGTATTAGCTGGTAAATCCAGTTTTTCCTGATTGCTAAAAATGGCTTTTTCTATTATGATTTCATTATTTGAAGTGTTATTATTCAGAGTAAAAGAGATACCATGATTAATCCACTTTTTATAACTGTGAGTTTCATCAAAAGGGACTTGAAAATGCTTATTCATCATTTTCACAAACTGCTTACTTTTTCTCTTAGTTGTGGTTACATTTATTGAAATTAACTCATTTTTCATGTTAAAATTAAATTTTAACTCTCCAAATTCTTTTAAATAGGAAGGAAACTGTGTTGTACTGACAGACTCAGGACTTACGTTATGAAAAAGCAAAAATAAGTCAGAGGGCAGCTCAGTTTGTCTGCTTACTTGCTTTGAAAGCATATTGGTACTGATAATAAGTATAAAAAACAGGATAATTCTGCTTTTCATTTTTACCTCATATATCTTTTTTTACTTATTGAAAGAGAGATACTCTCAGTTTATTTTTAACATCATTTGAAATGCCGGTATCAAAATTATGAAATGGGGAGAGTTTTACTAATTGCTTTTCTGGAGAAATGGAGATATCCAGGTTTTGGATTTGTCCTGAGTTGACAGCATCTAATATAGTTGTTCCTATCAGTTCATAATCCGTATTTTCAGAAATGAGAATAATATCTTGAAATTCCGGTTTGTTATAAAATAAATCAGTTTCTAAGCCTATTGAATATTGTCTGATTGTTTGAATTTTCTTAAGAATAGTAAAGTATTCTTTATCACTCGCAATAAAATAAACAACAGAATTTTGTTTGATTAGTTTATCAAACAGGTTGTCCATTGCCTGTGCCTGATACTGGTTTTCCAAATTGACGTTAATAATACTGATGTTTCTTTGATAATCATTGTTAAATTCTCTTACACCACTCATAAAAGCATTTTGATACTGATAATAGAAAGATCTTTCATCGTAAAGAAAAGCGATTTTTCCTTGTTCTCCCTCTTTGCTTTCAACCCAATATGCGGCTATATAAGCAAGTTGTTTTATAATTTTCTGATTATCAAACGTTATATATTTAATGTTCTGCAACTTATTATGAATACTGGTATCAACGGGGATGTTCCGTAGAACAATAAAATTAATCTTAGGGTTTTGAGTTGCAATTTGTACTAATTTATCTTCAGGGTAGTCAGTTAAAATAAAAATGAATTTTCTTCCAAAATCTTTAATTTGTCTTTGCATTTCATCTTCAAAAGAAAAGGATGAATTTATATCAAGATAATCGAGTCTGATATTACTCTTTTCAAATATTTTTTTCATTGATTTGTATAATAGATTAGACCGGCTTAGATTTTTTTCACTATCAGCATCCTTGATTACTACAAAATCTGAATGAACAATGTTTTTATCCTGTTGAATACAAGATACTGTCAGTATTATCATTAAAATGAGCAATAATTTTAATTTGTGCTCAAGTTTCATTTATCCTCCTGTATTTGGCAAACTTCCTGTTTGCGATCATCTATTCCTGATGATTTTCACATTAACATTTAAACAATATCTGAAATGATTTAAAAGTCAAGTCTTTTTTTGAAAAAAGTTTGTTTGACAATAATGACTAAATAAAATTTAATGATACAAGGAGACATAAATGCATTATAATTATTTAAAAAATTGGGTGTTAGAGAATAAAAAAACTGGACTAGCTTTTAAAGATATTATGAAGTTTGAAGATCAATATCTGCTTATGTTCAAAAATTCTAAAGAATCATTACAGATCTGCTTTTCATCTAGTGATCAGTTCTTATTTTTTACAGATTCGTATGAAGAGTTTCAATATGAAAAAGAAGGTGAATTAATTTCATTCTTTACCCATTTAAATCACTCGAAACTGAATCAGATTTCAATTGACGATCATGACAGGATTATTACGCTACATTTTGAAAAGTATAATATTTACAATACATTAGATCAGATAGAACTCATCATTGAAATAATTCCCAAATACCAGAATATCATATTATGCAAAGAAAAGGATGGAAAATGGGTGATTCTCGATTCTCTAAAAAAGATTTCATTTGCTGAGAATAACAGTAGGCAAATACTGCCTGGATTAGAGTATCAGAAACCAGATACAAGTTATGTGACACAAGAACTCATATTTGATTATCCCTTGTTTATCCACCAAACTAAGATTACACAGGAATCAGATAATGCAAACGCTTTTTATGAAATGAACAAATTATTTCATAGCCTTTATTATGATCATATTCTGGAAAAAAGTCTGAATGCAGTTAAAAGACAGTTAATTCAACAGATAAACAAACAAATAAAAAAGAAACATGATAAAATTAGTAAACTTACTGAAGAGCTCTTTTCAGAAGAAACTGCTATTGATTTTAAAAAAAGAGGCGAGTTGTTACTCGCATTTATGAATCAGATTCCTGAGAATGTTGATTCTGTTGTTTTGAATGATTACTATCTGGAGGATAATCCTCCTATAGAAATTAAACTGGATAAAAAACAAAGTTTGAAATATAATGTATCACAATATTTTAAAAAATATAAAAAAGCTCAGTCTGGCAGGGTTAAGGTAGAAGAACAGTTAACTCTTTGTCAACAGGAGATTGAAGCACTTAAGAGAGAACAAGAAAGAATTGAATTAATAAATTCTTACAACGAAGTCAAAGAAACTAAAATTCAAACCCATTCCAAAGAGCAAACGAATTCTATGTATAGAAAGTTAAAGATTAATGATGATTGGGAAATTAATATTGGACGTTCGAATACAGAGAATGATCAATTAACCTGTAAGACTGCCAGACCTGATGACTGGTGGTTTCATACACGAATTTTCAGAGGAACTCATGTTGTTTTGAGAAACTTTAAAAAACAGCAAGTCCCAGACAAATTGTTACTGCTATGTGCCAGACTGGCGGCATGGTATTCAAAAGCTAAAACTTCCAGTAATGTACCTGTTGATTATACTTTAATCAGATATGTGCGGAAACCACGAGGCGCTGCCAAAGGTTTTGTTACTTATACGAAACAGAAAACGATTTATGTTGATCCTATTTCAATAAGGGATGCTGCAGAATTGATTCAAAGGGGAGAATTATAATGGATTTTTATACTTATGTTGGATTACCTTTACTGATTATATTTGCCAGAATTCTGGATGTTTCACTGGGTACATTGCGTATTATTCTTATTTCTAAGGGTTTAAAAAAATTTGCTCCACTCATTGGTTTTTTTGAAGTCTTGATATGGATTGTAATTGTAAAACAAATCATTACAGATGTCAGTCATCCGATCACATATCTGGCATATTCTTTGGGGTATGCATTAGGTACTTATATTGGTATTTATATTGAAGGTAAGTTATCATTGGGAAGGGTAATGATACGAATTATATCTAAAGACGATACGGAAGCACTGGCAGATTTGTTAAGAAAAAATCAATTAGGTGTAACCATTGTCGATGCCAAGGGCAAAGATGGAGATGTAAAAATTCTATTTTCAATCATTAATCGAAAAGATTTAAATGATATTCTCTCAGAACTCAATCAGTTTAATCCAAACATATTCTATACAATTGAAGATATTCATACTGTTAATAAGGGTTTTTTCGGAAAGGCTTCTGAAAATATTAAACAATATAAATAAGCTGATTAAACTTTTTTCAAGCTGAAGCTAAATGTGCTGCCTTGATCTTTATGACTTGTTACCCAAATCTGGGTTTCATGTAAATCTATGACCTTTTTAATAATAAGGAGTCCAAAACCAGTACTACTCTCTCCTGCAGTTGGCCTTGCACTGAATTTTCGATACGTCTTGAACAACTCTTTTAATTCTTTTTCATCTAAGCCTTGACCGTTATCACGAATATTGGTAATCAGGTATTTGTCATTTTGCTCAAAATCAATTTGGACTTCTCCTCCAGAGTTTGTAAATTTTACTGCATTACTAATCAGATTATCAAGGACTTCTTGAATTCTTTCTTTATCGATTCTAACCATGCAATTAGAAGATTCTTTTTTGATAATCAGGTTTATATTCTTTTTTTCAGCCAGTTTTTGATAAAAAAATTCTTTTTCTTCAATGACAGCAAGAAAATTCTCTTCTTTGAAATGGAGCACAATTTTTCCCGTTTCAATTGCAGAGATGTTTAATAAGTCAGAAACCATTGAATTCATTCGGTCAGATACTTTTTTGATTAAGATTATATTTTTCATAATTGAGACTATATCTAACTGATTCTGTTTCATTTTGTATTCTGTCAGTTCGCATAATGATTGTACATTTGAAATTGGATTTCTCAAATCATGAACGACTATCCCTAAGAATTCATTCTTAGAATTGTTAAGGATTTCAAGTTCTTTTTTTTGATTTTCGATTTCATGATATGCATTAGCAAGTTCTATATTTTTTAGTCGATATATTTCTAATTCTTTTTCTTTTTTCTCCATGTCGAAGCGTGTTTGCATATTGACAATCTGCTCTTTCATTTGTTCTGAAAACAGTTCTTTTGATAATTTTGAGTATTCCAGATGGTAATGATAAGCATTTTGAAAGTCGTTTTTTTTGGCGTATATTTCAGACGTTGTCAGGTAAATGCTTCTGAGTTTATCTCTGGCATTTATTTTTATTGCTGTGACTGTTGCCTGGCTAATATAATCAAGGGCAAGATCAAAATTCATGTTGAATGAATGACACTTTGCTAAATTCTCAAGTGCATGTATCAGACTTTTATTGTTTCCAGAAATGAGGGCTATGTTTTTTGATTTTTCTAAACAATAAAAAGCTTCAGTTAAATTATTCATTTCATAATGCAAAACCCCAATACTGTTAAGAACGGGTAGATATTTATCTTCAGATTCTTTGTTTTCTTTGAGTTTGCTAATAGCTTTGTGAAAAAAATCAAGAGAAACAGATTGGTAATATTTCATTTGATTATTGTCATACAGCCTCGATTTATTCAAATAGACATTTCCCAGATTATTGTAAATCTGATAAGAATCATTCATAAAGCCCATATTGATTTTCAGATCAAGTGACTGGTTAAAATAATCTATCGCTTTATCAAAGTCTTCCAGTGCCATATAGACGTTTCCAATGTTGTTTAAGACATTGGATTCTGCATAAAGGTCATTGATGTCATGACATAACTTTTGTGAATTCAAGTAATTTTCTAAGGCTTTTGAGTAATCTCCTGTCATGTAATCGAGATTTCCCATAATACGATAAAGAATGTACATTTTATCTGAAAGATGATGATTAAGAGAATAAGAATATGCCGTAAGACATTTTTCTCTACATTTTATATAATTGGTGTCAGTCCATAATTTTTGAACTTCTTCCATCATCATATCGAACTGTTTTTGATGATTGTTATTTAAATTTACATCTTGATTTGATTCTTCCATATACCCTCTTTTTTAAAAGTATATGAAAAAAAATACAATTGTCAAGAATTATTTACTGGACTTTTTTTGCTGCTATGTTTTTCTTTATCCTTTTCAATTTCAAATAAAGATTTTTTGGGTTTTAACTTAGGCAGTAAATTCCATTCCATAATTACTGCATAAATGAGTAATACTATCGCAAGAATTGCTATAATGGCCAGTAATAACTTGAGTAAAATAGGAATCGGATAATCGATGGCACTTAGTTCCTTAAAAAGAACACCTTCATTCAAAGCTACATCAATGATTAGTAGCAGAATTATCAGAATAAATACAAATGTCATATCTCCTGCTTTATCTCTGACATACGTTTAGATGTTTCATGATTACCCCGATCTTCAGTTAGCATTTTATTGCCAGGCTGGCAACTTGTGGTAAATGGCAAGCAGCTTGCTTGTCCTATACCTGATAAAACCACACTTTATCTTGTTATATAATCGGAAAAAATCAGGTCTTCTCAAGTTTTAATTTAATCAGGCGGGTATCAGTTACTACAAAAATACAGTTTTCGAAGGCATCATAGTCACTGATATAGAGTAATTCGGAGTCTAATTCAATTGAACTGATTAATTGTCCTGTTTCATTATTCAGTAATAAAATAGATTTTTTTTGAGGAATAAAGAATATGGTATGCAATAAACGTTTATCTTGCGAAGGAGTGATCAGAAATGGACTTAAATTTTGGTTGAGTGAAGGCATTTTCAGATCAGAATACTGATTTTTCCAAAGAATTTCTCCATCGCTTCTGCGTAAATTAAAGAAATTTGATGAATCATCGCAGGCAATCACACGATTACGGTCAAGAAGATCAAAGTATATAACCGGATGATTAAACTGTCTTTTCCATTTAATCTCTGAGTTTTTCTTATTGTAAACGATGATTTTATCAAATGCAACCAGATACAGATTATCAAGATCAAAAGCGGGTTTCATTGTCAGATCGAATGGCAGGTTTGTTGACCATTCTTTTTTGAGTTCGAGGGAATTATTCTTCAGTAGTATTTTTTCAAATTCTACCTGTAAGTTTATGGGAATTTTATCAAAATCGATATTTCTGATTCTCTGTTGAATCAGATATTTACTTTTTTCAATATTGACTTCAACGTCATTATCGCGAAAAAAGGTGTAATAGACTGAAATCAAGATAACTGCAATTAAGAATACCATGGTAAAGAGATATCTTTTCAAAACGCCTCCTGTTTTAATACAAACTAATACTTCCAAAAATGAAAAATATCTGATTTATCCACTATTTTCATAAATGGAATATGAGTCTGTTTAATTGATTAACAAAAAGGGATGTCAACATGTGTGAAAATATCATAATCTGTTCGACCGATACAAAGAACAAGATTAAGTCCACCATTTGACAAAACTACGGATAAACACTCTGTATAATGTTGGAATGTCATGGAGCATATTAGTGTAAGCGGCATTCGCTAAAGGGCAATAACATTCTTTGTTTTTTATCGATGTTCTTTCTCTTTTTGCCAGATCCGAGAACCAAATTTTCTTAAAATCAAATTGATTTTGTCTTAGATTTCCTAATGATTTTGCTTTTATACAACACATCCACACATCGCCATCCGGAGATATCTGGGTAGAGGCAATACCTGCATAACAGGGGATAATCTGGGTCTTATATTTCAATACTTTTTTTACAAGATTGTAATATTCAATTCTAAAAGCCTGAGTAATTCGATTGACTCTTTTTTTGATTTTTGTATTTTTTATTCTGTGAATCAGATAATCAATGACAGCTTTATAAGAAAACAAAGAGGGTGTAATATCAAGCCCCATTGTGCCTAGCTCAACCCGTTCCTCTGCTATCTCAGTAATGTACTGATCAGGATTCATATTCATGAGCGTATTAGAAATTTTTGTAAAATTGTTTACATTAAACTTGGAAATGACAGAATGAATCCCAATAGAAACGTTATTCAGATTTTTTTTGCGAAGTTCTTTATAAGTTTGTAATACTTTTTGATAATTTCCTTCTACATTTCTGATACGGTCATGTTCTTCGCCTATTCCATCAATGGATAGATTTATGATAATCTGCGATTTAGGGCAGGCTTTGGCAATTTTCTCAACAGATTCAACAATTCTGTTTGTTAGCAATCCATTGCTGGGGATATTTATCATCGCAGGTTTACAGTATTTGTATGCCAATGATGCAATTTCAACAATCTCTTGTTTTAAAAATGGCTCACCACCGCTAAATGTAATCCAATAAGGGCTTTTTCCTATGTTTTTAAAAAGCTTTTCATATTCATCCAAAGTAAGATGATCACATTGCTTTTTATAGATATTGCAGGTATTACATTTTGAATTACAACGATAAGTTAAACTGATGGTATAATTGATAGGAAGGAGTTTAGGAAACCCTGTTAAGTATGATAATTTATAAGCAAAAATACGTGGTAGAATTTCAAACATCTTAGTCTCTGTTTTTGTATTTTAAAGATTTTGAACTGTCAATGGTATTCCATTTGAAAGGGTTAATTCTTTTCACTTTATAATCATAAGTGCCAAGTAAACGGCAGAAAATTTCAAGCTTTGCGACTGCAATGATTTTAATAATATCTTTCGGATTTTTAAAACAGGACTTGATAAACAGGAAAAGCATTAAAAATGGGTCCTGCGAAGTGACCTGATAAGCATGATTTTCTTTTAGCCATAAATGACCCGCTGCAATGCGTCTTCTTTGTTTGATAAAATCAAAAATAGTTTCAGGCCCTTTATTATGAATAATGGCAGAAGAGATGTAAAGCAACTGATAGCTGTTTTCTCTGATAAGTGCTTCAATACTGGCTTCATCTACTGCAGAGTCTGAGGGTATCTCTTCAAAAATTCTGCGAAAAGCAACCATCTCGCCAAGTTTGGGACTTTGCATCGCCATTTCATGATGCAGACTCCATAGCAGGTTGACCGCAAATCCTATAAAAGTAGATTTGCTGTTTTCAGGAACCGGACGCCCGCCTGTCATGCCAATCAGTTTATTTTTAAAAGGTTTAACCAGTTTTTCAATGACATCAGATTCAGGTATTGTATCCGCACTCTCAATCACAAGGATTTTGGAAATCGCCTGAGATATAAATAGATTGATTGCTGCTGATTTTCCATTCCTTTCTTTTTCCTGAATCAGTCGGATAATTGGGTGTTTATCAATAAATGATTGAACAATCTGGTCTGTTTTGTCTGTTGAGGCACTGGATACAACGATAATTTCAACTATCTCAACCGTTTGTAATTTTTGATGAAGTAGTGCCGTAAGAATATTCGCAATGTTTTTTTCTTCGTTATAAGCAAAAACGCCAACACTGCATTGTATTTTTTCTACCATGATAAACCTTTTATTCTGTAGGAATTGATTCAGACTGAGTATTTGACTGTTCAACTTCTTTATGATGATGAACAGCATCTAACACTGCATTAATGTATGGTGCTGAAGTCTCAGAACAGAACTTTTTAGTGATTTCCAGGGATTCGTTAATCACAACCGGAGCGGGAGTGTTAAAAAAAACCATTTCAAATACTGCCAGTCTCATGATGCATAAGTCAACTCTGGCGATTCTTTCGGTTGTCCAGCCTTTACTGTGTTTGTTAATGATGTCATCGATTTCTGACAGAAGGGGGAGGAGCCCTTTTAACAGTTTTTCCGCAAATTTATAGATTTCTTTTTCAGTATCAACATGGTTTTCTTCTGCAACAATCTGAAGTTTCTCTTCGTACTTGTTTAAAAGATCCAGTTCTTGTAAATATTCGTCTCTTTCTTCGTATTCCAGGGCATAGAGAGACTGTATGACCAATTCTCGTGATTTTCTTCTAAAACTCATGATATTCCTGTCTTAATTTATAGAATTGAAAAGATTAACCATTTCAATGGCTGATAGGGCTGCGTCCCAGCCTTTGTTTCCAACTTTTGTACCTGCACGTTCAATAGCCTGTTCAATACTGTCAGTTGTAAGGACACCAAAAATGACGGGTTTATTGGTTTCAAGACTGACAGAGGCGATTCCTTTACTGACTTCTGCACTGACATAATCAAAATGAGGTGTTGCACCACGAATAACCGTGCCAAGACAGATCACAGCGTTAAATCTATCTTTATGAGCAAGCATTTTAGCTGTCAGAGGTATTTCAAATGCACCAGGTACCCAAAATATCTCAATTTCGTCTTCATTTACTCCATGACGATAAAGACAGTCTAAACAACCGCCAAGTAATTTATTATTAATAAATTCATTAAAACGACTGACAATAATGGCATATCTAGCCTCTTTTGAAATCAGCTGACCTTCTGTTGTTTTTGGCATTTTAACCTCTTATTTATTTCTTTGATTTACAATATTAAGCGAATATTAAAATTAGTCAACCAAAATTTTGCCTATTGCTTTTGATCTTCATACATTAATTCTGCAATCTGATTTATAATTATCTTGATAATGAGCTTTGTCATTGTTGATTTATGAGGCATCTAACTTTTCCTGTTTATTTTCGGTTCGCTTTCTTTCAGTATGATCTAGAATCTTCTTCCTCATTCTCAGACTGTCAGGTGTTACTTCCAGTAATTCATCATCTCCAATATATTCTAAAGCCAGTTCGAGAGAAAAAATTCTGGGTGGAATGAGTTTTATGGCATCATCACTGCCAGAAGCTCTCATGTTTGTCAGTTTTTTCCCTTTGCATACATTAATGACCAGATCATTGTCTTTTGTATGTTCTCCAACTATCATTCCTGCATACACTTCTGTATTGGGATGGATAAACAAAGTACCGCGTGGCTGGAAATTGTTGAGGGAGTACCCAAGTGCAATACCCGCTTCCATTGCAATTAGAGACCCATGTTTTGAACTGCTTATCTCCCCTTTATAATCATCGTAATCGTAAAAACATTGGTTTAATATGCCTGTTCCTCTGGTTTCTGTGAGAAATTCATTGCGAAACCCGATTAAGCCTCTGGAAGGAACGATAAACTCAAGCCTTGAATAGCCATCTACAGCAGCACTCATATTAACCATTTCACCTTTTCTTCTTCCCATCAGTTCAATGACTGTCCCTACAAATTCTTCAGAAACATCTACAATTGCAAGTTCCATCGGTTCCAGTAAACGGCCTTCTTCTTCTTTAAAGATTACCTTTGGTTTTGATACCTGAAATTCATAACCTTCTCTGCGCATATTTTCCATTAGAATTGAAAGTTGAAGCTCGCCACGACCTTTGACGATAAAAGTATCTGCAGAGTCCGTTTTTTCTACAACCAGAGAAATATTCGTTTGAAGCTCTTTTTGTAAACGTTCGTAAATTTTGTTTGAAGTTACCCATTTCCCTGAACGACCCATAAAAGGAGAATCATTGATTAAGAATTCCATTGCCAGTGTAGGTTCATCAATATTGATAACAGGTAAAGCAACTGGATTCTCTTTGTCAGCAACCGTTTCACCGACATCTATTTTTTCAAGACCGGCAATTGAGATAATATCACCAGCCTGAGCCGTCTTGATTTCTTTTTTTAGTAAGCCTTCATAGGTAAATAATTTACTGACACGATATAAGATTCTGTCATCATCTCTTTTTATAAGCATGACTTCATCTCCAGTATTGATTGAACCGTTACAAATCTTTCCGGTACCCAGTTTGCCGAGATAGTTATCATATTCAATAGCAGATACAAGCATTTGTAAAGGCAGATTGACATCTCCTTCTGTATCCGGAACTTCTTCTATAATGGTGTCTAGCAGTGGAAAAACATTGTCAGACTGATGTTCAATTTCTCTCAGGGCATAACCTTCTTTTGCTGAAGCATAAACCACGGGGAAATCAAGCTGTTCATCGCTGGCATTTAACTCAATAAATAAATCAAATACCATGTCTAACACATCATGTGGACGGGCATTTGGCCTGTCAATTTTGTTGATAACAACAATCGGTTTAAGGCCTAATTCCAGTGAATTTTTTAATACATATTTTGTCTGAGGCATCGGACCCTCAAACGCATCAACCAGAAGTAAAACACAATCTACCATTTTCATAATGCGCTGAACTTCTCCACCAAAATCAGCATGACCGGGTGTATCGACTATATTTATTTTATAATCTTTGTAATGAAGAGATGCATTTTTTGAAAAAATGGTGATTCCTCTTTCTTTTTCAATATCATTTGAATCCATGATTCTTTCAGAAACCTTTTCATTATCTCTGAACACCCCAGATTGTTTGAGCATCGCATCAACCAGTGTTGTTTTGCCATGATCTACGTGTGCAATGATTGCAATATTCTTTATTTTTTGCATTTTAACCCTTTATGGCTTCTCAGGTAAATTACCTGCAATACGTTCTATTGAATAGCCTTAACTTTCTATATTATTTGATATTTAAAAGATTTAATTTATTACTTTTTATATCTTCTGTTAGTCAGTTTTTTTATAAATAGAATAAAGTCAAGAAAAAGAGAAGGAAAGATTTAAGAACATAGCAGAAGTGAAAAATATCAAGCAATTTTACAATAAAACAGGTGATTTTATTGCTGACATACTTAACGAAATCTACAAATCTTTTTAAACCTCATATCAGTTTCAATGATTTCAAGATCAAAAAGAACCCGTTTCATTCTGCCTGCTATACTGCTTAAATACAGGTCGATTAAAAGGTTTATGATGATGTAGCTAAGTGCTACCTTGCCGATTTTTAACAGGATAGAAAAGAAAAAGATATGAGAAATAATTTGGATTTATATTAAAAATATGTATATTATCAAAAGGAGATAATAAGTATGAAAGTCATTTTAAATCGAAAAATCAAACATGATTACCCTAAAAAGATAAATGATTTGAATCTGGCCTGGTATAATCAGGGGAAATGTTGTGTGAGCCGGAGTAAATGTGAACATCAGATACAATCACAAAATATCTATATCAGAGAAATGAACTCTGTTATTCATTGTTTGTGGGGTGAGATTGACTGCTCAGCAAAAAGAGATTTGAAAAAGTATTCTGTTGCTTATAAACTCAGGTATCCAACTTTGAGAAAACGTGGCAATAATACTTACAGTGTATTTTTGATGATTTGTCATGCCTTGATTAAGTATTATCACCTAAAGGAATTATCTTCTGATTACCTGTATCTTTATCTGAAAGATTTATTGAGTGATTATTCTGTTTATCAAATGATACAGAAAGGTATTTTAAAACCTGTTAAAAATGCGTATCAGCTAAAAAAATATATTATTAAAACATATCATGTGATAAAAAGTATAAAAATTTCAAGCAATCTGTATATCAGAAAATTAAATAATGATTTACCAGGCTACTGTCATGATGATCTTGAAAACAAGTCTCCGCCTGTGAATTTTTTCATGTTTTGTTGAGTAAGCGTCTGAATAAAAGCTTAAAACAGTCATACGATCTAATTCATAGATTATTTTGATTTTAAACTGGATACAAAACATGGATAAAATCAGGCATACCCCGAAAAATTATAAGCTTGAATTCTTTAAATACTCAAATTTCCTGCATTTAAGCATAAAAATAAAGCATAGACAAGAAATTATTCACAAAACTCTCAAATACTGGCATAATTTGCATTCAGTTTTGTTTTT
>JAKQQL010000104.1:0-1260 GCA_029564175.1 Candidatus Cloacimonadota bacterium
TGCCAGAGTAAAGCGACAATCAATGGAACTTCAGGAACATCTTATAGTTTTAAGAGGTAATAGAAAAACAGATTGGTAAAAACGAAGGAATAATATGACACACCGAGAAATTTTATTTCGGGCAAAATACCAACAATCTGATGATGTGAATGATTTGAAATGGGTTTATGGTTACTTGTGTATGGCACCAATTCCACACAAAGCCCCAATGATTTCAATTCAAACCGGCACAGAAACAGACAATACTCCTTGGAATGGTGCTCGTCATGTAATACACCATCCAGAAACGATTTGTCAGTTTATTGGCTGTAATGACATAAAAGGGAATAAAATTTTTGAAGGCGATATTCTCCGAGATGAAAATGGAAACACCGGTTTTGTTGTTTTCAAAGATGGTTCATTTGAAATAGAACAAATCACAGGAATACAATCAGACTGGTACAATTCATTCTATGACCCAGATGGTCGTCGTTTTTCATGGGATGAACTTGAAATAATCGGAAATATACACGACAAAAAGGATTAAATCAAATGGAAGAAATTAAACAAGAACATCCATCACAGATACAGGTATCTTTTTCAAGATGTCAATCTTCACATCCAGTTTCATTTTATGGTTCAGATATTGGCTGTAACTCTTACATAATTCTGGAAATCAAAACCAGTGTTAAAACAAGAAGATTATCAAACGACTATTATTTTCCAGACAAAATCATTCTTCGTGCAAGATTGTCACCAAATCAGTTTGCAGAAATGCTTACAACCATGAATACATGTGGTGGAGTTCCGGCCACACTCGAATATTTCTTTTCTAGTGGATTACAAGAAGGTAGAATCCCAGAACCAATCCATGAAGATAAAGTTGAAATATTCAAAAAGGAAATCGACCTTGATGTTCAACAGGTCTTTGTGTCAATAAATGACTTGACAAAAGAGATAAATGATCTTAAAATAAGCAATAAACAAAAGGATAATCTTGTTAAGAAGATTAGTGGCCTGAAATCACTTTTCACCAGCACCCTTCCTTTTGTCATTGAACAGGCTAAAGAACAGGTTGATAAAATTGTGACCGCTGGTAAAAGCGCGATTGATTCCTTTTATACAGGGGTCATAAATAGACTTGGAATCGAAGCATTGAAAGATGCTATTAAGGTAAAGATGATAACTAAGGGGGATTCGGTAGATGATAATAATTAAAAAGAGTCCTACCGCAGATTCAAGATGCTGCGATGCCAAGAATGTAAGCAAGGAAACTTTAAT
>JAKQQL010000496.1:0-6166 GCA_029564175.1 Candidatus Cloacimonadota bacterium
CTTTGCGCTCTTTGCGAGAATTACTACTTGCATCCAACAGTTTTTAAGTCAAATCTGTAGTAGGTCACACAAGAAGCCTACGCATTTTTAACTCAAATCCTGTTTTCTACTTTGCGTACTTAGCGCTCTTTGCGAGAAAAAAACCTTTAAAGAAGTATGAAACAGTGAATGAAGGAAATAGCATCAGTAAAAAAGCGTATTTATATGGATTTGACACTTATCCGCTGGTTGAGATTGACAATAATCGCATTTCTAAAAATATTGTCGGTATCGGAGGTATTATTGCAGTTGACAGAAACAATAATGAATATTATACCATTAAAGATCATCTTGGTTCAACACGAGTGGTCATGAACGATTAGGCGGAAATTGTGGCAACATTTGAATATGATGCTTATGGAAAGATCATCAGTCAAAATCTGTCAGAAACGATGTCTTATCTTTTTACAGGACAGGAACTGGATGAGGAAAGTGGTCTGTTTAACTATAAAGCCAGATTCTATGATCCGGATTTATGCCGATTCTTATCTCCTGATCCCTTACATGAATTTGCCTCTCCATATTCCTATTGTGGCGGAGATCCGGTGAATTATACAGATCCAGGCGGGATGTTAAATTATTTTATTCAATGTTATAACCCAGATGGATCTTATGATGGATATTCTTTTTGTGATGGATCAATTATTAAAGGAATGAACAGATCCTTTTCAGCTTTTTTGACTTTACCTGCAGGATTTATGGCTGGTTCTGAGTTTGCTCAGGGAAATTATGTAGATGGTACATCAATAGTAGCAGACACAAGTGTTCTCATTATTGTTGGACTTGAATTTCCAGCAAGTGCATGGGGAATTGTTGGCTATACAGGGACTAGTTTTATATACAATCAATGGTTTTCTCCACTAGTAAAAGATAAACTTATAAAACCAAACATCAATGATAGACCTTAGTACAAGAGGATTTAAATGATTGAAAGCAAAGTGTTGATAGAATACAAGTTAAACTTTATATTCTGGTTTTTATGGATTATCCCTATGGGGTTTATGTTTACAATGCATAAATATTATAATTTGCAATTTTCAATAATATTTACTATATTTTTCTTCATAATTAGTGCAATCTATGTAATAAATGAAGTAGGCTATAAAATTGTATTCTACGAAAATTATTTAATAAGATCGTCTCCCTGTAAGATTATACCAATCCCTTTTTTTCAAGATATTTATATTGAATACAACGAAATAAAGAAAATAAAAATTCGGAAGGATTTATTCAAAATCGTTTCAAAAAAAAGAAACATTATTGTTTATGAGAATTCTACAAATTTTGAAAAAGCTTTTATGCATATTTTTTCAAAGATTCCTGAGGAAAAACTTAGCTTAACAGTAAAAAGTATCAAAAAGGAGTATATTTCTGAATATGAAAGATTAAATGAACAATTTTTCGTTGATTCATTTCATAAAATAAAAAGAAAATTAATGATAAAAACTATTTTTATAGGATCCCCAATTCTATTTCTTTTTACTTCGGCTATTGCTTTTAGTTTATGTGAGATTTTTTACTAATAAGAGAGGTGATAATGGATTTTATTGAGAAAATCAACAACAGATATACGCTTAAAAAGATTTATATCAGTTATTTTGGATTGGTTTTAACTTTGTCTATCATTGAGATAATACTCAGATTATTTTTCAATTATGTTTTTATCCTTAGCCCAACATTTCTTACCATGTTTATAATGCTTGTTTTTATTGTTAGAAAATATCAAATTTATCATGAAGCCTTATTTGATTTTCAGGATTTTCTTGTTATGTTTATAGGCTTTAATAGCGGACACCTTTTACAATTATTGTTTAAAATATTTTTTGAATATCATGAAACAATTACTACTGACGGGTTTATTAAAGTATTTTTTAAACAAAAACTGAGCCCATTTGAAATAGTCAATCTTGGTTTAATCCTAATGATGAATTACTTTATAATAGCATACCATATCAAATATCTTAAATGGCGTAGTAAACATAAATAAGCTCAAAGGAAAATAAATTGTAGGCTATCCGATACTGAATAAATTTTTTCTCTGCACAAAGAACAGTCGTATTGAAGAAAGTGAAACAGGTCATTCCCTTTTGAAAATACCTACAGCATTTATAAACGACAATCAAATTCGCTTTCTCAACAATGTTAACGCTTCTGATGAAGAATTCTATACTTTTGAATTGCCAGAGAATGCTTTTAAGACCGATTTATCTGATTTGGTGATTAAGTTCATCATCAATGAGCTCAATGAAGTGATCAAAATGGAAATTGTGGTTTTAAACAGATAAGTTGATTTAATTTACAGAGGCTGTGCAAAAACCAAAGTTCCAGAGAAACTAAAGAATCCTAGCCCGTGGTGAAACCACTGGAAAATTGTCATTTACACATCAAGCGCCGTAGGTGCGATAAGTATTAATATTCACAAAAGACAAAAAACGAGGGAATTGAATAACAGATATTGCTAGCAGTTCATCAGAGAGATCCTGCGTTTCGTCAAGGATGACAAGATTATTGGTATTTGCAGGTCTGCCGGAGAATTAGAGTTTCAACAGATAATAAAGCGTTTTTCACTTTCCTGCTTGACAAAGTTACTATATTTTGTAAAATATATAAAAAAGGAGTGGATGATGGCGAAGATAAAGAGAATCCCTTACGGAAAATCAGACTTTGAGACCGTTAATAAACAAAATGATTATTATGTCGATAAGACTATGTTTTTCCCGCTTTTAGAACAAACTCCATTTGTTTTCCTTATCAGACCCCGCCGATTTGGTAAATCTTTATTCCTGACTACACTGCATGCGTATTATGATATTAAATACAAAAACCGGTTTAATGAGCTGTTTCACGATACCTGGATTTTACAAAATCCGACAGAAGAGAGAGCAAAGTATATGGTGCTTTACTTCAATTTTTCTGCTATCTTGAAAGATAAAGAGAAAATTCAGGAAGATTTTAACCGGTATTGTTTACTTGAAATAGACACCTTTGTAAAAAAATATAAGGATTGTATCCCGGAAGATATTCTGTTTGAAATGGATAAATCAAATTTAGCACATGAAAAACTTCATATTTTAGCCAGTAAACTACGCGAAACAGATTACAAAATTTATCTCCTCATCGATGAATATGACAATTTTACGAATACACTCCTGACTGATTTTGGTGAACAGGAATATAAAAAGATCACCAGACAGGCTGGTTATTTCAAACAATTCTTTACTAACTTGAAATTACTGACTTCGGGTATAGGCTCTGGCTTGGCAAGGCTTTTTATTACCGGTGTCTCTCCTGTAACTATGGATGATGTGACCAGTGGCTTTAATATTGGAAACAATATGACAAATTCTGTTGCGTTTAACTCAATACTTGGCTTTACAGAAAAGGATGTCAATGAGATACTGGATTACTATATTTCAGTTGGAGAGCTTAAAATTGATAAAACAGAAGCCTTGAGTGTGATGAAGAAATGGTATGACCATTATCAATTTTCAAAATCAGTGAAGGAATCTGTATATAATTCAGATGCGGTCTTGTATTTTTTAAAAGAAGCGATTGATGTTCAAAATATCCCCACAAACCTGATTGATGACAACCTGCGCATGGATTATGGCAAGCTCAGGTACCTGATTATCATGGATAAAAAACTCAATGGCAACTTTGAAAGTCTTTCCAAAATTGCCGATGATGGAGGGATTGCTTCTGATATTGTAAGTAGTTTCCCATTTGACCGGATTACTGATCCGGATAATTTTATCTCTCTGCTCTACTATTTTGGTTTATTGACTCATTCCGGCAGAACCATTAAGGGCAGACCCTGGCTGGTAATCCCCAATGAGAGTATTCGCCGGATGATCTTTGAATATATCAGAGAGTCGGTCTATTATGCTTATCACTTTTCATTTGATATACTAAAACTCAAGGATAATCTGGCAGATATGGCTTATACCGGTGAATTCAAACCCGTCTTTTATTTTATTGAATCACTCATCAAGGCACAAACCAAACTCAGAGATTATATGGACAATGAAAAAGTCGTCAAAGCCTTTTATCTGGCGTATATGAATATTTATGACTACTACATCGCAGCTTCCGAAGAAGAGATGAATAAAGGCTATGCTGATATGATTCTCAAGCCCTTTGTTGCCCGATATCCGGATATGGAATATGCCTGGCTGATTGAGTTTAAGTATATTCCACGCAGTGTGAAAGATAAAGCGCTCGAAAAAGAAGTCGCAATAAAGATTGCAGATGCAGAAAAACAACTGAGTCAGTATGCCAATGACGACTTTGCCTGCAAGATGCTGGCATTGCCTCCTTATGGTAATATCAAACTCAAAAAAGTGATTATTGTTTTCCACGGCTGGGAATTGGCTTATTGTGAGGAAGTTTTTTAGACACGGATTTGACCGATGAACACGAATATTTTAACAAAGAGGACATAGAGGACATGAGATAAGCCAAAGAGAAGAGATGCTTTCTTTCTGCTTTAAACTATATTTTACCACCAGGGACACTAAGAACACAAAGATATCATGTAAGAAGTAAAATCAGTCTATAGGGGTGTACGAAACTAAGTACCGTACATCCGAAAAAATGAACCACAGAGAAATCAGAGAACACAGAGATAAGCGCAATTAGATATATTCTTTGCGTACTTAGCGCTCTTTGCGAGAATTACACTTTTAGGGACCAGCTTATATTATTGATCGGAGTGCTATTGCGAAGCCCTGCTTAGAGCATAATATCAAAAGCTACCTTCCGACAAATGTATAAACTCTTAAATCTATGTAAAAATCAATAAAAAACTTGCAATTCAGAACCTCCGTGTCTCTGCATGAGCATTCTGAGTGGAATGACATGTAGAAAAGACTCTCCAGTAAAGCCTTAGGTATTAATGATACGGAATCTTGAAAAGATATATATTGTTCTAAAATAATTTCTAATGTATAAAATAAGAAATAGTTCTAATCATACTTAACAACATTGTGTGGATGTTTTTGTCTCAATCCCCTAAATCGGGTCAATTCAATTCTGATTTCAGTCCTGAGCAAGACTATAAACTGCTCAATTAAAGTCTCAATCCCCTAAATCGGGTCAATTCAATTCTGATAAAGCCGTCTTTTTATCAGGGGCTTTTAAGTATTTCAGTGTCTCAATCCCCTAAATCGGGTCAATTCAATTCTGATATTATATTGCAGAACTAAACGGATGGAAAAAGTTAAACTGTCTCAATCCCCTAAATCGGGTCAATTCAATTCTGATTAAGATTAACGGAGTGGTAACTGAAAAATGTTATCAAAGTCTCAATCCCCTAAATCGGGTCAATTCAATTCTGATTTACCTTCTGGAGATAGTGTTATCTGGTTTGACAATGGTCTCAATCCCCTAAATCGGGTCAATTCAATTCTGATATGACAGAAAAAATGGTTCAAACAATCTGGCAAAAAAAGTCTCAATCCCCTAAATCGGGTCAATTCAATTCTGATATGGTTGTAAATATGAGAAAAAAGAACATTCCTATCTGTCTCAATCCCCTAAATCGGGTCAATTCAATTCTGATGAGAATGTACATGTTAAGTAAAGAAATCAATGATAAAGGTCTCAATCCCCTAAATCGGGTCAATTCAATTCTGATCAGATCTAACAAAAGTTTACAATATTCTTTACAATAGTCTCAATCCCCTAAATCGGGTCAATTCAATTCTGATGGTCGATGACATGACCTGAATGTTTAGCCAAAGGAGCTATGTCTCAATCCCCTAAATCGGGTCAATTCAATTCTGATACTACACCAACAACACTTTCTCTGCAGACTTATTCTGTCTCAATCCCCTAAATCGGGTCAATTCAATTCTGATACACATACTGAGTACGGTGGTACTTGTTTTATTACAGTAGTCTCAATCCCCTAAATCGGGTCAATTCAATTCTGATTGTGGAGGAACAATGTCTGAAAACTATGCTCTATACAAGTCTCAATCCCCTAAATCGGGTCAATTCAATTCTGATTGTGGAGGAACAATGTCTGAAAACTATGCTCTATACAAGTCTCAATCCCCTAAATCGGGTCAATTCAATTCTGATTCAAAGGGCAACCGCAAGGGTAGCCCCTACTGTAATGTCTCAA
>JAKQQL010000105.1:0-3207 GCA_029564175.1 Candidatus Cloacimonadota bacterium
ATTAAAGTTTCCTTGCTTACATTCTTGGCATCGCAGCATCTTGAATCTGCGGTAGGACTCTTTTTAATTATTATCATCTACCGAATCCCCCTTAGTTATCATCTTTACCTTAATAGCATCTTTCAATGCTTCGATTCCAAGCCTGCTTATGACACCTGTATAAAAGGAATCAATCACGCTTTTACCGGCAGTCACAATTTTATCGACCTGTTCTTGTGCCTGATCAATGATAAAAGGAATTCCGCTGATGAAAAGTGATTTCAGGCCATTAATCTTCTTAACAAGATTATCCTTTTGTTTATTGCTTATTTTAAGATCATTTATCTCTTTTGTCAAGTCATTTATTGACACAAAAACCTGTTGAGCATCAAGCTCGATTTCCTTTTTGAATATTTCAACTTTATCTTTATGGATTGGTTCTGGAATTCTACCTTCTTGTAATCCATTATGATAGAAATATTCAAGCGTGGCAGGAACTCCACCCATTGTATTCATGGTTGTAAGCAGTTCTGCGAACTGATTTGGTGACAACCTTGCACGAAGAATGATTTTGTCGGCAAAATAATAGTCGTTTGATAGTTTTCTGGTTTTAACACTGGTTCTGATTTCCAGCATTATGTAAGAGTTACAACCAATATCTGAACCATAAAATGAAACTGGATGTGAAGATTGACATCTTGAAAAAGATACCTGTATCTGTGATGGATGTTCTTGTTTAATTTCTTCCATTATTGTTTATCCTTTTTGTCGTGTATATTTCCGATTATTTCAAGCTCATTCCACGAAAAACTACGACCATCTGGGTCATAGAATGAATTGTACCAGTCTGATTGTATTCCTGTGATTTGTTCTATTTCAAATGAACCATTGATGAAAACTACAAAACCGGTGTTTCCATTTTCATCTCGGAGAATATCGCCTTCAAAAATTTTATTACCGTTTATGTCATTGCAACCAATAAATTGACTGATTGTTTCTGGGTGATGAATTGTATAAAGAATTTTTGATTGAGATATCTCATATGGATTTGGAACAGTTTGAATAGCTGGTAATGAACTTCGATATAGGTGAGAATCCAAACACAGATGACCATAAACCCATTTCAAATCATTCACATCTTCAGATTGTTGATATTTCGCCCGAAATAAAATTTCTCGTTGCATAATTTAATTTAAGAACCAAACACAAAACCCATTTCAATGAGTTCTTTTTTTGGTAATTGTTCCTTTTGTTTTAATTTCTTCCATTTTTTCTATTACCTCTTAAAACTATAAGATGTTCTTGAAGTTCCATTGATTGTCGTTTAACTCTGGCGTATTTTCTTGATTGACATGGTTCAGATACATACCATGCGTGTTCTTTCTGCCATTTTTGATGTTCTTTTATCTCATCAATGGCAATTTTTGCAAGTTCAATTATTTTCTTGGCCTCATCAATTACATTTTCAAGTTTCTTTTGATTACTGATTTTCATTTGCTTTTCTTTTCCACATAGCAATTGTGTTGATATTGACACTGAACATTTTGCTAAGTTCTCTATTGGTAAGAAGGGGATGTTTTTTCAACATTCTGAGCATTTCGGCAATTCGGTCGGCTTTTATTCTGGCAGTTTTTTCACCAGGCATATCATTTCTCAACCTTTTCTTCAAATTGAATTTCAACAAGTTCTGCAATGGCATGTAATACAAACTCATGAAATTCCTGTATTCTTCCGGTTTCCTTTTCATCGACTATAAGAATTTCATCTTCAGATACCATGTGCTTTACTTCGCCACCATCTTTACCTGTTAGCACAATCACATTTAAAAGATTGCTATTTGCTGATTCGATTGCCTCAAGTATATTTTCGCTGTTCCCAGATGTTGATATTGCGATGAAAACATCCCCATTTTCGCCAAACGTATCGACTTGGCGTGAAAACATGTGGAGCATACCAAAGTCATTAACAAGGGCCGTCAAAATGCTTGTGTCGGTGGTTAATGCAATGGCTGGAATTCCCTGTCGATTCTTTTTGAATCTCACCACAAGTTCAGCAGCAAAATGTTGAGCATCGGCAGCAGAACCACCATTACCAGCAATTAAAACTTTGTGACCGTTCTTAACACAATTTACAATCATATTGGCCCATGTCATGATTTTTTGTTGAACTTCTGGTGTGTTGTGTTTCTGGAACATGGAAATATGATTGTGAAACATATGCTTTATTGGCGTTGTGTGCTGTTCTTTAAGCCTATTTAAAAGTTCACCAATGGTTATTTCTGGTGCAGTATCGGTATTGAATTCTGCGATATTTGCACCAGTCGTATATGAATTGTTATGCAAAAACAAAAACATATCGCTTGAATTTTTTTGAACATATCCAAACTGCGAAAGAAGATGCCAACGAGTTCCAACGAAACATTTGTGTATCATATTTTTATAAACCTCACTCCACTTTCAGTTTTTGTTTGTCTAATTTCCAATTCCTGGCCACAAGCAGGGCAAAAGTTGAATAGCGAAACCTGACCGCAATCAAATACATCACCATCATAGACGATGCCCATGCCGTCATCTAACATACCAATAATACAGCGATCTTCACACTGTTCATCCATTTTCAAAATTTTAATCATATACCTTACCTCCGATGTTATTAATTATAACATCAGCATTAACAAATGTCAATAAAAATTTTGACAATTAAAAAAGATATTGTTTGGGTTTGGCTCTCTTGCAGGTGGATTTCGCAGCAACTACTGGTAAATTTGGTTTAATCATACAGTAATATGTTGTGATTTTTCCACGAATACAACGAGAATGATGGCAATCTTGACAGAAAATTATTTTATTTTTCATTATTATAAAAAAAAGTGCCAGTTATTGGCTGGCACTTATCATGAGAGGTAAAAATCAGAGGGATTCAAGACATTCAGAATAGCACCATTTTTGATGATTGTCAATAATCTTCATCGTCATCTTGATAATCGTCATCAAAATCTTCATCGACTTCTTCATCATCTTCCCAGTCATCTTCTTCATCGACTTCTTCATCCATTTCAACGTCATCAGAAGCTTCGTTTAAATCAGCAATGATCTTGTCCATAACACGATCAATGCCTTCAATTTCTTCAAGATTGTCAAAATCCATGTCACCAAAGATATCTACAAATTCTTTGTAGATGACTTCTCTGGCATCATCATCATCGACGTTATTTTTAACAGCTTCGAT
>JAKQQL010000115.1:0-1168 GCA_029564175.1 Candidatus Cloacimonadota bacterium
CTTAAAGTACAATCAGATAAAATTCGAACGTTTTCAGCAGCTTCTGCCGAATCAAAACGTACGGAAAACAATCAACCTGCTGCCGCTCTTATTATCCGTCAATCATCAAAAGGTTCCCGGTCATGTTTCCGGCGAATGCGCCATGGGCGTATGTTCTGCTCTTATAGATGATGAAACAAAACGTTTTGCGGCCGGGAAATTTACCGGGGTTCAGTTTTCAATTTCGGTTTCCGATCCATTTGTTCAGATGATTGCTGTAATCGGCAGCGTCGGAACTATTGCATATAATAAAAAGTCAGACTTCGACTATTGGATATGTGTTGATCCCTCCCAGACTACACCGGAAAAATATTCAAATTTCAGAAAAAAAATCAATTTAATTCAAAAATGGCTCGAATCGGAAACCGGTGTATCTATTCATCTTTTTGTTAATGATGTCCGCGCACTTAAAAAAAATATATTCGATGAAGACGAGGATGAAGCTTTCGGATCAACAATGGGTGCATTGTTAAAAGATGAATTTTTCAGAAGCTCAATAATCACAAGCGGGAAAGTTCCGTTTTGGTGGGTAGTTCCGGTAACTGCTAAAAACGAGGAGTATGATGCGCTTTATGCATCATTACCTGATACAGAAAAGAAGAATGATTTTGTAGATATCGGCAATCTTTACAGAATATCTAAAGAAGATTTTCTGGGTGCAGCCCTTTTTCAAATGGTTAAATCTCTTGGTAATCCTTTTAAATCAATATTGAAACTGGGTGTATTGAACAAATATCTGTTTGATAACGCCAATGCCCCTCTTTTAAGTCAGAAAATTAAATATCTTATACAACAGGGCAACTTCTCAAATACCATTCTTGACTCATATCTGATGATGTTCACTGAAGTTTCTGATTACTATAAACGAAGCGGCGCGAATGACAATCTCCTTCTGATATTAAAAATGAATCTTTATTTAAAAATAAGCCCGCAGCTTTCAAAATATATTGGTGTTAGGGGAATATCAAACATACCGTACAGAGTAGCCGAAATGCTGCGTTATGCAAAACTCTGGCAATGGGATATTTCTTTTATCCGTGATCTGGATAATTTTGATAACTGGGACTTTAATAAAGTAATGAAATTCTGGGATCAGGTTCAGCGTTTCATGCTTTTGAGTTATCAGAAA
>JAKQQL010000120.1:0-1319 GCA_029564175.1 Candidatus Cloacimonadota bacterium
TTTTATTTCAGTATATCAAGTCTTATCTGAAGATTTCATTCGAGAATTTCAAGATAAAGTAAGATGGGATTATATATCAAAATATCAAAAGTTATCAGAAGATTTCATCAGGGAGTTTCAAAAGAAGGTAAATTGGATTGATATTTCAAAATATCAGAAGTTATCAGAAGCGTTTATTCGGGAGTTCCAAGACAAAGTATTCTGGGATTATATTGCTCAATATCAAATATTATCAGAAGATTTCATTATGGAATTTCAAAATAAACTGAATTGGTGGATAATTAGTAAATACCAAAAATTATCTGAAGAATTTAGAAATGAACATCAAAATAAAATTGAAAAGGCAGATATTTGGCTATACAAGACCGCTGAAGAAAAGAAACAAGCTGTTATGAATACAGGTTTGTATGAGTGCTATGATGATTATTTTATCGCATACAAGGCAATTCGTATGGATAGGTATTCCCTTTATAATCGGCAGTATATATACCTGCGAGGTTGCACTTACAGTTCCCATTGCGACACAACAAGAGATGAAAATAGTTTTGGCTTGTCTGCCTGGACTTATGAGGAAGCTTGCGGATGGGGTGAGAAACTTTCAAAGGTAGTAAAAGTAAAGATTTATTATGAAGACGTTGGCAGGATAGTGCATCAAAGCAATAAAATACGCTGTTTCAAATTAACTATTTTAGAATAAAAAGGAAATATTTATAATGAACAAGTTAGAATATTTAAACAAAGAATTAGGAACAAATTACACCTCACATGATGAAGTAGATTGGGAAAAAGTATCCGCCCATCAATATTTGACTGAAAACTTTATGCGTATGTTCTGCGATGAATTGGATTGGGATTACATCTCAAAATATCAAAAGTTATCAGAAGATTTCATCAGGGAGTTTCAAAAGAAGGTAAATTGGGATTATATCTCAGAACATCAAAAGTTATCAGAAGACTTTATCAGAGAATTTCAAAAGAAGGTAAATTGGGATTATATCTCAGAATATCAAAAGTTATCAGAAGACTTTATCAGGAAGTTTCAAAACAAGATAAATTGGGATTACATCTCAAAATATCAAAAACTTACTGATGATTTTATAATTGAATTTCATTTAAAAGTTGATAAAGAAAAAATATGGCTATACAAAACCACAGAAGAAAAGAAACAAGCTGTAAAGGGAACAGGTTCGTATTATTGCTTCAATGATTATTTTATAGCATACAAGGCAATCCGTTCTGATAGGAGTTCTTTGGAAACAAAAAGATATATATACAATAAAGGGGAAACCTATTGTGCTAACTGTGATACAACAAAAGAA
>JAKQQL010000121.1:0-1733 GCA_029564175.1 Candidatus Cloacimonadota bacterium
GTGGTAATAGTTGATTTTTTCAAGGATGCGCTATATCAATTAAAAGAAAAACTTGGTGACGTGGCAGCACTTCATACTGGCGACCAAGGAGATGAGGAAAGAGCAGATATTGTTAAGAAATTCCAAGACCCAAAAAGTGATTTAAAAGTATTTTTAGGTAGTATACAAACTTGCGGATATGGCTTGACTCTTACTGCAGCCAGTAAATTATTCATCATTACATTGCCTTATTCAGTGGGTGATTATGACCAAGTAAGTGACAGGTTGCATCGTATTGGACAAAAAGACGTGGTAAACATATATCCGGCAATATTCCCGGATACCATTGATGATTATGTTTATTCGTCAATTGAAAGTAAACGGAAAGAAATTGTCAAAGTAATTGACAATGAAGATTATAAATCAAATGTAACAGAATCGGTATTAACGGAAGTAATACAAAAAATAAAAGAAAAACATAAAAAATAAATTATGGAGTTAAACAAATTAGAAATTTTAGGGGAAATTAAGGCATTTCTTGAAGGATACAACAACGACTTAAAGTATTTGGTGAATGTAGAAACAGACCCAACAACAAATTATGCAGAATGTGTTATACATGAACCGGGTAAAGAACCTAAGATTATAAAAGCATCGTATGAACCTTTCATGTACATGAAAGATTTGTCAAAGCATAATATTATACTATATGCTGGCAAATCAGACGAAATGAAAGAAAGTAAAAGAATTAAGTATGGTGTAACGATTACTAAATTAAAAACGGGAAATCAGAAAAGATTGGTTGATGGTTATTGTTATAAACTAACAAGCAGATACTCATACAATTCCATTATTAATTATTTGAAGGATGGTGGTATTGACCCATATGAAAAAGCTAAAGATGCTGACGATAAATTCGTAAAAGATAAAAAGGGTGATTATATCTTTTTATACCGTGATTTATTTTATGCTCCAAGAGTTACTGAGCAATTCTTTATTTCAAATCGTACCAGACTATATAAAGGATATGAAGAATATAAAAATGTTCATAAGTTAACGTTTGACATCGAAACAACCGCATTGAGATTTCAAATTGGTAGGGTATTCTTAATTGGCGTTAGGGATAACAGGGGATTTGAAACAATACTTGAAGCGGAGAAATTGAATGATGATGAAGCGGAAATCAAACTAATTCAGGATTTTTTCAATTTAATTGATTACCTGAAACCTGCAGTTATTTCTGGATATAACTCAGAAATGTTCGACTTTGAATTCCTTCTTGGTAGAGCGAAACTTTTGAATATGGATTTAACTAAGATTCCTATGGGTCTTAGGGAAGGAAGCCAAATCAGAAGAAGGGCAAACACTTCTGTAAAATATGGTAACACTGCTGATAAATATACTGCTACTGAAATGTGGGGATATTCAATTATCGACATTATTCATGCAGCAAAGAAAACGGCAGCAGTTAATACAGAAGTTAAAGCAACTGGTTTGAAGTATATCGCAAAGCATGAAAAAGTTGCGAGAGCAAACAGAACCTATATTAAAGGGGAAGACTTTTCCATTGGTAGGTATTATCATGAGAATAAAATGTTCATGATAAATGATAAAAATGAATATATTCAAGTGCCTGACGAATATCAAGAAGTCACCAAGAAATTACACATACTTCAAGCAAACAAAGATAAGTTTGGTGAAGATGAGTATAAGAGGACAAGAAAAAATTATCTCGATGGGACACCTAATTTCTA
>JAKQQL010000127.1:0-4335 GCA_029564175.1 Candidatus Cloacimonadota bacterium
ATCTATCTGATCTTTATTGATTTTATAGGAGAATTCCATTCCTTTAAGGTTTTTACCTGGTATCAAAACTGTATTATCTGATAATCCGGAGCCTTTCAAATGCAATTCCATGGCTGAAATGTGCTCTCCGTTTTTAATAGCTACCTGTTTATCTGTCGCTTTCAGGACAGGTTTGTTTTCATATTTTAAGACTGTTGCTTCAGGGTTTCTGCCCATCACGATATTGATAATCCTGACTACATCCAATACATTGATTGCCCCGTCCTGATTGGCATCTGCACCATCCATCAGGAAAGGCTGGGGATTTTGATTTAACAAATGACTCACGATTGTGGTGATATCCAGAATATTGACTGTCATATCACCGTTAGCATCACCGGTCGTGGCATTATAAGGGGTAGCGGTTACCGGCTTGGAAAAAGCACTTTCTGTAAAACCGGTATTAATCGCAGTATAAACATAATAGTATTGAGTGTTTGGAACGACCGTCATATCACAGAAAGTCGTATCGCTAATCATTGCCGTATTTACGAGCAGTGTGTCAGAAAATGTTGAATCAGTCAGTGGATGGTAACGATAAACATTATAGCCCATCAGGTTTTCCATATCCTGATTTCTCCACAAAAGATTCACTTTTCCGATACCGGCCTGAGCAGTAAAATCGACAGAAGATGCACCGGTTGCATCTAAAATAA
This sequence comes from Candidatus Cloacimonadota bacterium, assembly GCA_029564175.1. Lineage (GTDB taxonomy): Bacteria > Cloacimonadota > Cloacimonadia > Cloacimonadales > WRIO01 > JAGOCT01. The sequence goes on from JAKQQL010000127.1 coordinate 696, forward strand.
ACTGGAATCTTTTATCTTGAGGGATTTCCATACCATCCCTATCTTTTGCCGTTGTAACTCTCAGATTATTAATTCCGTCCCCGGTCATCAAAGAAAAGCTATATGATCCCTGCCAGCTTGTGCTATCAACCCAGGCACCTTCTATTTTATGCTGAGTATAAGGCTCGCATACACCAAATGTAACATTTGGTTGAATACTTGTATCCATCGGTTTGCTAAAAATCAGATTAAAGTTGACATCCTCACAACCAAAGGGGGAAGGCGTATCATAATTTACCTGATATAAAAAGCCGGGTGCTTCTGTAACAGGGCTAGTCAAAAATGGCTGAAAATATACTTCTGATATATCAAAATCATCCCATCGGTGCCATATCCTGCTTTCAATATAGCTCGCATCTGTACTGAACCAGTAATTATTGCTTGCATCAAAATTAAATGAAGAAGCTCCACGATTATCAATATCATAAGGAGCTTCTTCATTTATAATATTGTTATAATTAATCATCCCTGAAAAACCAGTTGGAACATTTGCAAAATATGGTGCATATATATGTATAACAGGGTTATTAAAATTACCTATTATATTATTGTATGAAATGAATCCTGATCCTCGCTTGACAGTTATCCCTCGAGAGTTTGATGCAATATTATTATACCTAATAATTGGGCTTCCTTGATCAATAAAAATTCCTGAAGAATTGCTGATTTGATTATATTCAATTAAGGGACAGGCGTTATAGATACTTATACCTCCCAAAATTCTATTTTTTTTAATTTCTATTTGATTATTTCCTATATAATATGTATAATAGTAGTCACCAATTTGGCAATAACTAATATCATTATTTGTTACAATTATTTTTACATTTGTAACATTTAATACATATTTAGCAATCATTTCTCCTTCAGATATGTTGTTATAATCTATTATCAAAAGTCCTTCTTCACAATTACGCTCATCTATAACAATACCACCTCCCTTAAAAATGTTATATCTTATATGAGGATAAGAATTGGTTATTTTTATTGGGATACTATAATCAATTGAACTAAAACTGATTATACTTCCTGAAAGATATTCCATATTATCATTAAAAATTGCATTTACACTTGTATCTGTAAAACGAATACCGCCCCAATCGTTAGGCATTTTGATGGATTCATTCGAAGTAAATACGATCATTGAGTCAGGTGTTCCTTTGGCAATCAGACAACCATCAATTCTTAAATATTTGTCACGACAGAACTGTAATTGTGTCCCTGGCTCAATCGTCAAGGTAACGCCAACATCCACCAAGGTATTACCTGTAACAATATAGAGGTAATCATTAGATAATACTGTATCCTCTGAGATTATACCGCTGATTTCAGTTCCTCTTTGAGTTTTAATATGGAAAGTGCCTGAAAAAACATATCCTCTATCACAGGTAATCTCATAATCAAAATAGACTTCTGTATTATTAGGCGTTGAATTCTTTACTTTAAAGACAAAGGGATTTGATTCATTGGTCTTATGAGCATTAGGGCTGATTCCACCAAAATTGGACAGGGAATCGATAATGCTGACAAAACAGGTGTCTTCATAAGAATGATATTTCAATTTCACTATTACATTGTTTGCCTGTCCCCATTGATTCTGAACGTCAAAGATCAGATTCACTGTTTCGCCGGCATCTGCAATGCCATCGTTATCACATGGGGCAGAATTATCTAAAATATTTGATGATATAAGATTAAGTGAAGGTTCCGGAATATTGTTAAGAGAGTTAAAAACATTCAAGCGTTTATAAAAATCAATTGGATTAGTTATATTAATGAGTTGATCTGTTGTATTAATAATTTGTCCGAATATTAACTCATTTGACCAATCAGGGTAATGCGATTGTAATAAAGCAACTGCCCCTGCCACATAAGGAGAAGCCATTGATGTTCCGTTCCAAGCTGTATAACTGTAACGATGGGGATGAAACAAAGGAATGGTACTATAGATATTGACACCTGGTGCATAAATATCTGCATTTATACCCCAATTAGAAAATAAGGCTTTACTTTCATACCAAATGTCATGGATATCATCAAACAAAACATCACTTGCTCCCACTCCAATCACAAAACTAAGTGCTGCAGGGAAAAATGCATTTCCTGTAGTGGAATCATATTCATTATTTTCATTACCGGCTGCGGCTACAATCACTGAAGTCGTATAGGCATTTTCTATCGCATCCCGGATCACATAAGAATCATTGTAACTGCCCAGACTGAGATTGATCACGCTGGCATTCTGATTGGCAGCGTAAATGATACCGTTTGCCACATCAGAAAAGGCACCGTATCCATTTGAGGACAATACTTTGACCGGTAATAACTTACAATTCCATGCGACCCCGGCAATACCAATCCCATTATTCGTTGAAGCAGCTGCAATACCAGCCACATGACTGCCATGCCCATTGTCATCCATTGCATCATTATCATTGTTTACAAAATCATACCCTGTACTGACAATTTTATTCATTAAATCCGGATGACCATAGTCAATACCGGTATCAATGATGGCTATAATCAGAGTAGAATCTCCTGTTTCTATTTCCCAGGCTTCCGGTGCATCAATATCTGCATCCGGTAAATGATATTGCCCTGTATTATGAAGACCCCATTGGTTAGAAAAATATTCATCATTTGGATTAACAGCGATTCTGGCAATATAGTTCGGCTCTGCATACTCAATATTGTTGTTTCTGCTCAGCTCTTCAACTGCTTTTTTGATATCGGTGCCTGATGATGTCTTGAGTTTGTAGATATTGAAGAGTTGCGGAACTAATTTTTCTTCTTTTTTATACGAAGTAATACTTATCTGCTCACTTCGTTTTTCTTCATTTATAAAGAGTTTCTCCATATCAGAAATTTGCCATTTCCGATAAAGATCGTCAATGGATTTAATGCCTGTTTTCAATTGTCCTTTTTCAGTTCTTTTGCTAATTTTTACATTGTCTTTGAATCTGACCAGAATCTCGCCTTCAACCCATTTAGGTGCATTTGCATCATATTTTGCAGGCACAATACCCCCTGCATATATAGACATGCAAAACAACATGAGTATGATCATATTGAGTATGTTGCGTCTCATATAAAGCCTCCTTTTATTCTTTTATTATTTTAATAACAGCATTTTGCCGATTTTGTGGTTTTTACCGGCTTTGATCTGATAGAAATAGATACCAGATGACACTTTTTTCTGAACATTGTTTTGACCATGCCAGAAAATTGAATGGATACCGGCAGGTTGATTGAGTTCTTTGGTTTCATAGACTTTTTGTCCTTTGATATTATAAATGGCAAAATTCACATCTGAGTTCGTGGTGATGCCATAATCAATGCGGGTGGTTGGATTAAACGGATTAGGATAGTTTGATGAAACAAAGAATTGTTCTGGAACAATGACTTCATTATCAGATTTTTCAATCAGTATCTCATTGCCTGAACGATCAGAAGCCATTATACTTTCAACCGAAACAATTCTGCCATTACTGACAGTAAATAACTCACATAAACCGGCAGACAAAGTTTTGGCTGATAAGCTGTATATGATGACATCTATCTGATCTTTATTGATTTTATAGGAGAATTCCATTCCTTTAAG
>JAKQQL010000135.1:0-9978 GCA_029564175.1 Candidatus Cloacimonadota bacterium
TGAATTTTGAATTTTGAATTAAAGAGGAAGGATAATAATTTTGAATTTTGAATTTTGAATTTTGAATTAAAGAGGAAGGATAATAATTTTGAATTTTGAATTTTGAATTTTGAATTAATACGGTCTCAGACGAAGGCTTTTTATAATTATGAATTAATAATGTTCTTACATTGATTTCTGAAGTATTGCTTAATTTGATCTGCATAATATTTCCTTTATCAATTCTCTGAAGTTGTTTTCACTATAGAGGTTAGTATTCTTATTAATTCTTCGCATTTTAGATAATACTCATTATTTTCTAAATATCCTGTTTTTATCAGCAGTTTTATCCAATACAAGGATTCTCTGCATTCCTTTGAGGCTATAGACATCTTTGAGATAAAGTCCTTACGGCTTTGAGCTGCAATAGCTTCTTGAATGTTTGCACTTTACCCAGTGAAATAAGATTTGAGTCTATTATGAATAAAGAGCCTTCCATAATGTGTTTTTAAATACTTCTCGCGATGTAAAGCATCTTCTTGACTTAGACAAGCTTCATAATAGATTAGCTCGAATGGCCTACGATTTTTTGTTGATTCTACTAAACCTTTTTGATGTTGCTCAAATCTTAATTTTACATCTTTTGAATAACCAACATAGAAGTTATTATCTTTTAAACTAAGCAATACATAAGTATAATACATAAAAATGTAAAATTATTTCACCGGGCAAGCTGAAGTTCCTGATCGAAGTAATTGTTTTGATAAGACAAATTCTTTTTTAGTTTGTGAAAGATATTTAAATACTTCTACAGTAAAAACTGCAAAATCAAAGCTCTTTTCTAAGACTAAATTTTCTTTCATTCATAGCTGCTTTACTAATGTCTTCTACAGATTCTTGATTTAAAAGGCTTTTTCTCCAAATCGTGTAATCAAATTTGTCTTGTTGTATTAAAGATATAAATTTTTCCATTTCAACAAGTCCAAGATATTGGCTTAGTATTTGGTATCCTTTAATTTTTAGTTCTGTATTATTCATTGTTTTCATCAATACGCGGTTAGATTACATATTATTATTAAACCACGAATATCACGGATTTACACGGATAAGATGCCCTGCGGGCAAATTATGAATTTTAAATTATGAATTATGAATTAAAAGTTTTAAACCACAGAGAGAACAGACTGCGTCTAAATGAATAATTAATAATTAATAATGGAAGAAAACAACTGCTTTAAATAATGAATAATGAATAATGTAAACTGGCATGAAGTCAAATTTTAAATTTTGAATTCTAAATTTTGAATTAAACATGTTAAAGATATCCTATACTCTTTTATCTTTTTGTCTCTAGCGAAGCGATTGTTTAAATTAATATTTTTACTGAGAAAATAAGATACTTAGTTTTGTGAGATGCTACGCTTTATATGGGTGATTTTATTTGCCAGCGATTGTAGCTCAAATTGTATTAAGTCCCATACTATTTTAAGGTCAATGCCAAAGTATTCATGTACAATGATGTTTCTGAAGTCTTTAATCATTCTCCATTCATAATCAGGAGAATAAGTCATACATAAATTGAATATTTTGCTAATGGCTTCTCCAATAATCGTAAATTCTCTGATGCAGGCAGAATAAGTTTTTCGTTCTGAAGAAAACTGCTCATAATTGATGGAATCCGTATAGTTTTTAATCGCATCTATTGATTCAAGTATGTCCTGAATATACAGAAGAGGATCTCTTTTATCAAACATATATGATTTCTTTTTGTATTGATTCTCTTATGATTGATTTAAGCGTATGCTCAACCCCTAAATCAACCTCTGCCTTCAAATTCTCTTCCAGATAATACTTAAGCATGAAAAAAGTTCTGAATCGGTTGTCTGATTCAAATTCTACAGCTATGTCGATGTCACTTGATTCATTATTCTCTTGGCGTACATAAGAGCCGAAAAGTCCAATCTTAGATACTCCAAACCGAAGTTGTAATTCCTGTTTATGTGTTTTTAGAAAATGTAAGATGAATTCTTTTGTCATTTTATTCTCCAAATGAGCTGATTGTGTCTGAATGAATAATGAATAATGGAAACTGACATGAAGTCAAATTATGAACTTGCTGCTTCGCAGAATGAATAATGTATAATGAATAATGGAAACTGACATGAAGTCAAATTTTAAATTTTGAATTCTAAATTTTGAATTAAACATGTTAAAAAACACCGTTTTCTTTTTACACTACAACTCATAAGCTGGCAGCTTGCGTTACCTGATGCAAACAGGGATGTTAGCAGGACGGATTGAATGTTGGAATCTTGCACTACATTTGAATTTTGTTCAAGATAAAGTCTTTTGCAATGACAGCTAATCTACAGGCTTCTTTTGCTTCTTCAATGTCAGGCATGTAAAAATCATCAGGGTATCTTAATTCTACTGCATAATCGGTTAATATTGAAGTTTCTTTTATTTCTATGAAATCTGGGCTAATTATCATGCAGGAATTTATCAATTTTGTTTTAATTATTAAACACAGAGTTCACAGAGACCACGGAGTAAAAATTGAAGATACTTATTTTTTTTGAGCTTTTATAAACCAGAGGCTTACAATCTCTTTTATGGTCTGGTCCATAAAACAACACCCTCTTTGTAAATATCATAAAAAACTGTGCCTACATAGTTTTTAAATTTTTCATATCGTTCTTTGGAATTGATGATAATATCAATTGGAAAATTTAAATCAAAGAATTTTAATCGAAGCGTTTTCAATATTTGCTTTTTTAAACTTCTGTCAGGTTCATTTTCTAACATAATGAATAAATCAAGATCGCTCTGTTCATTGGCTTCTTTTCTGGCATAAGATCCAAATAATATAATTTTTTGAGGAGAAAACTCCTTGGCTATTTGATTGCTAATCTCTTGAATTGCCTGGTCAGATATCATGAAAACCCCGGATGCCCTTCGGGCAAATGATGAATTTTAAATTATGAATTATGAATTGAAAGTGTATTAACCACAAAGATTTCAGAGAGCACAGAGAAGCTGCTTCGCAGAATGAATGCTAACAATAAAGTAAAAAGTAAAAAGTAAAACTTACAATCTGCGATTGAATGTAAAATGTAAAATGTATAATGTAAAACTAGCAATCTTCGATTGAATGTAAAATGTATAATTCTCGCGACGGTAGTTCTCAAAACGCACCTTTATAAAAATCCGTTAAATCGAAGGGAAACTCGAAGTGTTGCGAACATCCGCATGTTTGAAGCTGATGGGTTTGCTATTTGCTAATCTATACCATCAGCAAGTTTGCGGTGGAGCCACTAAGAGTAACCAAAGATAGGATTATTATAACAGTGCTTGAACTTTCTTTGCTTACTTTATTTCTTTCAAGAGAAAGAAAGTAAGATTTAAATAATCATTAATAGATAGTAATACGACTTCGTACAACAATCATCCTTGATTGTTATAAATTCCCCTCTCTGGAGGAAGATACTTCGTTTCATTTCGCTAATCCCTACAAATCCAATGAGAAGATTGTAGTTACTTATTTTTAAGAAATCCTGATTGATTTGATCTATTCGAATCTATACAGATTGATGTTTTCAATAAATTTGAAGTCTTTTATGTTGTATGTGAATAAAGTGATTTGATGATCAAGTGCCGTTGCAGCTATTAATGCATCTGGAATATCAAGACCATGACTCTTTGAGTATTTATAAATCAGATCAACTGCTATTTCAGATGTATTTTTATTAATTTGAAAAATATGATGCATGGATAAATTATCTTTAATTAAAGCTAATTCCTGTTTGTTTCTCGCTCCAAAGAATAACTCCATTAAAGAAACAGCACTTATACCAATATTTTTAGAGCCTATACTTTTTAATGTTTCCAGGGTATTCTTGTTCCCTTTAAACAATTCAATAAGAACATTCGAGTCACATAAGATCATTGTTCTTTTTTCCAAGCCTTAGATCTAATGGATTCAATATCTATCTCTGAATCTTTCCAGATTCCGAAGACACTTTCTATATTAAGTGCTTTCTGATCTTCTTCTTCCTGTTGTTCAATCTGAACAAAATCTAAATGCTTTAGTAAATTCAGAAGATTGAGATAATTGTTATTATCTTCAATTTTTAGGATGAGTCGATTCATGGAAACCCCTTACTGCTTCGCAGAATGAATAATGAATAATGAATAATGGAAGAAAAGAACTGCTTTGCTGAATGAATAATGAATAATGGAAGCGACATGCGGACGAATTTTTAATTTTGAATTAAGATTTAGAACAAAGAGAACAAGAGGACGCAGAGATAAGGCAAAGAGTAACTGCTTTGCTGAATGAATAATGAATAATGAACAATTTTAACCACAGAGATCACAGAAGGCACAGAGAGAAATTTTTAAAGTAAAATGATAAAAGTAAAAAGTAAAACTTGCAATCTGCGATTGAATGTAAAATGTAAAATTTAAAATGTAAAATTATCCGAACTACAATGTGTCATCCTGAGCGAAGCGCAGGATCTCCTTGATGAGCTACTTGCATCAGAAAAATTGTCGTTTTCTCTTGGGACTCTTGGTCTCTAGTGCAGCGATTGTTTTTAATTTATTTGAACAAAGAGAACCAGAGGACGCAGAGGAAACCCAAAGAGAAATATTTATAGCAAAGTGAATAATGAATAATACCCACATATAGTATAAAAAAAAGGAAAACTTAGAATCAATATCTTTTTCGTTTTTATTCGTATATACCTAAATGAATACTCAAAAGTGTTCATTATACATTTTACATTTTTCATTATACATTTTGCGAAGCAGTACTTCCGTGGTTGATCTCTTTTCTTAGTTCTCTTGTTTTCTGGCGCAGCGATTGTTTTAATCTATGCTATCATTGTTAAAATTTCTACTTGAGAATTTCTACTTTTTGCTTCATTGATGATTTGCTCAATCTTATCAGAGGTTTTATCGTCAATCCATTCTTCACCACACTGAGAACAAACCAGAGCAGGCACTTTTCTAATGACGATAATCATCTCACCACTATCATAAGTGAAGGTCGTATAAGCTTTTTCGTAATCAGCCTTGCAGAGTAGACACTTTTTCATTATTTTTTCCTATTTAAAAAATCATTAGTGAAAAATTTTATAACTGAAATAAAGCTGACCTGCCAGCAAATTACATTATGTTTAGCTAATCACATGTATCACCGAGATTAAATTTGAGCCTATTGAATTAGTAAGACTTTATGTTTTCATAATTAAGATTTAGCAATTCTTTATCTCTCGTCATTAAAAATGAATTGCTTTCAATTGCAGATGCTACAATAATTGCATCTGGAAGCTTTATTTTTGAATTTTGTCTGATTTTTATAATTTTTGAAATTAGCCTTACATTTTTATGATTTAAATCAACTACATCTATTCGGGATATAAATGAAGTAAAAATATTCTTATCTTCATTTGAAATGTTAGCGAATGAAAGATATTCCAGAACAGATATAATTGAAGTGCCAATCCATTCTGCTTTTTTAAATACTTCTATTAGATTATCAGATGATCCATTGAGTAAATTGATGATACAATTCGTATCCAGGAAATATCTACTTCCATTCATCTCTAATATTACGCTGATCCTTTACAGCATCCCCAGAATATGAAAGCTTGCCTGACAAATCAGAGAAGTTATAGTTTCCAGTGCTTTCTTCTAAACCTTCATCGACTTCAAAAATGAGGATTTCTATTCTTTTGTTTATGTATTCTTCCGGTATTGTAAGAGATAAATGTGAATTTGCTTTTTTAATTATTTGTCTATGCATATACCCTCCATAGACTGTGACTAAATGTAAAAAAAATTACAACCTGCGGTTCAATGTAAAACTTGCAATCTGCGATTGAATGTAAAATGTAAAATTTAAAATGTAAAATTAGCAATCTTCGATTGAATGTAAAATTTAAAATGTATAATGTAAAATTAGCAATCTTCGATTGAATGTAAAATGTAAAATGTATAATGTAAAATTAGCAATCTTCGATTGAATGTAAAATGTAAAACTTGCAATCTTCGATTGAATGTAAAATGTAAAATGTAAAATGTAAAACTAGCAATCTTCGATTGAATGTAAAATTTAAAATGTATAATGTAAAAAGGAAAAACAATTGTCATCCTGAGCAGAGCGATGTTTTCGCACAACAATCATCCCTGATCGTTATAAATTCCCCTCTTTGGAGGGGTGGCACGAAGTGACGGGGTGGTAAGCAAACAGACTACGCCTGAATGAATAATGGAAGCTTCAAGCGGACGAATTTTTAATTTTGAATTCTAAATTTTGAATTAATTTTGTCGTTTTCTCTTGGGACTACGGCTCACAAGCTGGTAGCTTGCGTTACTTGTTGCAAACAGGGATGTTTACAGTACAGCTCACAAGCTGGTAGCTTGCGTTATATACTTTAGGATTTTTTTATCAAAAGTATTGATTCCAATATTCTGACATTTATGATAAGCGATGAGAACACAGTCTATAAAGTCAATGTTTAGTTCAGCGTATAATTCAACTGCTTTTATTACAATCTCAGAATGAGTTATTTCTAACTTTTCCAATGAAGCTAAAGATTTAATTGACTGACAAATGACAGGTCGAGGTATTTGATAAACTCCCTGAAGGACATATACGATTTCAGCAATCACTTCAATTAAAAGCAGATTATCTTCATTTTCTATCAGATTTTTAGCTTTTACAGAATACTCTGGATGATCATTCAGCAAATATCTTAAAACGACATTAGCATCAATAAGCTTCATGTTTTTTCTTCATCATTTCTAAAAAAGCATCTTTTTCGTCTTTGCATTTCTCTGGATTCGCATACTCACTCAACGATCCAAACAGAGATTCATCTGCTTTCTGATCTTCTTCTTGTTGTTCAATCTGAACAAAATCTAAATGCTTTAGTAAATTCAGAAGATTGAGATAATTGTTCTTATCTTCAATTTTTAGAACGAGTCGATTCATGGAAACCCCGGCTGCCCTGCGGGCAAATTATGAACTTCCTGCTTCGCAGAATGAAAAACTTGCAACCTGCGGTTCAATGTAAAATGTAAAATTTAAAATGTAAAATGAATAACAAGTGTCATCCTGAGCGAAGCGCAGGATCTCCTTGATGAGCTACTTGCATCAGAGAAAATCATTGTTTTCTCTTTTATCTCTTGGTCTCTAGCGAAGCGATTGTTTTTTTTCTTTAACCACGGATATAACGGATTTACACGGATAGGGTAACCTGCGGTTCAATGTAAAATTTAAAATGTATAATGTAATAAGGAAAAACAATTGTCATTCTGAGCAGAGCGATGTTTTCGCACAACAATCATCCTTGATTCTTACAATTCCCATCCTGTGGAGGGGTGGCACGAAGTGACGGGGTGGTAAGTGAACAGACTTCGCCTGAATGAATAATGAATAATGGAAGCTTCAAGCGGACGAATTTTTAATTTTGAATTCTAAATTTTGAATTAATTTTGTCGTTTTCTCTTGGGACTACAGCTCACAAGCTGGTAGCTTGCGTTACTTGGTGCAAACAGGGATGCTTACAGTACGGCTCACAAGCTGGTAGCTTGCGGTACTAGTTGCAAACAGGGATGTTTACAGTACGGCTCACAAGCTGGTAGCTTGCGGTACAAGCATCTCAAGGCACAGCTTCGCCCCGTGACTTCCTGACTTTTTTGCACGAAATATTTTTCTCGTGCTTTTCAAGTCATCAAGCTTTAAGTATCACTACATATAAAAATGAGAGGGCTTTTTTGTCAAGAAATAAGTGCAGACTGTGTCTGAATGTAAAACTAGCAATCTGCGATTGAAAGAAAAAAGTAAAAAGAAAAAAACTCAGTTTGTATCTAATATTTTCAAGACATCACTATAAAGAATAGGGAGATGGCTAATGATTATATCCCAGATGATTTTGTCATCAACACTGTCATAGCCATGTATTACCCAATTACGCGTATTAATTATTTTTCTGGCATTTTCAATCTGGATATTGGAATCATATTTCAGTAATTGATTCATGGCTTCACCAATGATTTCAATTTCTCTTTCGACTGCTCTTTTTACTAATCTACTCTTTTGATAGTCATTCACACTATTGATATTTATCATAAATTCATTAATAGATTCAATCGCTGTTTTGATGTCAAAACAATACTTTTTAATTTTCAGTTCCATAAACGAGGACTTTATTTGCATTCACTGATTCAATAAAATAGGGATTTTGTAATGAACACTCTGTTATTAAATCTATTTTTTCATTCAATAAAGATTCAAGTTTCTCATGAATAGAAAAATAGTTGTTCGAGTAATCACTTACCTCTAAATTTTCATCAAACGAGATGAGAAAATCAATATCACTTTCTTCATTCATTTTATCAGAAGCTAATGAACCAAATAAATATAGTCTTTTAACCTGATAGACTTTACAGAGATCGATAATTTGCTCTTTTTTATTTATCAACTGGTTTCTACTTATCATGAAAACCCCAGATGCCCTTCGGGCAAATTATGAATTTTTAATTTTGAATTAAGATTTAGAACAAAGAGAACATAGAGGACGCAGAGATAGGGCAAAGAGTAACTACTTTGCAGAATGAATAATGAATAATGCTGACATAAAGTAAAATGGAAAAAGTAAAAAGTAAAACTACCTGAACTACAATGTGTCATCCTGAGCGAAGCGCAGGATCTCCTTGATGAGCTATTTGCATCAAACAATAAGAAACTGAATAAACCACAGAGAACACAGAAGTCACAGAGAGAGAACAGATTGTGTGTGAATGTTTAATGAATAATGGAAGCGACATGCGGACAAATATTTAATTTTGAATTAATTTTTTCGTTTTCTCTTGGTGCTCTTGGTCTCTAGCGCAGCGATTGTTTGAAATACGAATCACAAGCTGGTAGCTTGCGCTACTTATGTTTCTCTTTTTCTATTAAATCGCAGACTGCTGTTTTCAAAGGAAGTAAGTCGGTGTGAATCGTGTTCCATAAAATTCTGGTATCTACTCCAAAATATTCATGTATCAGTAAATTTCGAAATGCTATGATATTACGCCATGATATCTCTTTGTAATGCTGACGCGTTTCTCGGGGAATTTTCTTAGATGCTTCTCCAATGATTTCAAATTCACGGATAACGGCATTGTAAATCATTCTGGTTTCAGAGAACTTTTTGTAATCGATACCTGATATATATGAAAATATCGATTCTATCGATTCCAGGATATCATTTAAATAAAGCCTGATGTCTCTTTCAGACATAAATGATCTCATTTAATATCTTATCTTTGACAATCTGTTTTATTGTATCTTCAATGCCAAGATCCACTTTAGTTTGAAATGCTTTTTCCAGTATACGTTTTAAACTCATATAATTGGAAAGAGTTTTATAATCTTCTTTGATTGTTATTGCTAAGTCTATGTCACTTTTTAGATGATTGTCACCTCTGGCATATGACCCGAACAGACCAATAGATATAATCCCATATTTTTGACTGAATTCAGCCTTATGTGCTTTTAAATACTGAATAATATCACTTTTTGTCATAAAACCCCGGATGCCCTTCGGGCAAATTATGAATTTTAAATTATGAATTATGAATTGAAAGTTTTAAACCACGGATATAACGGATTTACACGGATAGGGTAACCTGCGGTTCAATGTAAAACTAGCAATCTTCGATTGAATGTAAAATGTAAAACTAGCAATCTTCGATTGAATGTAAAATGTAAAATGTAAAATGTAAAACTAGCAATCTTCGATTGAATGTAAAATGTAAAATGTAAAACTAGCAATCTGCGATTGAATGTAAAATGTAAAATGAAAAACGGTTTGTACATACTTTTTGTAAAATCTATTCGTTGACTCTTTTATCTCTTGATCTCTAGCGCAGCGATTGTTTTTTTCTTTAACCACGGATATCACGGATTTACACGGATAGGGTAACCTGCGGTTCAATGTAAAA
>JAKQQL010000147.1:0-1560 GCA_029564175.1 Candidatus Cloacimonadota bacterium
ACAACTGGCCAGGCAATATCAGGGAATTGAAAAATGTTATATCTTATGCCTGGATCAATACCAATACAGACCGGATATCAGCAGAAGATATAGTCTTTCACAGCCAGATTGCATCTCGAAATACGATACACATTCCTGATGAAGGGATTAATCTGAAACAGGTTGTCTATGACTACTATGAGGCTGCTGTTCAAAAATGTCAGGGGAATAAGGCACAGGCAGCCAGATTGTTAAACATGGAAGCGCATACCTTCCGTAAAAGCTATCAAAACTATTTAAATAGTAAAAATAATGCTCTCAAAAAGTAACAAAAGTTACCATGAATAATATTGGCTTCAGGATGAATAACTTATTAAAAGACTGCGATACAAACGATTGGGAACAAAATACTGTCAATCGGCATACCTTCTGCAATTTAATGAGACAAACCATTAAAAAAGGAGGCTATCATGGCTAAGTATCGCACATCAAATTCCGGATACAGACAGTATAATTCCGGATCAGGCTGGCACTATACACACAGAACAGTTGCAGAAAAGAAAATGGGCGGACCGGTTTATAACGGTTACGAAGTGCATCATATCAATGGCAACAAAACAGACAACCGTCCATCCAATTTGACTGTGGTCAGTTCTTCTGAACACCACAAAATTCATGGCAAATAAGATTTCATGCAATCTCTGCCTTATACCTTACCGGACTATAAGGCAGAGAATCAAAAAAGGAGAGAAAAATGATGGATATCAATGAGATAAATGAAAAAATAATAAATGAACCAGAGAATGATTACTATTATTTTCTACGAGCTTTATCTAATAAATCTGAGATTAGTCTGTTTGAAGGCAAAGATGATGTAGAAAAACTAATTCATGCAGAAATACTTGACTCAGCAATGAAAGATATCGAAAAAGCAATTGAGCTGAATCCTGCCGATGCCCGATATTTCGCATTGAGAGGAGATCTTTACTCAAAACAGAATGAAACAGAGCAGGCAATCAGTGATTATTCTTATGCCCTTCAACTTGATAAAACCCTTGATCATGTATATGTAAAGCTTTATAAATTACTTTTAAAACAAGAAAAAACAGAAGAAGCCATGCAGATGATTTATAAAGGAATTGAAAATAATCCGGAGTATTATGATTATTACAATCACTTAGGTGAGTTTGATAAGAAAGAAAAACGATATGAGCAAGCGATAGAGAATTTTAAGAAGGCAGTAGCTTTGCTTGAAAAACAAAAAGATGAGCAAAAGGATAACTTTTTTGAAGATAAAAAAATCTTGTTGATCACAACGCAAATTGGTGAATGTTATTTTCATTTGGAAACTTATGAGAAGGCTTACGAATTTTTTAAAAATATAAACAATATAAATTCAACAATTTTTAACTGTCTGCTCATCTTAGGTCGTGGAGATGAACTACTAAAAAGAGCAGATGCAAATGATCAAGCTCTAAGAGCTTTAATTGTAATTATGAATTTTTATACTATCATTGTAAAAAATACAATTGATAACTATGACATTATTGATGAAAAGAAGAAAGTACTTTTAAGGACTTT
>JAKQQL010000148.1:0-3090 GCA_029564175.1 Candidatus Cloacimonadota bacterium
TTTAAAGAGGTAAAATGAAAAAAATTACATTAGCATTATGCACTTTATGCGCGATACTATTTTCATTCGCGCAGGCGAATCAGCAAAAAAGAAAAATCATTTTATGGTCTTTTGCCGAAAATAACTGCGAAGAATGGAAAATGAGAAAAATTGATATTGATAAAAAATTCAATATTGATCTTCAGATTGAACTTGTTGCACAAAGCAAATTTGTGAAAAAGCTTTATACGGCAATGATTAAAGGTGAAGACAAACCGGATATCATTGAATGGATGATCGAAAATAATAAAATTCTTTCATCCGATCCTGCAAAATCTCTTGTTATTCCGCTTAATAAATATATATCTAAAAACATCCTTAATAATAAAATATCAAGCTCGCGCCTATCATGGGTAACCTACTCAAACAATATTTATGCTCTTCCTCATGATGTTCACCCCACTGTTTTAGTATATAACGATACTGTATGGAAAAGAGTTGGAGTTGATGTTTCTAAAATCGAAACATGGGATGAGTTTTTCGAAGAATCCAAGAAACTTCAGAAATTGAAAAGAAACGGTCAGCAGGTTCATTTCGCTCTTCCCAACGGTAATATCGGTCTAGGTGATACTATGTTTATGATATGGCAGCAGACAGAAATACCTATTGTAAAAAAAGACGGTAGACCTAATTTCAATTCACCTGATTTTATAGAATTTCAAAAAAAATGGAAAAATTGGATGGATACCGGCTCAATGATTATGTGGGACTGGGATAATTTTGCCAAATTTATTGCAGACGGAACATACGTTTCATATATTTCTCCGGACTGGTGGGTCTCTCAGAGTGATATGGCTGCAAAAAATGGAAAATACAGTTTAAAAGTACGCAATCTTCCTGTTTATAAAAAAGGTATGAAATGCGGTTCTTCATGGGGCGGATCTTTCCTCGCTATTCCAAAGGGAACAAAGGATCCGGAAAATATTTACAAGATTATGGAATACATGCAATACAATGAAGCTGCAACAATAGAAAGGTTTGACGAAACTGGAATGATTCCCCCTGTAGAATCGATATATAATCATAATTATTTCAAAAGAGAAGACCCGAGATTCGATGGTGTAATATTAACTCAACTACAAATTAAATCAGGAAAGGATCTTCCTAAAGTCTTAATGGCAGATCATTTCTGGAATTATCTTGCTGATTTTGGTCAGCAGTATAATGAATATTACAATGAAAAACATATATCATTTGATGAAATGATTCAAAACGCTCAAAATAACGCAATGATCAGATTTAACTCAAAAATTGATCCATATGAAGTAATATCATCAGACATAGCAAACGATGAATTCGAGGATGAAGAGCCGGAAGAAACGACTGAAGAAGATGTTTATGATGAATAGACTTTTTCTCAAAAAATATTTTTCATTAAATAGAAATTAATACAAAAGAGGTAAAATGAAAAAAACTACATTAGCACTATGTGCTTTATGCGCTGTCATCTTTTCTTACGCAAATGCATATCAAACAAAACGGATAGTACAGCTATGGACATTCGCCGCAAATAATTGCGAAGAATGGAAAAAAAGAAAATATGATATTGATCAGAAATTCAATATTGATCTTCAGATCGAGATGGTTGCCCAAAGAGCCTTCGTACAGAAACTTCAAGCTGTCATGATGGAAGGAGAGAATGTTCCTGACATTATAGAGTGGATGATAGAAAACAATAGAATACTGTCTTCAGATCCAAGAAAATCTTTTGTCATACCTCTCAACAAATATGTTCAAAAATCTGATTTATTATCTCAGGTATGCGAAGGCCGGTTCTCGTGGTTAACATACGGGGAAAACATCTACGGTCTGCCACATGATGCTCACCCGGCTGTTCTTATGTATAATGACACAATTTGGAAAAGAGCAGGTGTTGATGTATCAAAAATAGAAACATGGGATGAATTTTTTGAAGAATCAAAAAAACTGCGAAAGCTCAGAAAAAACGGAAAACAAGTTCATTTCGCACTTCCTAACGGTAATATCGGTCTTGGTGATACGATGTTTATGATATGGCAGCAGAGCGGTGCACAAATTATCACAAAAGACGGCAAACCTAATTTCAATTCTCCGGAGTTTATTGAGTTTCTAAAGAAATGGGAAAAATGGATGAATATCGGCACGATGACAAATTGGGACTGGGGCAATTTTTCGAAATTAATTGAAAACGGAACATACGCCTCTTATATCGCTACTGACTGGTGGCTTTTCCAATCTGATTTAGCAGCAAAAAGCGGAAAATATGATCTCAAAATACGCAATCTGCCCGTCTACAAAAAAGGTATGAAGTGCGGTTCCACCTGGGGAGGTTCTTTCCTTGCAATACCCCAGGGAACAAAAGATCCGAAAAAAATATATGACATAATTGAATATATGCAGTATGATCAATCAGCTCTTAAAGTTCGATATGAATGTACAGGAATGCTTCCGCCTCTAAAAAAACTATGGAGCGATGATCTTTTCAATGAAGATGATCCAAGATTCGGAAATGCTAAAACTGCCAGAATACAGATAATGTCGGCTGAAAACATACCTTCAGTTGTATCAGGAGATTACTTCTGGGATTTTCTTAATGATTTCAGCTATCAATACACAGATTATTTTGTTAACAAAAAAATATCTTTTGATGAAATGATAGCAAATACGCAGAAGAGAACCTTGCGAAGATTGAAATAAGTGTATTAAGACTTATGCGATTATAGATGACTTCTTAAAATGACAAATGTTATAAAAGATGTTTATGATGAATTGAATTTGCTAAAACAATTATTTAATAGTAAGATATATTATAACTAAAGAGGTAAAATGAAAAAAGCAACACTAGCACTATGCGTATTATGCACTGTCATCTTTTCTTACGTAAAAGCAGATCAGAAAATTCGAACTGTTACATTCTGGACTTTTGCGTCTAATAACTGCGAAGAATTAAAAAGAAGAAAAACTGAAATAGAACAGAAATTCAACATCAATCTTCAAATTGAATTTATGGCACAAAATACTTTTGTCCAGAAACTCCAACTTGTTATGATGGATCAGCAGGGAATTCCGGAT
>JAKQQL010000164.1:0-13718 GCA_029564175.1 Candidatus Cloacimonadota bacterium
GAAATGCATAGATTTTTTAAAGTATTCTTTAAAGAAAAATATTTTATCGGTTCATGAACTGATCTGTAATTATGATTCAACCATTGAAACATTTTTTAACAGCGAATGGTATGAAGATAAAATCGTTGAAGCAGAATTGTATCAAAATAAAGAAATTGCATAACATACTTAAAATATGAAAGTTATCATGATAGTGTGTCTGTTTTTAAATAAATTTATCAAGGACTTACATGTCGGAAAGATGAGTCATCAACATATTCAAAGGCAAAACTTCTTTTGGATTGACTTTAAAAGAAAAGGAAATTGTAAAATCTTATGCTCAACTGATTGAAAAAGAAGTTGATAAATGCTCTCCAAAAACAAAATGGATTGCTTATCATAATCTGGCAGTATGTTATGCATGGCTTGAAGACGCTGTTAAGGCAAAAGAATATCTTGAAAAAGAATATCAGGAAGTTAAACCTTCAATTGATAAAGTTATCAATTTTTCTATCAATCGTAAAGGTGGATATACTGGCGGGGATGGAGATAAGTTTGAAGCATACAACAATATAGAAGAATTTGTTAACTATTATCCATCTGCAGCAGCAAAACACCGTCAATTATTGGTTTCATTATCTCGTCCGGTAAAACAGTTAGTGGACTTTTATGCAAACAATGACTTACTTTGTTCAATCTATGGTATCGAATATATGGTTGATTTTTTCCCATTCCAGAAATTCTTTACAAATCCTAAAAAAGTAACAACTACCATTACCCCTTCACAAGGTAATCCAATCATTGCGAAGCAGGAATTTGATAAATCAGGAAAAATAAAAGAAGTAAGAATTGAAAGTAAAACAGATGAAGGTAAAACGCTTGAAACAAAAAAACTTGTCGTAGATTATAATCCTGACGGATCTTATAAATCAATTACAGCTAAGGCATTTCTCATTGATAAGAGTAATCTGAGAAATTGGGATAACCCACTGGACAGAATGACCAAGGGACGAGCTGATGGTATTATAGATGGTGGTTTCTGGGGTGAAATCTTTAATAATAACTATGAAGAGCTTCAATTAACATTTGATATGGAAGGCAGAATGTATATTGAAGGTAACTCCTTCTTTTCAAGTGCAGATCCAATTATGAAACGTTTTGTTGGTGATAATGACATTAAACTGACTTCTGCAAATACAAAAAGTGAATTTTCAGCGCTTACTAACCTCAATGAACAAGGCTTAATTGACTTGTCTGAATGGAAAGGAGAAGTGGTGATGACCTGGAGTATGACCGGAGCAGAAAGTGTTACTTCAAAAGTGAATAAAAACTATAAAATTACAAAGACTGATGAAAAAGGATTTCCATTAATGTTGAATTACAATTATGAAAATAAGGCGAAATTCAAATCATCTAAAACTAATTGGAAAGGTATTGCTGATCGCTTCAAATCTTACGACAACCTCTATAATGAAAAACTCTCAGCTCCAAAAGTAACAACTAATAGCTTTGAAGTGCAGAAAAGCCAAAATTGGCCATGTAAATACACATTTGATGCAAAAGGCAACTGGATTACTGCAGAAATTGGCAGTATAAAAATCACAAGAGAAATTAAGTATTAATCATCCAATATACAGAAATACCTGTAAACAGAAAGCCGCAGATTTATCTGCGGCTTTTAAAATTCTAAGGCTTTTTAATTTAACTGATCTAATTCTTTTTTTACAAAAGCCACTATTTCATTCAGGTAATCTGCATCAAATTTGAAGTTTACACCGGCAATTTCATACAGTTCATTAACTGGTTTGGAGTATCCTGCTTTCAAGAAATTCTTGTATTGTTCAATTGCTTGTTTTGGGTTTTCGCGATAATTCTTATATATTGCCAGTGCGCCTAGTTGAGACATTCCGTATTCAATATAATAGAAAGGCACTTCAAAGATATGTAATTGAAGCATCCAGCGATTTTGTTTTTCAGCATCGAGTCCATTCCAGTCAATCCCTACATTGAACCGATCCATTAAGGATGCAAAATACTGATGTCTTTCATCAGCTGTGTGATTTGGATTGGTATAAATCCAGTGCTGGAAGGCATCAACAGTCATACACCATGGCAAAAACTCCAGAGTGCCTAGGATTTGCTCTTTTTTGGCTTTGATAAAATCCGCATTATCTGGATAAAATTCTTTCCAGTAATCCATTGTCATCAGTTCCATACTCATAGAAGCCAGCTCTGCAATCTCACTTGGTGTTGATTTATAGAATTCATTTGTAATGGAAGACATTGCCATTGCGTGCATCGCATGACCACTTTCATGAAGTAGGGTTGTTACATCATCATGTAAGCCAACTGAATTCATAAATATAAATGAAGAGTTTACTGCATTGATTGGATAATTGTAACCACCCGGTGATTTGCCTTTTCTGTTTTCTAAATCAAGATACTGACTGTTTTTCATTTTATTCAGTGTTAACGCGAAATCATGGTCAATCTGATCCAGAATATGGATGGATTTATCAATCAACTCTTCACTGTTTTCAAATGGTTTTAGTTTTTTACCATCGAGATCAACTGCAGTATCCCATGGTCTGACACTTTCTATATTCAATTTCTGGCGTCTTTCCTCTGTTTGTTCTTTTAAAAAGGGTAATACCGCTTTTTCTACACCTTCATGAAACATGAAGAGTGCCTGAGGTGTATAAGAAAAACGGCCTTTTTTCTGATGCATATAATCTCTGAAATTATCAAAACCAGCATTCTTTGCTTCTTCGATTCTTAATGCCTTCATCTCATCAAACAGCTGGTTAAATGTATCTCTGTCTTCAGCCAGTCTGTTCATTCTTAAATGCCATGCTTTTTCGCGAACAGCTCTGTCCTGCTCTTTCAGATAGACACTGAGTTGAGCCATGGTTTTTTCTTCTCCATCAAACATGACATTCATTTTACCATAAATAGTACCATATTTGGTTTCTAATTGAGTAATTTTCTCTTGTATTGCGATATTCTCTTCTCTAAACAATTCTATGTCATTGGCGATGATTTGATTGAGCAGTTTATACTGTTTTTCATTCAGTTCATTTCTGAAAGGGGAAGTGTAGAATTTCTTTTTTAACTCAAAATCGTATGTTTGCATGGGGGAGATGATTTTTTCCTGATATTCATTGAAAGCATTTAATAATGCTTCATTAGCAGAATCACAAGTCATTTTGATATATCGCCACGCCATTTCATCAGCAATCAGTTCATCAAATTCAGATTTTTTTTCTAAAAAAGTTAATAAATCTGTAGCATTGTTGATCTCCATTATCTGAAGGTTTTCAAGTTCAGCTTTTAGAAAATCCCAGTCATCTGTTTTAAAGGATTCATTATAGAATCTTAAAGTACGGGTTTGTAGTTTTTCGTTTGTTATCATTTCTAACCCCTTAGATTTTTTTTGAATCATTTAATAAAAGTACTCTATTCGTCAACTTAATTTTTTTTAAAAAAAACTTGCATAAAAACCGATATATATCCATATTGTGTTTTATGCGTACTACAAACATCATGTTTGTAGCCTTCTGTCAGTAGATTGTAAATATAACAGCTGATTTTCGCTGGAAACACATCATCATAAAAGGAAGAAATATGACTCAAAAAAAGAACTCAGTCATTATGATAGTAACGATTCTCCTCGTTGCCTTTTTTTATCATTTTTTTAATTATAAATATCCTAAAGAAAAACAGATTGTGGGAATCGTAAATGATCAGCAATTATTTTATTCTGATTTTGAAACTTTTGCTGATAAAATGGACATTGAAATCAACGAGAATACGCGTAATTTTATACTTGATAATTTAATTGCTCAGAAAGTCATTCTTGAATTTGCCGAAATTTCAGGTATTCGTGAAAAAGAATTACAGCCAGTATTTGATAAACAAAAAGAAGTCATTACCCTTAATCTGATAGCTGAGCGTTTTTTTGATTATCAGACTTACCAGTATATCAAAGTGTCTAACAGAGAGTTAAAAGAGTACTACCGTAATCATCTGTTTTACAAAATAAGAGCTATGAATTTTCCTAAAAATCAATCATCAGCATACGATAATGCTATGTCAGCTCTAAGACGCCTCAATGAAGGGGAATATTTTGTTGATGTTTATTCTGATGTTTTTCCTGATGATACAGGTAAAAATCCAGGTCTTGTAGGTTTAACTGATCTTGAAGATGCCACAGATTCACTTAAATATCAAATTCAGAAACTTAAGAATGCTGGGGATTTCTCTGGTATAGCTGAAAGTAAAAACTACTATTCGATTTATTATAGAGATAAAACGCCATCTTTTTCTGAAAGCAAAGACTATATTTACAAAAAACTCTACTACTTGAAAAAAGAAAACGAAAGAGAATCATTATATAGGAAAATCAATGATAGTATTACCCTGAACTATTATGCGATTAATAAAATGCTGAGTGATAGTTTGTCTTCTTACAATGGGGTTTTTAAGGATTATCTGGCAGTAAGTACGTTTAATAATCAAAAGCTCGAAATACCTGTGTTTTTAGAGAAAATAAAGCAAGATTATGGGGTCTATAACATCTTTTCTTATAATGAAAAAGAAGTTCAGCAATTTGTTCACAGTATTATTTTACAACAGGTTGTTTTGGATTATGCAGATAAAGTGAAATTTAAGGAAAATCCCTTTTTTAAGAAAGAACTAAGTCGAAAACTTAAACAAATGGAAGAGAAAATGGCTGAAGAAACGATCAGCTATATTATCAGCCAATACTTAAAAATTGAAGATCCTTCTATTAACGAAATACAAGATGAATACCGTAGAAATAATGAATTATACAGGAAACCTTCTTTATTTAAGGTGCAGGAAATTTATCTCAAACGTAAATCTCAGGCTGATAAAGTCCTGGAGATGGCAAAAAAAGGCTATGATTTTAACCAGTTAGTTCAGACTTACTCTGTAAATGAAGAAAAAGAATGGAATTTTGGCAAAACACCTTATCTTGATTCTAATGATCTGGGTCGTGAGTATCGTCTTTTTGAAAAATACAAAAAGGGCGATGTAATGGAATTAAGAGAAGATTTGGAAGGTCATTATATTGTTACAAAGATTTTGGATGTCCAGGCAGGGGCTCTTCCAGATATGAACAATGCCAGAAATGAAGTCATTAGTCGTATCAATTCTCGTAAAATCTCTGAAAAACTGGAAGATATCTGTAATGAGTATAGTATTCATACCCGTAAATACTATGAAAATCTTATTCCAAGAAAAAAAATGAAAACCAGAAAACTGCCTGGTTTTAAATAATACCGAGTTATGGAGATTACTCAGATAAAATAAGCTCAGCATATAGAATTACGCCTATGCTACAATCTCCTTTTTCATTTTATGTGATTTAAGTTTGTCGTGAAACTGACCTCAACTCATGATGTAAGATTTATAAAATAGGGGATTAAGTAGTAATAAAATGATGTTTGTCTGCTGATTTAAAGTTCTTTATAGTCCTATGTTGAAAGTAAAAAGGCAACTGCAAGCAGTTGCCTTTTAAATTGTATATTAGCAAGCTGTTATATTTGGTACTACAAGTATCTTGTTTGTAGCCAGATTGTCCGTAAACAGAATGCTTGCATATGTTTTTTTATCCCAAAATACCCAGTAAAACACCGGCTGCCACAGCAGAACCGATCACTCCGGCTACGTTAGGAGCCATCGCGTGCATTAACAGATAATTGGTTTTATCATACTGCTGACCTACAATCTGAGAAACACGGGCTGAGTCTGGAACGGCAGAAACACCGGCTGAACCGATAAGCGGGTTTATTTTTTCTTTTAAGAAGAGATTCATAAATTTTGCAAAAAGAACACCGGTAGCAGAAGCCATCATAAAGGAGAAACAACCAAGCGCAAATATCTTGATGGAGATTGGATTTAAGAAGACATCGGCACTGGTACTTGCTCCAACCGTAACCCCGATCAGAATTGTACAGGTATCGATAATGGCGTTACGGGCAGTTACTGCAAGTCGTTCTGTAACACCACTTTCTTTCAAAAGGTTTCCCAGGAAGAGCATTCCAAGCAGTGCCACACCGCCAGGTGCGATCAGTCCGGTTACGACGAAAGCGATAATCGGAAAGAGTATTTTTTCTCTTTGTGAAACGATTCGAGGTGTTTTCATTCTGATAACACGTTCTTTTGAATTTGTAAGCAGTTTCATAATTGGAGGCTGAATCACAGGAACCAATGCCATATAAGAATAGGCTGCTACTGCAATAGGACCTACAAGATGAGGTGCTAATTTTGAAGAAAGGTAAATTGAGGTTGGACCGTCAGCACCACCAATAATACCAATGGAAGCTGCTTCAAGGACATTAAAACCTAACAACATAGCACCAGCAAAAGTAGCAAAAATACCGAATTGGGCTGCAGCACCCAATAATATCAGTTTTGGATTGGCAATCAGGGTCGAAAAGTCTGTCATTGCGCCAATTCCAAGAAATATAAGCGGAGGATAAATACCCTTCAAGACACCAAAATACAAATATTGCATCACAGAGCCTTGATTATAAACCCCCTGCATCATAGCAGAAACACCGGGAAGATTACCCAAAACGATACCAAATCCGATAGGAACCAGAAGAAGCGGTTCATAATCCTTGGCGATTCCGAGCCAAATAAATACAAAACCAATTAAAAGCATGGCTAAATAGCTTACATTCATCCAGGCAAAACCGGTCGTGTAGAAGAAATTGATTAACTCTGCCATGCTTAATCTCCTAATTCAATCAAGACTTGTCCGTCATTAACGGTTTCGCCTTTATTTACCAGGATTTTTTTTACTGTTCCGGCTGAATTGCTGTATATTTCAGATTCCATTTTCATTGCTTCAAGGATTACAACTGCCTGATTATTTTCAACTCTTTGACCCACTTGCACCTTTATATCCAGTACGATTCCAGGAAGAGGTGCAACAATTGTTTTTGAGCCTGTGGAAGCAGATGTCTGAGTTGGTGATTTAACAGGAGCAGGTGCTGGTTTTTGAGCAACCGGTTGGGATTTTGACTGAACAGGTGCTTGAACAGGAGTAGCCGGTTTATCTGCAAAAGCCTGAATAGTAACAAGTACATCACCTTCCTGAACAGGGCTTTTTTCTTTCACATTAATCTTTTGGATAATGCCATCACAATCAGCCATAATTTCAGTTTCCATCTTCATCGCTTCAAGGGTAACCACTACATCACCAGCATGTACAGTATCCCCTTCTTTTTTAAGGATATTGACAATTACACCCGGGATTGGTGCTTTAATATCATTGGATAATTTACCGTCAGTTCTCATTTTTGGAACTGAAGGGACGGGCTTTTCCATTTGAACGATTTTTGGCTCTGTTGCAGCGTTATCAGTATTTAATTCAACAACGAATTCAACACCGTTTACATCCACTTTAGCATGATTACCTGTGAACTCAATTATACGAGCCTGGTAATTTTCATTATTTATTTTCATTGAATACTTTTTCATTTAGACTCCTTTAATTAACTTCTGCATTTATTTTGTTGGAATTTACTGTTAGGAAACTGAACCTTACCGGAAGCTTGCCACATACTGATATTTGCCCGTTTCCAGGTCAGCATAAGTTTATTCTCTTCTTCAAGTTCCTGTGTTCTTAAGTGAATAGCAGTAATAACTGCAACAATAGCTGCACTGCTGAGATCTTCAGGTCTTGGTGCTTTAATTTTACCAACAGGAGTTTGAACTGAAGCAGGAGAAACAGTTTTAGAATGACCATGTCCTGAGGGTTTTCCAAATTTACCAAGATGAATCATCTGAGTCAAAACTATAGCTGTTATTGCCAGCGCTGAAAAAACGACCAGCATACCAAGTATAGTCAAAATCGCACCAAGCTCCATTTTTTTTGTTGCAAAATAATCTACTTTTTCAATAATAAGAGATGGTTTAATCTTTAAATCAAACAGAGTCTTTGTATAATTTGATTTATCCTGAATTGGAAGATTAAGATATTCAAGCAGTTTTTTTATAGGAATTTTATTTAATCTAGCACAATCAAAAAGAGCCATGGAATGATTGAAGCCATAAGTAATATCGTCTTTATACTTTACAATATCTTCCGGATTAACCCTGAGCGAAGTCAGTTTTCTTCCGGCAATCCTATTGTCATTTTTATTAAGTTTAAAATGAGTCACAAGAGAATCAACTGACAGATCAACCACTTCAGCAGCCTGACCAAGCGTATAATTTTCAGAAATACCAAAGAGTTCTATCTGATGTTGAGCCACGACATCTGTTGAATCATTTTCCTGAGCTGAAAGCACATTGAAAAAAAACAAAATCAGAGTCATGATAAGGATTAAAAGGATTTTTTTCATAATTAGATCCTTTATAATGGGATATTTCCATGCTTGCGAGGCGGATTGGATTCTTTTTTAGTTGCAAGCATTTCAAAGGCTCTGATTAATCTGAAACGGGTATTTGCCGGTTCAATCACATCATCCACAAACCCTTTGGCTGCAGCATTATAAGGATTAGCAAATTTTTCACGGTATTCTTCTTCTTTTTGTTTTAATACCTGAGTCGGGTTCGCTGCTTCTTTTACATCTTTTCTAAAGATCACTTCAACAGCACCTTGAGGTCCCATCACTGCAATTTCGGCACTTGGCCATGCATAAACCATATCGGCTCTCATGTGACGACTGTTCATCACACAATAAGCACCACCGTAGGCTTTGCGAAGAATAACGGTTACTTTTGGAACAGTTGCTTCTGCAAAGGCATAAAGTAATTTAGCACCATGACGGATAATACCATTATGCTCCTGATTAGAACCAGGCAGGAAGCCGGGAACGTCTTCAAGTACCAGTAAAGGAATATTGAACGCATCACAGAAACGGACAAAACGGGACGCTTTGACTGAAGCATTGATATCAAGCACACCAGCCAGCACTTTAGGCTGATTGGCAACTATACCAATCGTATGACCATTTAATCTGCCATAACCAACTACTATGTTCTGAGCAAACTGTTTGGATACTTCCAGGAAATCTGCATCATCCACAATACTCTTAATTACATCATAAATATCATAAGGTTTATTAGGATTGTCAGGAATCAAAGCAACCAGGTTATCACATGAGCGGTCAACCGGATCGGAACAAGGGATTCTTGGTGCATCTTCCATATTATTGGAAGGCAGGAAACCCACTAATTTACGAATTAGGGTTAAAGTTTCTTCTTCATTTTCTGTCATAAACTGTGCCACACCGCTTTTTGAGGCATGGATTCTTGCACCACCGAGATCTTCTGTGGTAATCGTTTCATTTAATACTGTTTTAACAACTTTTGGACCGGTGACGAACATATAGGAATTTTTCTTATCCATTACAACAAAGTCTGTAATGGCAGGTGAATATACTGCACCACCGGCACATGGTCCTAAAATAGCTGAAATCTGAGGAATAACACCTGATGCCTGAACATTACGCCAGAAGATTTCGGCATAACCGGCTAAAGCATCAACACCCTCCTGAATACGGGCACCACCTGAATCATTTAAACCAATTACCGGTGCACCGACTTTCATCGCCATATCCATGATTTTGCAGATTTTCTCTGCATAAGTCTTTGATAATGATCCGCCAAAAACAGTAAAATCCTGTGAAAAAATATAAACCATACGGCCACCAATTGTTGCACAACCGGTAACCACACCGTCACCTAATATTTTTGAATTTTCCATTCCAAAGTTTGTACACTCATGTGTTACAAACATATCAAATTCTTCAAATGAGTCCGGATCAACTAAAAATCTGATACGTTCACGTGCAGTCAGTTTTCCTTTTTCATGTTGTTCGGCTATTCTTTTTTCTCCACCGCTCAGATTAGCAAGCTCTCTCTTTCTTCTGAGTTCCTGGATTTTGTTCTCTATTTCCATGGATCCTCCGTATATCATCTTTTTATGGCAAGTTTAACAACCAGCAGTCTTTGTCAAGCAAAAGACCTCTTTTTTACTGAAAATTAACAAATTGCAATGATACAGCGGGTACCTGAAGAGAATCTGTTAGTCTATCATAATGTTTAAAATACCTTTGTATTCATTATTTCATAAACCGCTTTTGAAAGCTTTTCTATTGTATAGGGTTTTTGAATGAAAGATTGAATTCCAGACTTTAATATACTCTTTACTCTTTCATCCTGTTTAAATCCGGAAGACAAGAGTACTTTTACATTTTCATTCAGTGTTTTCATTTCCAGATAAGCTTCTTTACCTGATTTTTTAGGCATAATCATATCCAGTAAGACCATATCCACTTTATTCATGTTGTCTTTATACAATTTAACAGCTTCTTCACCGTCATTGGCTGTTATCACATGATACCCGCACATCTCAAGCATTTCAGTTGCTATTCTTCTGACAAATGGTTCATCGTCTGCAACTAGTATTGTACCTTGCCCCTGGAGATAGTTTTCTGTATGTTTAACCACCTTTTCTTCAAGTTCTTTCTTATATACAGGCAGGTATATATACATATTGCTACCGATATTCACTTCCGAATAGACATCCACAAAGCCATTATGATGTTTTACGATATTATAAACCATCGTTAAACCCAGGCCAGTGCCAACACTTTTTCCTTTTGTGGTAAAGAATGGTTCAAATATTTTAGCAATCGTTTTGGAATCCATACCGACACCTGTATCACCGATTAAAATTCGCCAATATTCGATAGGTTCTGCTTCTGGATGACTTTGAATAAAGAAATGATCTGCCATGACTTTTGAAATACTTAATGTCAATACCCCCCCTATATCAGCATCTTTTTTCCTCATGACAGTCATTGCATGACTGGCATTGATACAAAGATTTAAGATAACCTGTTCAATATGAGAGGGGGATGCGTAGGTAATTGCAGGTACTTCGTATGGATTTACGACAAATTCAATAGATTTATCAAAGGTGTTTTTACATATTTTTACCACATGTTTTAAAGTCAGGTTAAGGTCAAGCGGAGCAAGAGAGAGCTCCTGTTTTTTTGAAAGTGATAGAAGCTGTTGCACCATATCAGCAGCTCTATTGGCCGATTTATCCATCAAATCCAGATAATCTGTTAATTTTTCAAGTGGAATCTGATGATTTTTCTCAATATTAAAATTCATAATTGAAAGCGTTCCAATGATACCACCCAATATGTTGTTAAAATCATGGGCAATACCACCAGCCAGATTCCCTATTGATTCCATTTTCTGAGCCTGTTGAAGCTGTTCATCTTTCTTTTCCATTTCAGTGACATCTTCAGCCATAATAACAATATTCTCTAGCTCAGGATTCCTAACCGGATAAATATGAATATTCAAAATACTCTCGTTAATATGTTGTCTGTTATAGTATTTTGGTTCAAGCTGTTTTTTAAATTCATCTAAAAAAGAATCAAACACATTCACCACTCTTGATAAGTCTTCACCTAAAGCCTGAATACTGGGTATTCTGAAGTAATTTTCGGCAGAATTATTCCATTGGGTAATTCGATTGTTGATATCAATCGTAACAAGAATGGAGGGCATTGACTGAATGATATTACTTAAATAATTTTTAATTAACAAGAGTTCCTTCTCCATTTTATCTCTGTTAATGTCTCGTTCCTGAATATTCTCTAGCATAAAATTAAATCCATTGTACAGCTGTCCAATTTCATCTTTTAAATGTGTTTTTAAGCGAAGTGAATAATCCTTTTCTTTTGCAATTTTATTTGATAATACAGATAAGCTGGTAACTGGCTTTAAGATATTGGCAGAGATGTAGATATAGATGATAATCATTAAGGCAACCATTAAAATCAGATAAGTGCCAACCATAGCCATATTTCTGGTTTTTATCTGTCCCAGTGCGATTTTGTCAGTATAGAATATTTCAATATCACCTATTTTGTTATTATTATAGATGACGCTAAATCGTTTTTTATAAATATGCTTTTCATGATCTCCTAAAACAAAGGGGTAGTCCAGTTTTACTGTTTCATATCGTCCGTTTGATTCCACTTTTTTTAATCCGGAAATAAAGAATCTGGATTCATTAAAGACATTGATAGACACTATAATGTCTTCTAGCAGAAGCGCTTTATTAAGCGCCTCAATTTCAGTTACATCAATATTCCACAAAGGTAATTGATATGCTTTTTCTGTAAACTTAATCGTATTAAAGATAGACTGCTCAAGAAGTGTTAGTTCTCTTTTTCGGGTTGTCTGATTAAATGCACTAATCGTGATACCACTAATAATTGTAAAAGTAATGATCAAAATATAGAGCAGTTTGTATATCATTCTTGAATTGCCAGGCAACTGAAAACGTAGATATTTATTCAAGAACACCTCCCTATCTTTAAATTGTTTAAAAAATAGCAGGATTATCATTAAAAGTCAAGATATTTTTTATCTTTTAAAAAAATAGTTTAAGGATACTGTTCAAAATAACAGTTTTTAATTAAAAGCGCTTATGCTAATTTGTTTGTAAAATGAGCTGTTTAAACAATTATAACAGTTTTTCTGACAAATTGATCTTAAATATAAAAATCTAAAAGATTGGGGCTAATGTATAAATAGAGTGCAGGTAGTGAAACTCTGCGCCTTATAAAAATCCGTCAAATCGTAAGGATACTCGATTGGGTGCGAACAACCGCTTGTTTGAGCAGATGGGTACCTTCCTGCTAATCTTTACCAGATGCGAGTTTGCGGTGGAGCCCAAAAGAGTGACTGGAGACAGGATTTTTATACAGCGCTTGAACTTTCTTTGCTTACTTTTTTTCTTTCAAGAGAAAGAAAGTAAGATTAAAATAGGTCAATTCCCGAACTCATCTTAATAAACAGATTTACTCCGCTTATTTCATCATCAGTATCTTCCTTATTAAGGTTTGATTGCCAGTTTGTAATCTGACAAAATATACACCAGAGCCATATTCTTTTCCATCCCATACGATTTGATGCTGACCGCCTGCCAGTCTCTGATTGCAGAGGGTCTTTACCTTTTGACCTTTGATATTGAAAATGCTGACTTCAACCTCTCCCTCTTCCGGCATCTGCCAGGAAATGGTGGTGCTTGGGTTGAATGGATTAGGATAATTTTTTAGAGAAAGCGCGTTCTGAGCTGACAAGCTTTCCTCATCAGTACTCACGACATTCGTTCTTTGCAGATAAACGCTTACCGGTGTATCTTCACCCTCAACAACGCTGACATGAACAGTCTGATCCAGATAATCCCATCTGCTGAATGTAACAGCAAACTCTCCTGGCATTGTTACAAAATGTAAAAATCCCAAAGAATCTGTAAACTCAGGCAGAAAACCATTAATCTGAGCCTTCACACAATCAATCAACTGCCCGTTACCTGCATCACGAACAATCACTCTCATCCCCCCGACATACACGGAATTATACTCATAAGCCCCTCTGTCCACAACCAGGCTGTCTCCATTTAATGCACCGATTGAAATGCGTTTATTGTACACAATATCATATGGTGGTAACTCAGGCAGGTTCAAACCGCTATCAATACAAGGGGAATTTTCCTGTAACGCATAAGGATGTCTTCCGACTCCAACAAACATTGGGTCTGCAACGATATTATTTCCACCATCAATTTCAGATTGATTTTCAGGGATAGGTATTGAAAGACAATTGTAAGAGAAATTGGGATTGAACTCATCGAAAATAATATCAGATAAATACCACACAGTACCTGT
>JAKQQL010000170.1:0-1285 GCA_029564175.1 Candidatus Cloacimonadota bacterium
CTAATGATTATATATATGGATAAATACGGTAATGAATTCAAGAAAGACATGAAAAGAGAGGCTTTCAAATGAGCATTCAATATATAAATGAAGATTTCGTATTAGAAATACAAGATAATTCAGATGAAACTTTATCTATAGTTAATAAGTATGAAGCTTTTCTGGAAGCTATAACAACAGACAACTTTGAACATGTCAGAGAAGCGATACGAAAATCTATAGCTTTCTTTGTTTCAAATAAGTATCCGACAACTAAAACACTCGCAGAAGAAACCTACAATGAGAAAAATAAACTGAAACTTAAATATGACACAGTTGAAGAATATTTTGCTAAATTCAAGGTACTGAATAAAAAATCTGCCAGTATTGACCTAGCGACTGGTACAGGTAAAAGCTGGGTCATATATGGAGTTGCTCAAATAATGCTCGCAGAGGGTATAGTTGATAAAGTGCTTGTTCTTTGCCCTTCACTCACCATAGAGGAAGAATTAAAAAAGAAATTTGAAAATCTTAGCGGTAATTCAACAATCACTACAATTTTGCAAGAGCTTGGTGCTTTATATCCCTCACCGTCAATCAAATCAGCAAATGACCCAATATTAAACGGTGACATCTGTGTTGAAAATATACATGCCGCTTATGAAAGAACAGGTTCATCAATACAGGACAGTTTTAAAGGGAAAGGTCAACGAATCCTTGTCATAAGCGATGAAGCGCATCATATATACAGTCCTTTTGAATCAAGCACAAAGAAGTGGTTTGATTTTATTGTAAACCCTGAATATGATTTTCAGTATTTATTAGGTTTGTCCGGTACTCCATATATTGAAAATGAATATTTTCATGATGTCATTTATCGATATGGCCTCAAACAGGCAATGGAAGATGGAATAATTAAAAAAATTGATTATAAAATTGAAGAAGCTGATAGCGATAAAGGATTTGACGAAACATATCACAATCATGCAGAAAATCAGAAAAATTACGCAGGAAAGCTAAAACCTATTACCATTCTTATTACAGATAAAATCGTAAACTGTGTTTTAGTCTGGAAAGAACTTGTTGATTTTATTTCCAAGAAAGAAAGAATCTCTTTTGATGAAGCATCTAAAAAAGTTATCTGGGTTACTTCGGGTATATCTTCAGGCAATGATAAATCTGTAATTGAATCCATAGTTGATAAAGCCGATAAAGTTCGTAAAGAGAATATTCTCTCATTAAAAACTGTAGATGAAATCGATAATCCTGTTGAATGGATAGTCTCTGTCAGTATGCTAACAGAAGG
>JAKQQL010000178.1:0-1529 GCA_029564175.1 Candidatus Cloacimonadota bacterium
TTTAAACTTAGTTAATTTATCTTCTACTTTTTCTGATTCTTTTGACTTTTGGGGCTGTAAATGCTGAAGGTAATTGCTCTTTTGTGACTTCAACTTCTTTGTTTTCTGTTGTGATATTTTCTCTGCTATTTGTTTCACTTCTGTAATCACAATCAGTTTCTTTGTCATACAATCTCCAAAACTTTACTTGATCTCCAATTAAAGTATACTTTATCGGGATCACATCAGATTTTACTAATTCTTTGACAACCTGGTCAACATATCCATTAGCAATCACTACGCCAACGACATTTTTGTACATTTTAAGACAAAACTTTAATTTTAAATCTAAAACGTATTTGTCTATTTGACTGATGACAGAATATCTTGCTTCACTCTTTTTTAGTTCAATCGCAAAAGCAGTCTCATTATCCATTGCCAATACATCAATTCGACCAAACAAAGTTGGTTGTTGTATATTGTAAACATAAAAAGAGTCTGAAACATTTAATTCTTTTTTAAGATTCGCAAAATTAACAGGGTTAGCAAAAATATGTCTAATCAATTCAGGTTCTGTATCAGCTTGATTTTCATCTTTTGATGCAGATTGTACATCACTTATATTAGCAGTATAATTTGTGTTTTTGACAATAAGATTAGTTTCAACAATATTACTTAATTGTTTGAGATGAATAAATCGTCCATCATTTAGTAAAGGATCAAAAGATTGTGGGTCCTCTTCATATTCATCACGAAGAAAATGCAGATACATCTTTGCGTCTTGACTTTCGCCCAAAAGAACAGCATTGTAAAGTTTATAATATAAAGTTTCCACAACACCTGTCGACATTTGCTAAAATTAACTACCTTCTGCATCTTCAGTAATAGATAAAACAATTTGCGGAAAATTCTTAATGACAAAATCAGCAACTTCATCTTCATCAACTTCTACATGTTTCATTTCTGACGAATAAAGAATAATTCCTGCAACCAGCATTTCACAAACAACTTGCATATCAAACAATTTGTTTTTACCTGATGATAAAAGAGAATTGATTTCATCTGTCATTCATCCTCCTTATCATCTTTTTCATTCGGATTTGGACCACCCATAATTTGCGCCATAATCTCTTCATGTTGATTGTAATCTTCATCATATTCAACTGTCATTACATCAAATTTTCTTCTTAAAAACAACGTAGGCCCTCGACCATCTCTATATTTTACTAAAGATAGTTTTAACCACTGTTGCTCATCCGAAAATATTCCAATCATTACGTCTGAATTCTGACCAAGTCTATCTGAACTTGCAGAATCCATTGCATCCATATCTTTACCTGTCAAATGTCTCTTATGACCTTCTCTATTTATCTGGTTTGCACATATAACTGGTACATCTAATTTTCTTCCTAATAATTTAAGGTCCCATGAAACTGCTCCAACTAAATCATCATCTTCCTTAACATTTGGTTTCATCAAATAAATTGGGTCAACAATTACCAATTGAATCTTTTTACCAGTTGATTTTTCAAAATTATTTATTCTATTTT
>JAKQQL010000200.1:0-1591 GCA_029564175.1 Candidatus Cloacimonadota bacterium
TTCTTTTCAGCTGATTTATCTAAGATTTTATGAATATTTTCATTTTTATTTTGTTGTGCCAGAAATTTCTGAGCAATCAACAGAATATCTGTCCCTCTGTCCCGTAAAGGCGGTAATTGAATCAGACATTGGAAGATGCGGTAATACAAATCTTTTCTGAAACTCCCTTTAGCGAGCATCTCCTGTATATCCTGATGAGAGGCACAGATAATACGGGTATTCACAATGTATTTTTTACCACCCAGTGTCTGAACTTCATTATTTTCCAATACTCTGAGAAGTTTGGTCTGCATACTCAGAGACAATTCGGCTATCTCATCCAGAAACAATGTGCCTTGATCAGCATCCCTGAAATAGCCATTATGATCATCAATGGCTCCGGTAAAAGCCCCTTTCTTATGACCAAAAAACTCACTTTGAAAAAGGGTTTCAGAGATTGCCCCACAGTTCACAGCAATAAAAGGGGCTTCTTTCCGCTTGCTGTTATAATGAATTGCGCGGGCAACCAGTTCTTTACCCGTTCCGCTTTCGCCTGCAATATAAACCGGCATATCTGTTCTGCAAAATCTCGATATCTGCTCTTTGACTTTGAGAATTGAAGAATGCTCACCAATGATTTCATCAAACACCAGATTAAGTTTTTCTTTTAAATAAGCATTTTCACGGCTTACCCTGGTTAAATCAGCCTTAATCGCTTTTTCAGACTTGATTTGAGGGAAATCATTCAAACTGAAAGTGACTTCACTTAAACCTTTTTCTCTTGAAATCTGTATCATTTTGCCCGGCAAGACCCCACCCTGTTTCAACAGCAGCCAGCAAGCATGCATGGTAGGAGTCCCTGAAGTGATTGAGACTGTAATTTCAGAGTCTTTTTCCTCTTTCATGATATGATCAATTGCCTTAAACATTGCAGGATAAACCAGATTATGATCAGTCGGGTCGAGAGTTATAGCTGATTCATAAGAAACCGACATTTTAGGAAAATGCTTTCGGCAATATAAGAGTATTTCCGATGCATAATGTAAATATCTGGAATGATTGTATAAAATGTATAATTTATCAAATGATAACTGATGCAGAATACTGATAATGGCACCATTTCGGTCT
Organism: Candidatus Cloacimonadota bacterium; assembly: GCA_029564175.1. Taxonomy (GTDB): domain Bacteria; phylum Cloacimonadota; class Cloacimonadia; order Cloacimonadales; family WRIO01; genus JAGOCT01. Next base: position 1,108 of record JAKQQL010000200.1, read on the forward strand.
TCGCTCAGAAAACAGTCATTGTTGCCGATAAAACTAATCAGAACTTTGTTCATATTTGACTCGCTTTTAACAATTCTTATAAAAACGCCTTATAAGCTGTTTTTTACTTAGATTATTTTTAACTCACTCACATTCCTCACAATATGCCAGTTCCCAGCCGTGAAAGACGATAATGACTTTTTTCAGACTAACCATCCCATAGGGAGGCAGTCCAAGCATCTGGCGGGCATATTCGTCTTCAGCGTATTGATTGAGCTGATTTGAGCCTTCCTTTATCTTCTGTTGTAAAAGATTATCAAACTCTTTATCTGTAACGCTTCGTTTAATATATTTCAGCTCAATCAGATAAGCAAACTTAATATCTTTGTATTTAATATAAAAAGGCTTCATGATGAGGTCTGCATAGCCTTTATTCATCTCTTCTTCTGAGGCTGAAATATAAAAATCATAGATATTTAAGAAAGACAGATAAAAAGCTTTTACA
>JAKQQL010000497.1:0-1644 GCA_029564175.1 Candidatus Cloacimonadota bacterium
TTCAGGTAATACAATTAAATCTGCATTGCTCTTTCGCATTAATTTTATTGCATTTTCAACATTCTTTTTAATATCCAGCATTCCAATTTGCATCTGGACAAAACTTACTTTCATGAATACATTTTAATTTATTAATTAAAAAGACTTTCTTCCAATAAAAACTATATATCGCCCAAATAGGTTAAGGATAGGAATGAATATTAATTTAGGGTACAAAGATCCAATTTTTTTATCATATTTTGAAAAAATATTATCAATCTCGTCTTTAGAATAGTATCTTATCCTTACTGATATCTTCTTCCCTCCTGAAAATACGGATATCTTACCTTTTCTTTTTTTTATTGCCTTGAATGGATTTTTACCTTCTTTCAATGATTTTGATATCCAAGAAATATTGTATATATTACCTACGGTAAAAATCAATCGCCCATCTTTTTTAAGACAGGAATCAATAGATTCCCTAAAATTAGAGATATTTGCATGGTTCAATGCGCCAAATATCGAAACTACATTGTCAAACGTGTTTTTTCTGAATGGAAGTTTTTCTATATCTGCGACTAAGTAATAGTCTCCGGCTTGATTTGATCTGGCCTTTTTGACCATCCCATAAGAGATATCCGCAGCAATGACTACATGTCCACCTGATTTTAAGATCTTTGAATGATACCCTGTCCCACAGCCAATGTCAAGAGTCAGCCCACTACGCAATTTATTAATAATTTTTTCTTCTTCTGCCCTCATTTCTCTATTTAATTTATCGGAGTACCTAGCATCATAATCCTGTGAAAGTGAATCGTAAAATCTTCTCTTGTCCATTCAATCATATTCAGTAGAATAATTCAGATTAAAGACTTTACGGGTAACCATAATATTTTATAAAGTATAGCTTAAAGTAAATTCTAGAGTGGCTCTAATGATCAAAATAGCATTTGTACTAATCCCAATGATATTGTTTTCCGCATGCATCAATTTGAATTCTAATCAAACCAATGAGAAAAATAATGGCGTTGCCCATCCGGCAAAATACTCCGTAGTCGAGGCAGATATCCCGCTAACTTATTATGGAAATATTGATGGCGTGGAGCTTGGGTACCAGATTGCCCCCCATAACGTAGCTATGAAATCTCTCGAAGCTTTTTATAAATTCCATGATACTGGAAATGAATCGTATAGGGACAGAGGTTTATACTTGGCAGATTGGCTGTTAGATAATGCAAAATCTAGGAATGATGGAAATTTTGTCGTCTGGGAGTACTCTTATCCCTGGCCATCTTATGACTTGAAACCTGGATGGACAGGTTCATTGAATCAAGCAACTATAATAAAGGCATTGACTTTTGCTCACCTCTATTCAGGGGACAAGAAATATACTGAAATGATAGGTAAGGCCCTAAATGCATTTGATGTTGAAGTTAAAGATGGTGGACTCAAAGTTTTGAGGGAAGATGAAGGAAAAATATATGTATGGTACCCCGAGTATGCAAAAGAGAATCCCCCTTATGTTCTCAATGGATTTATTACAGTCATAATTCGTTTGAGAGAGTACTACCTAATCACTACTGACAAGAAAGCAGAAAGATTGTACCAAGAAGGATTAGTTTCACTTGAGCATTACTTGCCAGACTATGATGCAGGAAATAAGAG
>JAKQQL010000498.1:0-1222 GCA_029564175.1 Candidatus Cloacimonadota bacterium
ATACGATCTATTTTTCTATTACCTTCAATTTTTCTTTGAACTGTTCCATAAGGCATTATGACAACATTATCAAAATCTTTACCTCCAAATGACTGTCCTAATTCTGAAAGAACACCTATTACTTTAAATGGAACACTATTAATAATCACTATCTTACCAATTGGTTCCTCATATAAAAAAATCTCCCTCATTATTGTTGAACCAATGATAACAACCCTTTCATGTGTATCAATTTCCATATCGCTAAAATATCTTCCTGAAACCAATGGCCATATTTTCATTTTAAAATAATCGTTCTCAACACCATATAGTGAACTCATCAAAGCACGATCTTTATAATTTATCTGTATATTTGATTTTGTAATAATAATTGAAGAATATTGCACCTGAGGTAAGTTATTTTTGATATAACTACTATCATTTTCAGTAAGCAAATTATGATATGAGGCTATCTCCATAGCATTTTTACCATATGTTGATACTCTTTCCTCTACAGCTATACTGGCACTCTGCCCTATACCAATCATAACGATAACTGAGGAAACACCAATTACAATACCAATGCTCGTAAGAATAGACCGTATCTTATTTTTTGCCAGTGCCCTGAGTGCGGTGATTAACAGATTTGGAAAATCCATGTTACTTTTTTCTTTTCTTAAATTTTTTTATAATTACCTCATCAATAATAAGTCCATCTTTAAAAATAACTTTTCTATCAGCATACTCGGCAACATCAGGCTCATGTGTAACCATAACTATACTGAGATTATATTCCTTATTTAGATAGGTAAATATATTCATAATTTCAGAGGTATTTTTTGAATCAAGATTGCCAGTAGGTTCATCAGCCAGTAAAATAGCAGGATCATTAACCAATGCTCTGGCTATAGCTACTCTTTGCTGCTCGCCACCTGACAGTTTATTTGGATGATGCGTTCCCCGGCCGGACAATCCTACCATAGCCAAAAATTTGCCTGCTCTTTCTCTCATCTCTTCATGAGAAAATCCACCTCTATAAAATAGCGGCATTTCCACATTTTCAATTGCAGGTGTTCGTGAAAGTAGGTTAAATCCCTGAAACACAAAGCCAATCTTTCTGTTTCGTATCTCAGCTTTTTGGTTTTCATTCAGCGAAGTACCATCAATACCATCCAATATATATCGCCCTGATGTGGGTGTATCTAAAAAGCCTATGATATTCATGAAAGTGGATTTACCTGAA
>JAKQQL010000251.1:0-33593 GCA_029564175.1 Candidatus Cloacimonadota bacterium
GCGCTACAACGATAATCGCAAGCTGGACGTAGGGCAATCAACCTGCTTGTCACAGTATCTTTTCTTTCACAAGCTAGTAGCTTGCGCTACAACGATAATCACAAGCTGGACGTAGGTCAAGCAACCTGCTTGTCACAGTATCTTTTCTTTCGCAAGCTGGTAGCTTGCGCTACAACGATAATCACAAGCTGGTAGTACGGCAAGCAACCTGCTTGTCACAGTATCTTTTCCTTCGCAAGCTGGTAGCTTGCGCTACAACGATAATCGCAGCTGGTAGCTTGCGGTACAACACATCCATCAGTTTATATTTTAAACTTCTTTATCAGTTCATTGAGCTCATCAAAAAGCAAATTAACCGATTGTGTGTTGGTATTGGTATCATTTGCTGAATTGGTTGTATCCTGAGACAGATTGTTGATTCGCATAATTTCTCTGGTCAACTGATCAATACTTTCACTGATTGAGACCGTCTTTGTCGTAATTAATTCTATCGCCTGGCTCACAGCGGTACTCTTTGCTGAAGTATTTTTAATAATTTCAGCAGCACTTGTGGTGTGTTGGGTAATTGAATTGAGATTATCACTCACATTCTGAGTAATCCGGTCATTTTCCATGACAGTATGTTTAATATCCTGGGAATAACGGTTAATCTGATTAGCCTTTTGGGCAATATCATTAACTGTATTTGCAATCTCATGGGTTGCATGATTCTGCTGGTCAATACTCATGGAGATAGAATTATTAAACACCTGAACCTGGTTGATGACTTCATCAATTTGAACGACATCCTTAAATGATATTTCGGTTGCATTGAGCATTTTTTTGATTTGAAGCTCTATTTTCTCAGTGGCTTCAGCTGTTTGCTTAGCCAGTTCTTTCACTTCATTTGCCACAACAGAAAATCCTTTTCCTGCTTCACCGGCAGAAGCTGCTTCAATCGTTGCGTTTAATGCCAGGAGATTTGTCTGACGTGCGATTTCATTGATGATAGAGACGATATCAGATACTTCATTGGCAATCGTATTCAATTCTTTCATGGCGACTACAGTATTCTTGGTTTTTGTGGAAGCATCTGAGCTGATACGGTAAGCTTGTTGTGTATTTTGGTTGACTTCAGAAAGTGAAGCCGTCATTTCTTCAATAGCACTGGCTGCAGAATTAATACGCTCAACAATATCTGCAATATTGTGTGAAATCTGGTCAATATTACCAGAAACCTGATTCATAGAAAGCGTAACATTTGAAAATGAATCATTTACCTGATCAACATTTCGGGCGATGCTGGAAATGCCTTGTGCGGCTTGAGAAGATTCAATCGCAAGGCTTTGAATCTCTGAAGCATTATATTGAGATTCATCTGAAATCTGACTAATCTGTTCGTTAACACTCTGGATTTCTCTGGAAGCGCTACTGGAATCAGCGGTCATTTCCATTGAGTCAGACAGCATTTTCTGCGATAAGTCATTCAAAGCCAGCAAGTTGTTATCCAGTTGCTGATTAACTGAATAGATTTTTTTGATGATCTCATGAATTTTATCCAGAAAGATGTTCATCCAAGAGCCTAATTCTCCAATTTCATCACTGGTTTCTACTTTTAAACGCTTGGTTAAATCCCCTTCACCTTGCGCAATATCTTTTACCATATTAAGGATATTGTAAATCGGGTTGAGGATATATCGCCTGGAAAAAGCTCTGACAAACCATAAAGAAAAAACAAGAACCAGTACAAAGAAAATCAATTGCATGATAATATTTCTAAAAGCTCTGTTTCTCTGGCTATCCAGATTATTTTGCAGAATATTGACAATCTGTTCATTTAAGCGAACAGCAATACTGTTGATTTGATTTTTGATAGCAAAAGCCTGTTGAGACTTTTGTTGAATCTCTTCTGAGTTTACACCCTGAGCAATATTGACAAAGGCATCAGAAGAGATTTCAAAAAAATCATCATAAAGGGTTTGCAGTGAATCCAGTGCGGTAATAAATTCTGATTTTTCAGAGCTGGTTTCCTTCATTTTCACAATCAGTTCTTTGATTGTTTTTCCCTGTTCATTTGCAGAATTAACCGCATCAATATCGCCTAAAAGTAAAGCATCTTCGTAAGACTTGACCTGTTGATTAAATGCAGTATTTAGTTCATTAGAATATACGGTAAGCGGGAAGTATTCTTTTCTGACACGCAGGATATTACTGGTGAGCAGATAATTGGAGAAAAAGGTAAAAAGGGTTGCCAGAAAGTACGCAGCTAAAATCATCAGAGCGATCATTCTGATTTTATAACTGACAGAAGTGAGCTTTTTCATATTTTTTCCTATTTAATATTCAATTTCTTTACTGATCCATCCAAGGCACCTGCGGAAATAAATCCAATCGCATTTTGATTTGCAGCAACGTAGGATTTCACAGCTGCATCTGAATCCAGTTCTTTAGGAGGAGTACCGGTACCCGTAAAAACAGCCTTTTTCCAGAAAGTCTGATATTGAGGCAGTGTTTTTTTAATACCGTCTTTTAAAAAATCATCAGAAACACCCGCCTGTTTATTAAAAGTAGCATTTATACCCTTACCATCAGGCCAGCTTGATTTTTTCCCTGAATAGATATTTTGCAGATCAGCAGAGGATATTTCGCCTGTATTGTTTGCTTTATTAACAATCATTATAAAATCACTGGCATACATAGCAATTGCAGCAACCAGGATGAGCAAAAGGATTGATATTCTTTTAAACATGTTTCCTCCCTTAGAAATTGTATGATGCTTTAAAAATTGCATAAGACCAGTTTTCTTCTGCTCCTGCAGCTGAATTGTCAATTGGGTCAAGATATTCTGAATATACTTTTGCATAGCCATTCATTAAGTGATATTCTGCTTTAAATGTGATATTTGAATTAAAGTCATAGCGTCCACCAAAGGCAATATCAGATCTCTGATTACGCCAGTCATCAGTTCCTGCTAATAAATCAGTTGTTCCGGCAGGGGTAATCGCTTCTTGTCTGTCAATTTTTACAAAGTCATATAACAATGAGAAAGTAATTTGATCATTCATCATCCAGCTCAGCATACCATAATAACTGATTTCATCCCGTTCCAGCTTTGCTGTTTTGGCTAAAGTGGTTTCATCGTAAAAGTTTTGTCGTAAAGTTGTCTTGTTAAATTCCGAAGCAAATGTAAATGTATTATATTGCCATTCTCCTGACACAGCCCATCTTGCTGGGATGCCCCCATCCCTTTTCTTGGTAAAATTCAGGGTATTGGTTCCAAATGGTGCTGGTGCATCAATGGTCGCAATCGTTTTTGGGGAATAAAAATCAAGATCAACTCTGGTAAATGAGAAACCAGTTCTTAGACCATTGACAGGGGTATTCCAGAACAAAGTACCGCCAAAAAGCTGAGTACAACGTGCTTCTGTATATTCATAAGCAAAATCAAAAGTGGTCGCACCCATGACAAGGCCTGTCTGAGTTTGAGCATCTGCGGCTGATAATCCCTGACCTAAAAAGGCATTCATTACAGTTTGGTAAAACGCTTTTTGAACACCAGCGTAAACGACTGAACTGGCAATATCATTGGTTACCCGCATCACCATTTCATCTTTATTCAGATTCATTCCACCAGAATAGAAATTATAGTCAAAGGAGCCAATTTTATCGTGTGAATAGTTACCATAAATTCCTGTTCCCTGATAAGCCAGCAGGTAAGGGCGGTAGTTTTCATCATAAACTGACTGAGGTAGAAAGACCATCGGGCGTAAAATATCGGTATCACGGCCTTCATTGTATAAACCGTATGGTAATTTTACTCGTCCAAATCTCACACCAAGATAATCTTTATAACGGTAATCAGCAAATGCCCAGTCCAGCTGTGTTTTATTATTATCCAGATCTCCAAAATCACGAGACAAAAGCTGAAATCCTACTCTAAATTTTGGACTGATTTGAGACGTAATCGTCAAACCAACTTCATTCAGCTCATGAGAACCTTTTTCAGAGTTAGCCACTAAAAAATCATTCTCCTGTGAAAAAATAAATGATTGCCCCATAAAACCATGCACCTTTACAGGATTTTTTGATTCCTGTGCACTCAGACTTGTCAGTAACATGATACTGATGATTACGAATAAGTGTTTTATCTTCATTTTATCCTCCATAATAATATACTTATTCATTTTTTTTAAATTTGTCAATCTTTTTTTCAGTCAGCTTCTTTTTTTGATAAAGAATCGGATAAAACCGTCTATCATCAGCATTTTTTTGGTATAATATAAAAAGCTGTAGGGATGAGTGAAGCTTTGAGACCCCAGCACTGGGCATCTCATGAGCGCTGTTCATCCGCAATTGTACTGTAAGCTTCCAGCTTGCAGAAAAGGCTATAAGCAAGATGATCGTAATGCTGATCTCGGATTTACGGCATTCCGCTACGCTCCATTTCGCAAATCCCTACTGGCCATTCTCCGCGTGAGATACAATTCGTGTTTGCAATAGGGGAGGTCATTCATCATTCATAATTCATAACTAAACGTACCACCCCGTCAAAGGAGTGGAATTTGTACTCATTCATCATTCATCATTCATAATTCATAATTAAACGTACCACCTCTCCAGAGTCTGTGCAAAAATGAGAGTTCCGGATATTAACAAGCAGGTTGCTTGACCTACACTGAATAATAATTTTAACAAGCAGGTTGCTTGTCCTACAATGAATGCTAATTTTAACAAGCAGGTTGCTTGTTCTACAATGAGGCTAAATTAAACAAGCAGGTTGCTTGTCCTACACTGAATGCTAATTTATTGAAAAACCTCGTTTAACTTATGGATTAAATCATCAATTGAGAAAGGTTTTTGTAAAAAGTAAGTGTCTTTATTGAGGACACCGTGTTTCTCTATGATATTAGAAGTATATCCAGACATAAAAATTAAGCGAATATGAGGACAAAGTTCTTTGATTTTCAGGTACAAATCTTTCCCATTCATTTCAGGCATAATGACATCAGTCAGCAATAGTTCCAGCTCATCTTTATGTAATATTGCCTTTTCAAGTGCTTCTTTTGGAGAGGCTGCCTTTATGACCTGATAACCCGTATTTGTCAGCATTTTTTCAGTTAGATTTAACAATGCGCTTTCATCTTCAACCAGAAGAATCGTTCTATTCTGATTGGATTTTGCAATTGACAAAATTTTATCTGATTCCAGATCAGGGGCATCACAGTATGGCAGATAAATCGTAAAACGGGTGCCCTCTCCTTTTTTACTTTCCACGCTGATATAGCCATTATTTTGTTTAACAATCCCATACACCGTAGCAAGCCCAAGACCGGTCCCTTTTCCGGGGTCTTTGGTGGTAAAGAAAGGTTCGAAGATGTTATGTAATACAGGCTCATCCATTCCGCATCCGTTGTCGCTGACGCGTATAAGTACATACTCACCCGGAGATGAGCCAATATGATCGAGACAAAACTTTTCATCGAGATAGGTTCTATTCGTCTCAATGATAACAATTCCTGTATTTTCAATCGCATCTCTTGCATTCACACAGAGGTTCGCTATGATTTGATCAATCTGTGACGGATCAATTCGAACGGTATTCTTTTCCTGTTTTGGCAAATATTCCAGACGGATATCTTCTCCAATCAGATGTTTAACCATTTTTATCATATTCTGCAATGTTTGATTAATATCCAGTATTTTGGGTGAAATGGTTTGTTTTCTTGAAAATGCCAGAAGCTGACGTGTCAGATTAGTTGATCGGGTCGCTGCATTATGAATTTCTTTAAATAAATCATAAAGCGGATGACCTTCATTCAGTTCCATCATTCCCATTTCCGTATAGCCTAAGATCACACTCAGCATATTATTAAAATCATGTGCGACTCCCCCAGCCAGTCTGCCGACAGATTCCATTTTCTGTGCTTGAATCAACTGAGTCTGTAATTTTTCCTGTTCTATCTCATTCTGTCTGTTGAGGGTAATATCTCTGACAATGGCTAAAACCTGCTCTTCCCCGTTTTTGACATATCTGGATTCATAAAAATGCTTTTCTCCTTCTATCTCAATCGAATAAGTGGCATAGATCGGTTTATGATGTTTTAGGACAATGTCAACATTTTGATGGGTTATATAAGCCAATTCTTCCGGCAATACATTATCTACCATTTGATTAATAAAATAAGCAGGATCGGCATAATGTTTTTCGATTTTGTTTTTTGGATGACAATCTACAATCCGGCATTCTTTATCAAAAATAAACATCAAATCCGGATTTGCATCCAAAAGCGCTTTATTTCTGTCTAAACTCATTTGTAATGTTTTTTCAGACGCTTGCCTGAGACATAAATTCAGATACATCTGAGCAAACAAAACCAGCAAATCACACTCTTCATCGGTAAACGTATGCAAGTTCTCAACTGCATCGAAACCAATAAAACCGATCAGCTTATCATTTTGTAAGATCGGAACTGAAATAAGGCTTTTAATCCCCTGAGGTTCAAGTATTTGACGAGCAAGTGAATTTTCGAGCTGAGACAAATCAGGGATGTGAATATAATCCCCCTTTTTAAAGTGTTCAATCCATGACTTATCTAATGGGACATTTTGCAGAGTTCCTATCTGGGAAGAGACATGTTGATTACACCACTCGTAAAGGTTTGAGCAATTACCGGTATCCTCATCGAAAGTAAAGATGTAAGCTCTGTCCACATTAAAAAATTCAGCCATCAGACAAAGAGATTCATTGATACTCTGATCCATGATTTCAAGTGGCATATTGATATATTTTGAAGCAATTCCCATCAGAATTTTTTGAAGTTCAGATTTTCTTTTTAATGCCTCTTCAACTTTTTTCTTATCTGTGATATCTTCCTTGATTGCAATATAATGGGATACATTGCCCTTCTCATCTATGATTGGCGCTATTTGTGCCTTTTCATAATAAGGTGTTCCGTTTTTTTTGCGGTTTAAAAATTCCCCTTTCCACTGTTTCCCTTGTGAAAGGGTTTTCCATAAATCATCATACTGATTTATATTTTTATCACCATATCTCAGAAAATCTGGATTTTTGCCTATCACTTCCTGAGTTGTGTATCCAGTAACCTCTTCAAAGCGGGGGTTGACATATTCAATCTTACTGTTTAAATCAGTAATGATAAGCATTGCAGGACTTTGTTCAACTGCTTTTGACAATTGCAGCAGCTTTTCTTCTGTTTCTTTTCGACTGCTGATATCACGGGCAACAATGTAGAGTCGTAAAGGTTTTCCGTACTTATCATAAACAATTCGGGTATGATCTTCACGCCAGATATAAGTTCCATTGGTATGTCTTGCCCGAAAAATATACTGTGCATCACTTGCTTGCTGTCGGTATGCGTTAATAATGGCATTTGTAACATTATCATAATCATCCGGATGAATCTTACTCATAATATCATCAGCACATACGGCACCCGGGTCTTCTTCTGTCAGCCCCATCATTTTCATGTATGAGGGTGATTTATATATTGCAGAGCCATTTTCAACTAGCATCAGCCCGTCTGAAGTATTTTCTGCAATGAGCTTAAATCGTTCCTGACTGGCATGAAATATTTCTTCTGCTTTTTTTCTCTCTGTAATATCCCGACAAAAACTAATCAGCAATCCACCACTATCTGGCAGGTAATTGACAACAACCTCAACCTGAAATAATGATCCGTCTTTTCTGCGATGTGTCGTTTCAAATGCATCAAAACCATATTTGACTATTTTTTCAATATGTTTTAATGTTTCTTCTGGTTTTTCCACGATCTCCAGATCATTGATTTTTAAATTGAGTAATTCTTCATGAGTATAGCCTGACATCGCACAATAAGAAGGATTGCAGTCGATAATTTGCTTTTCTTTATTCGTCAGTATAAACCCATCATTGGTTGTTTCCAGTATTTTTTTTAGATAGGTTTCTCTGGAGATAATTTTCTCTTCCTTCTCTTTTTCTTTCATCTTGGACTCAAAAAGTTTAAAAGCCATTTTGATAGAAGCGATTAAAACTGTCTCACCACTGTTTTTTACAATATAGCCATATGAAGTAATTCCTTCAGTTTTTTCAACAATTTCCTTTTCAACATGAGACGAGAGAAATACAAGAGGAATATCATACTCTGATAAAATGATACGAGCAGCCTCAGTTCCGCTGATCCCATCTCCCAGATTTATATCCATCAGAATCAGATTGATTGTATGTGTTTGCTTTACTAAATCAATCGCTTCTTCTCCTGTATGGGCAACAATTACATCATAACCATTGATTTCCAGTATTTTTTTTTCTAAAAGAACCAGTAACTGTTCATCTTCCACCAGGAGAATTATCTTTTTTTGATGAGCTGAATCGCTTTTATCCTGAGTCATTATCTCTCCATCATCATTATTCAGGTAATGATAGCAAATATAATTGCAATTGTCAAATGATTTTTGATTGATTTTTCAGCATAGTTTCCTAAAGGAAGCTTAAAGGATGGTAAAAGGATGGTAAAAGGAATATGAATGGACATGAAGCTATCTTTTTCTATCATTTTTTGATATTTTTTAGGCAAATAAATATAAAAAATAGTGATACTTCTCAAGCTAACTGTAGCTAAGCAAAATTAAAAACGATAAGGATTAGGCTTATCCAGTGTAAAAACAATTGGAATTGTTACCCACACGCCAATAGGTTTTTTATCACAAAGGGCTGGTTTAAATTTAGTCTTCTTAATTGACTCAATTGCGGCTTCATCTAAGCCATCTTTTCCTGGAAGTAAAGATTTTTTTACTTCGACATATGTCGCGTTACCATTCTCATCTACATATACATCTAAGAGAACTGTTCCTTGAATCCGTTTTTTCTGAGCAAATCTGGGATATCTGGGAGCAACATGGAAGATAATCTCTGGAGGAGCGTCATATATGATATTTTTCCCTTTATCAGAGCCATCAGGGCGGTATTTTTTGATTAATTTCTGTCTCATTCTTTCTAATTCAGGTGTAATTTCAAAATTGACGGGAATATTGATTTCTGAAACAACGTTTTTTCCTTCATAGGTAGCAGGGATAAATTCTGCTTTTTTAATGATGTCTATCGCTGCCTGATCCAGACCTCCTAGCCCTTCATTAACTGATTTCATTACGCTTATCTCTCCTGCTTTTCCATCAGGTAAAACCTCAACACACAACACAACTGTACCACTGATTTCCTGAATAAGCATAAGCTCAGGATATTCTATCATCAAAGGTTTAGCTAATTCTGGTGCCGTATCAGTCATGTAAAACTTAGCAAATAAGCCTGTAAAACTAATTATTAATACGATAAATAAAATAATTCTGCTTTTCATCATCTTTTCCTCATTATCTTTCTAATATGATTTAATCATCTAAATCAAAAAAATCGATCACTTCTTCATCCGGATTTTCATGGACATACATATCAGCAGTGATCGCAGATGAGCTGTGACCTGCATATTTCGATACATATTTGATATTTTTAAACTGCAATAAGTGCATAATACAACTGTGTCTCAGCGTATGCGCACTGATTTTTTTCCCCATCATAGCGCCATATCTGCTGATTGATTCACTGACATTGACTCGATGTAATTGATGATGAGTGGCACTCTCAAACAGATACACCTGAGGTTGCCAGAGATGGATCAACCGATAATAAAAATCTCGGTCAATAAACACAAAACGCTGTTTTGATCCCTTCCCTACAACTCTGATTCGAACGGACTGAGCCACCTCAATATCCTGTAAACGGATACTCAGCGACTCACTGATACGTAAGCCTGTCTTAAACAAAAACTCAACGATTGTACCAGTTTTTAGTGGGCAAATAGCGATCAGGGCTTTGACTTCTTCCAAACTCAGATACTTGTCTTTGTACACGGCATGGTCAGCCCTGATGCGTTTGATGTGTGAAAAAAGCTCATTTACCACTGCAATCAGAACAATATTCCCCTTAATTTCTTTTTGTGCCTTCAATACTTTTTTTAATGCCTGACGTTTGAGATTATAGGTAGCAGGTGCTGCAACTGCTTTGACTTCTTCAAAATAGGATAATATGCTGGGGATGGATAATGACAAGCCATTCTCTGTTAAATAATGATTAAATTCATCAGCCACCATTGTATAATTCCTAACAGACAATTCAGCAAGACGCTGATCATCCTGATTACGGGAGTCAAGCGTCTTGATTACTGAAGTATCCAGCATTTTTAAAGGAAATGCTTTTGAATAAAGACTTAAGGGATGCTCTTCACTCATTGCAAACTATTTCAATTTGTTTTTAATCCAGAAAATCGTTTGCTGAGCAACATTTTGGATATTTTGATTATTCTTCTCTGATACGACACCTTCCTGCCATGGTTCAAGATTAAAGCCATGATCACCGCCAACGACATGTAATTCTATAGCTTTAGGCGCTTTTGCCAACTGAGCAATCAGTACTTTCAAATCACAGTTTTCAGGGTCATTTGCGCCAACAATGACATAAGTATCAATATTGAGTTTATCTAAATTCGGATGCAGTTTCACAGCTGAGTTTTCATCAGGGAAAATCGGTGTTAGTAAAATCAAGCCCTTGATGTCTTTACGAAAAGCATATTGAGGAGTAGCTTCCTTATTTTGAGAAGCTTCGCATCCAGCACCACAGTGCGTTTTTGGTTCATCCGCTTTTGTCTCTTCTTTTATCAGCATTGCCTGATAGGCTAATACACTACCCAATGATTTTCCAGCAAGGTAAATCTTCTCTGTATCAATCGCCGGATTCTGCTTTGCTACTTGAATCATTTCTTCAATTGTTTGTAACTCTTCCTGATATCTGTCAGAAGCTTTTCTTTTTTCTGAATAATATTTCCAGTTAAAACGCAGGCAGGCAATATTGTTTTTTAAGGCTTCATCTCTGATGTCAGTAAATAATGAGAGGTCTTTATGATAGCCAGCGCCCGGGCATACGATAATAAGTGGCACTTTCCCTTTCACTTTTTTGGGCATATCCAGATTGTACTGAATATTTTCTGCACTCAGACAGCCAAGTGTTGATAAGAGAATGAGCAGTAAAATCATTTTTTCAATCATAGTATCTCCTGTATTTTATTAGTATTTTTCTAAATAGTGATCCATATAATCCTGTAAAGCCAGAATTTTATCATCCTGGGGCAGATATTGAATAATCTGACGATGATAGGCTTTTTCTTTAAAATATCTCAAACTGGCTTCGTAGTTGAGCTGTTGCGCCCAACCGACCGCGGTCAGAAACATATCATTCACAAATTTGTGTTCTTTGTAATCAATCATCTCCTGATTCATGATCTTATCAACCAAATGGGTTGAATACTGATGATCATGTTTAGGCAGATGCAGGGTCAGTACATCGTTACTCTCCCCTTTTCCCAGATGTCCTAGCATAACTTCAAAGATATCCAGTTTGTCGGCATCCCGTGTAATTTTTGTCAGAAGCGCCAGATCAGCTGGCAACTCAGGCAACAACTTTTGATTATGCAGAGCAACAGCCCCGTAAACCAGTCGTCTTTGCCAGTCAGCCAGATCTGAAAGAATCTGATGCTTGTGGAGCATCTTTACGCCTTCCAGGGCATGATTTACTGAAATCGGGTCAGCAAATGTCTTGAATTGACGGTATTGTTCAAAGCGTCCGATATCATGAAACAGAGCGCTCAATTCTACCAGTGGAATCAGTTCAGGTTTAATCACTGATTTTAGATGTTCAATCAGATACTGAGCAATCTCAAGTACTCGTTCGGTATGGTACAGTTTTAAATCGATATTTCTCTGATCTGCTTCATTTTCATAGCGATATTCTGAGACAAAGTCTCTAAAAATCTGGATATATGTTTTTAAATCTTTCATTTCACACTCTGAATTTTATCTGACAAACAGCCATTTACGAATATCATTCCAGTTGATTTTCTTACCATACATCAGGATACCAATCCGGTAAATCTTTCCGGCAATCCAGGTATTGACCATAAATCCAAGTACCAGTAAGACCATTGACAGGATTAACTGCCATGCAGGCACCCCAAAAGGCAGACGTGCAATCATAATAATGGGCGAACAGAAAGGAATTATCGATGACCAGATTGCCAGGGGACTGTGAGGTTGTTCAGACACATTAACCATGATCATCAGGGACAGAATAATCGGGATTGATAAAGGAATCGTAATCGTCTGATTTTGTGAAGAATCATCCGTTACCGCACCGGCTCCGGCAAATAGGGCAGAATAAAACAGATAACCAAAGATAAAGAAAAATGAAAAAGCAAACACCATCAGGGGGATATTAAACGCTTCTATATTGCTAATCGTATCCACAATACTCTGGGTATCAATCGAAGAAGCCGCTTCCATCGCCTGTTGCTGTTCCATCATAAACGGCATCATAAACATGGAGAAAAACATGGTTATCAATGAGATAAACACAATCCATATGATCAGCTGTGTGATTGCAACAGCTGCAATCCCGTATATTTTTCCCAGCATCAGCTGAAAAGGCGGAATAGATGAGACAATGATCTCTACGATTCTGTTTTTCTTTTCCTCAGTTACAGCCATCATGATCAGTCCACCATAAAAGAAAATCATAAAATACTGGAAAAAGCCCATAATCTGGCTCAAGGCAATTGAAACAATCGCATTCCCTTTTTTCTCGCCAGTTTCCTGAAGGACGATATTTTCCAGATCAATCGACACTTTCAGTTCATTGACTTTATCTTTGTCAATACCCGCATTGATAAAACGAAGCGTTTCCACTCGATTCTGAATCTTATTCTCAATGGATTTCTGGACTGACATCCCAATCTGTTTGTCTGAATAGAGTACAAATCCTCCTGGGTATTGAATATCAAATTTGGGAATATATAACAATGCCTGATAATCAGCATTTTTCTCATTGATCTTGGCTTTTAATTCGTTCAGATTGCCTTTTACTGCATGAAACTGTAGGGATTTACTGTTGTCAAATACTTCAGAGAACTCTCCGCTTTCATCCAACACAGCCACATGAGTCGTTCCAGTCTTAAAAAAAGTCATCAAAACAGGTAAAGTCATAAGTAACAACATTAGAATCGGGACCAGAAGTGTCATGATAATAAAGCTTTTTTTCTTAACTCTGGTAAGATATTCTTTTTTAAACACGATAAAGGTTTTACTCATTGATTGCCTCCGCTTTTTCTTTGGCTAAGGTTACCTGTTCGATAAAGATTTCATGCAGACTGGGTAGAATCTCTGTAAATGAATAGATTTCCACATAGTCTGAGAGAGTTTTTAACAGCGTACTGTAAGGACACTGGTGCAAGCAGCTAATAAAGGCATGTCCCTGTGCTTCCTGAACAATCTCAAAGCCATCTATGGTCTTTTCAGCAGGAAATGTCCCATTGTATCTGATTTCAAAAACGCCTTTCTTAAAGTGGTTTTTGATCTCTTTCAAATCACCTTCCAGGATGATTTTACCTTTATTGATCAAGGCAATCTCATCACACATCTCTTCGACTTGTCCCATCTGATGCGTGGAAAAGATAATCGTTTTCCCTTCCTTAGATAACTGGATGATTTCCTTTTTGAGTCTCTCTGAATTGATAGGGTCTAAACCTGAAAACGGCTCATCCAATATCAGTAATTCCGGTTTATGAATGACACAGGTAACAAACTGAACCAGCTGTTGCATCCCTTTGGACAATTCCTGAGCCTTTTTACTGACCCAGTCTTTCATATCCATACGCTCCAGCCAGTAGTTCATATTCTGTTCGCTTTCCTTGCTTGACAAGCCTTTCATCTGAGCGAAAAACTTTAACTGCTCACCGATTTTCATTTCAGGATACAATCCGCGTTCTTCAGGTAAATAGCCGATATTGTTCATCGGATCTTTTATGCTTTTATTATTGAACTGAAAGGATAATGAGCCAGCATCCGGCATCGTTATATGCGTAATCATACGAATCATACTGGTCTTGCCAGCACCATTCGGACCAAGCAGACCAAAGACGGTTCCTCTGGGGATTTCCAGATCAATGGAATGCAGAGCTGTTACTTTTTCATATTGCTTATGCAGCCCTTTTAAACTGAGTATGGAATCCATTTCACCTCCATTTTTGTTTGTATAAAATTTCTTACCAATTATTTTTTAATTATTGTTGAACCTTGAATTTCCCAGTAACCATGTGTGCCACCTACTCTGATAATCAAACCTTCTTTCTTCATAATATTTAAATGCTTAATTACAGCTGAATGATTAATTCCGACTATTTCTGCAATTTGTCTTGTTGATATTTTATTATTATTTTCTAGTATTGTAAGTATCTGATAATGTCTTGAATTAAGTAATGTTGTACCACCTGTTGTACCACCTGTTGTACCACCTGTTGTACCACCTGTTGTACCACCTGTTGTACCACCTGTTGTACCACCTGTTGTACCACCTGTTGTACCACCTGCTAAATGATCGATAAATTTAAAAAGAGTTACTTCGAAACCACCATCTTTTTCAATAAATACTGGTTCTGGCAGGTTCGCTTCTTTGCATGCATTTTGTATTTTTAAGATACCTCGACCCCATGTGTCTATATATCCTGATTTAAAACAGGCTTCAGCAATTTTTGGATTTCTTGGGCGAGAGTTATGTTCTTTTTTTAAATTTTCGACACTTAATCCTAAAGGTAAACTCCCTTCATTCCAGATTGAAATTCTATTATCAAAGACCCTAATTTGAACTGGCGCCCCCATATATGTTCGGTGAACAAGCGCATTTAAAAGCATTTCCCTAAGTGCTTCAATTGGATATTCCCCTTTTTCTATTCGCCTCATTCCAGAGAAAACAGTTTGTTTGATTAGAAACTTGTTATCAAGTTGAATTTGTACTTCTTCAAGAATCTTTACTAAATTTCCTTCGATAACTTCATGAAACTTTAAATCTGTAGCATCATTTGAAAATCTTCCAATTTTTACCTGAATATTTGGGAAAAATATATTCGGGTCTTTCCCAAATAATATTAAAGCTGCTCTTTTTATCTTACTATTTTTTGAAAGTCGCAATTTTTCAAGTATCTGTAGGAGATTTAAGCCTTTTGTATCAGGCATTCTCCCTTTAGCAGTACTATCATTTATAAATTTTTTAACTGATTCAATATCAATATCATCAATAGTAGCACTGTCTTCAAATAAATCATCCCAAGTTTTTCCAGTTTTATTTAGCAGAAATTCATTTAGCTGTAGACCTGATAACTCTAGAGTAGTACTACCTGATCTGAAGTAATATCTCCCTCTCAATGATACTGGAACAGAATATGGATTTACTGTAACAACAATGTATTTTTTACCATTTTCATCAACAAGCTCAACATTGCAGATTATTCCCAATTTATTTTTAATTTTATTTGGGATATCTTCCATTAATTGAGTAGAGTGTTTAAGATTGACAATTTCGCCATTATCATTTTTCCCAATATATAGAAGTCCTCCAAATGCATTTGCAAAAGCACATATACTTTTAAGATAATCATCATGCCAGCTCTGTTTGTATTCAATGTTGTGTGTTTCTGTCATTTTACCTCACAATGAGACCTGATCTATTTCAAAGTGATATATTTTTCTTGTCTGTCTTTTACTTTGCCAATAACACAGGCTTCTGGATAGCATGAGTTGCGTAGTTCATCAAGGATAAGTGGTACATTTTCAGGGGCAACAGCCATGAGTAAACCGCCTGAAGTTTGCGCATCAAACATAATCATTTTCAGATTATAATCATGTGTCTGACAGTCAATCTCTGTTTCAGCAAAATCCTGATTTCTAAAGGCAGCACCAGGTAAACAGCCCAGATCTGCCAAATCATAGGCACCACTTAAAACTGGTATCATTTGGCTATCTATCTCCATACTGACCTGAGAGGCTTTGCACATTTTGAGAGCATGTCCGATTAAACCAAAGCCGGTAATATCTGTAGCCGCTCTGACATGATATTTCTGCATCAGTTCAGCGCCTTTTTTGTTTAGCAATTTCATATAGTTCAGTGCATTTTGATAATCTGCATCCTGTACTTCATTGAGTTTTTTCCCTGTGATAATGATTCCCATTCCTAATGGTTTGGTAAGAATCAAAATATCGCCTGCTTTTGCATTACTATTGCTTATCACACGTTCGGGATTAACAGTTCCCACAACTGCCAGCCCGTATTTTGGGGGATAATCATCAATCGTATGCCCACCCACAATCATTAAACCAGCTTCACTGACTTTGTCCTGTCCTCCCTTTAAAATCTGATACAGAACATCTGGCGGGATTTGTTTGGAAGGAAACATGATTATATTCAGCGCCATTAATGGCATCCCTCCCATTGCATACACATCACTCAAAGAATTACATGCGGCAATCTGGCCAAATTCATAGGCATCAGAACATAAAGGCGGAAAGAAATCGGTGGTAAAAATCAGCGCTGTCTCAGGATTTAGCTGATAAACTGCTGCATCATCATGTGTATCAGACGAAACCAATAAGTTCTCTGATACCGGTGAAGGTAATTTACTGAGGATTAAATCCAGCTCTTTAGGTGATAATTTGGCAGAACATCCACCATATTCTACAGTACTTAATAAATCAAACATTCATGACCTCACTGCTTATCAAAAACCTGATATTTAAAACCATGCTGATTCAGTATTTCACAGATCTGAGGTAAATTTTCTTCTTTCACTTCAATCCCCATCCCACAGTCTGTACTGATATACTTTGGAACCGTTACCACCTGATAGGAGATATTCTCAGGAGCAATCAAAGAGTCCGCTTTAATTGTATAATGAACAGAATCAAAAGTAATTATCTTTTTCAAACAAGCTCCTTTTTGCAAACTCATTTACACGTCTTTATGTCATAATGACAGAATTTGTATATTCGTCAAGCAATATCTTCAGACAAGAGAAATACATCAATTCAAGTTCTCTATTGCGATTTATATTGACAGATTTTCGATTTACTTTAATTGAAACATAAACTGATATAAGCAGGTGATAATGAATGGTATAGTTTTTGATTTAAAACGATTTGCGACTCATGACGGGCCTGGCATCCGGACGTCTGTTTTCCTGAAAGGATGCCCTTTAAAATGTCAGTGGTGTCATAATCCAGAGAGTATCAATCCTCAGCCTGAAGAAATCATTATCTACGACCGCAAGAAAAGTCTGAACTTATCGTGCAGTACGACTATCCACCAGATTGGCAAAGAAATCAGTGCAGAGGACTTATTTAATGAATTTAAGAAAGATCAGATTTTTTTTGAGGAATCCAATGGAGGCGTAACCTTTACAGGAGGTGAACCCCTTTTTCAGACTCCCTTTCTCAAAGAATTACTCCAACTCTGCAAAAGTGAAGGAATTCATACAGCACTTGATACCTCAGGATATGCTGATTTTGAATCGTTTAAACAAATCAATGACCTGGTGGATTTGTATCTGTATGATTTAAAACTGATGAACCCAGGACAGCATCTGAAATATACGCTGACAGATAATCAGCTCATCCTTGACAATCTGCAAAAACTCAACTCAATTGCTAAAAATATCTGGATAAGGATTCCCTTAATTCCTGGTATCAACGATACACAGGAGAACATTCAGGCCAGTGCGGACTTTCTGAGTCATCTGATTCCCAGAAGAGAAGTTTGTCTCTTGCCTTTTAATTCACTTTTTGAGAATAAATATCACAAATTTAAAAAATCCCCTCAGCTGAATGGACTTAAACGTCAAACTGAAGATAAACTGGCTGAGATAAAATCTGTGTTTGAAACCAGACAATTATCAGTTCAAATCGGAGGATAAATGAACGACAGAATACAACAACTCAGAAAACAATCCGTAGAAGCCATCCCCTACATTTCAGAAGAAAGAGCACTTTTGATGACTGAGTTTTATCAGCATCATGCTGATTTTTCAGATGCGATACCGATTCAGCGTGCCAAAGCCTTTGATTATTTACTAAAACACAAAGCGCTTTGTATCAATGATTTAGAATTAATTATCGGTGAAAGAGGTTGTCAGCCGAAAGCCACCCCTACCTATCCTGAACTGTGTACTCATTCTGAGCAGGATTTACATATCCTCCATCATCGTGAAAAAATTGCATTTAAAGTCTCTGAAAAGACAAAAGATATCTTATTAAATCAGGTAAAACCATTTTGGTCAGGCAAATCCATTCGTGATAAAATATTCGCTCAATTGCCTCAGGAATGGAAAAAGGCTTATGCAGCCGGCATCTTTACAGAGTTTATGGAACAGCGTGCGCCTGGGCATACTGTTGCTGATGACAAACTCTATCGTTATGGGATGAAAGACTTTATTCAGCAGATTGACAGTCGTCTCAATGATAATAATATACTCAAGCAGGAACAAATCGATCAACTTCAGGCCATGAAAATCTCAGCACAGGCTTTAATCAATTTTGCAAAAAGACATGCCGAAGCCTTGAAAACGATGGTACAGACTGAAACAAAAGAAAGTCGCCGTCATGAACTGCTCAAAATGGCTGAAATCTGTCAGAAAGTACCAGAGAATGCGCCTCAGACTTTCCATGAAGCTTTGCAGTATTATTGGTTTGTACATTTAGGAGTCATTACCGAACTCAATACATGGGATTCTTTTAATCCAGGTCGTCTGGATCAGCATTTATTCCCTTTTTATCAAAAGGAAACTGATGAAGGTTCTCTCAATGAAGCACAGGCAAAAGAACTACTGATGGCTTTTTGGATAAAATTTAACAATCAGCCAGCGCCTCCAAAGGTTGGAGTTACGGCTCAGGAATCCAATACCTATACAGACTTTTGTCTGATCAATGTCGGAGGCTTGGACAAAGAGGGTAATGATGCCTGTAACCCACTTACCTTTATGATTTTGGATGTCATAGAAGAAATGAGACTTTTACAACCGAGTTCAATGGTACAGATAAGTCATAAAAACCCAAATGAGATGATTAAGCGCGCTTTAAAAATCATCAAAACCGGCTTTGGTCAACCATCTTTGTTCAATACCGATGCCATTATCGAAGAGATGCTCAGACAAGGTAAAGATATAGTTGATGCCCGTTTAGGCGGTGCATCCGGTTGTGTGGAAACAGGCGCTTTTGGTAAAGAAGCCTATATCTTGACCGGATATTTCAATTTGCCCAAAATGCTGGAGCTGGCATTAAATAACGGTTATGATCATAAAACGAAGCAACAGTTGGGTCCTCAAACCGGTACCGCAGATTCATTTACAACTTATGAAGCACTCTTTACCGCTTTTAAATTACAACTCAATCATTTTATCGAAATCAAAATACAGGGCAATCTGCTGATAGAATCACTCTATGCCCAGTATCTGCCTGCACCTTTTATGTCTCTGCTGATTGATGACTGTATTCAAAAAGGCAAAGATTACAATAATGGAGGCGCTAGATATAATTCCTCCTATATACAGGGAGTTGGTACAGGAACACTGACAGATTCTCTGTCGGCTATAAAATATCATGTCTTTGAATGTAAAAAAATCAATCACTCAGCGTCATTAAGTCTGTCTGAACTCAATCAGGCCTTGCTTCATAATTTTGAAAATCAGGAAAGTCTCAGACAAAATTTACTGGTCAATACCCCAAGATATGGCAATGATGAAGACTATGCAGATGTCATTATGCAGGAAATCTTCAACAGTTTCTTTGAAGCGGTAGATGGTAAAGCAAACTATAAAGGTGGCCATTTCAGAATCAACATGCTGCCAACTACCTGTCATGTCTATTTCGGGTCAGTTCTGCATGCCACAGCAGATGGCAGAATGGCTTACACCCCTATTTCAGAAGGCATCTCACCGGTTCAGGGAACTGATGTCAACGGGCCTACTGCCGTGATTAAATCAGCTGCAAAGATGAATCATATCAAAACAGGCGGCACCCTTCTCAATCAGAAATTTACACCTGATGTACTGGCAGATGATGCCGGTATCGAAAAGGTCATGTATCTTGTGCGTTCTTATTTTAAAATGATGGGACATCATATTCAGTTTAATGTTGTCGATGCAGAAACACTACGACTGGCAAAAGAAAATCCTCAGGATTACCGTGATCTGATTGTCCGGGTAGCCGGTTACAGTGATTATTTTGTCGATTTGACTGAAGCATTGCAGGATGAAATCATCCTCAGAACTGGCCAAACAATATAAAGGTGAGAAGAATAAGGGATTTAAGAAACTCCACACTGGGTGACTAATTCGTATCTCACCATTTATCATGCGGTTTTACCATTGGATGAGATTCGGTCATTCCTAGGGAATATTGCTTATTGCACATACTCTGGAGGACTGTCCCTTTGGATGGGGTAATAAGTTCGCTTAGTTGTAGCGCAAGCAACCTGCTTGCGAATGTAAATTTTTGATGTTGAAGCGCAAGCAACCTGCTTGCCTAAGTTAATCTCATTTTCGCAAACTGGTAGTTTGCGCTACAACAAATCAATTCCACTCCTATTTTAACCCTGGTTTTATCAAATAATTTTTAATGTATCAAAATGTACAGACACCGTAAATGAGCGTCTGTACCAGTTTATGTTCGATCTATTTTAAAATCATCAGTTTATACATAAAGGCATTTTCTGAAGTCAGCAATCTACAGAAATAAACACCTGTCTGACATGCTTTTCCATAGTGATCACATCCATTCCAAGCAATTGAATGTCTCCCTGCCTGATAATAACAATCCAGAAGCGTATTTACTTTTTGACCTTTCAGATTATATATTTCCAACTTGATATCATCTGCTTTTTCCAACTCAAAAGCAATATGGGTATTTGGGTTAAAAGGATTTGGATAGGCATGTCTGATACAGGTAATCAGTGGAATTACAGGGGGTGTAATCATATTATCATCAGCAGTAGTAATGCAAACCGGTCCATGAAACTCGATACAGCCATCCAAATCAGCTGACTGCAACCAGTAATAATAGGTAGTCAAAGCCTGTATTTGTTTATCTTCCCATGCATAACTCTGTTCGGTAGAGGTATTATAAGCCGCTATCATACAATCTGATACTCTATTCGCATCGGTCAGATTATTCTCTGTATGTCGATAGACATGATAGCCAAAAACATTGGTTTCTGACTGAGTAACCCAATTGATGGATAGTTTTGAATAAGACAGTGGTACCACTGAAAATGAGGATAAACAGACAGGCAGTGTCTGATCAGCATTTGCTTTTAATCTCGGATAATTTGTGCCAATCATCTCCCAGGTATTTGTAAAATCCCAGCTTGCGCTGGTAAAAGTTGATGCGGTTTTCATCTCACTGGTAAGTTTCCCTGTTCCATAAGCAGAGGTGAGCTGTCCAGAAGTCTCTTTATCCCAGAAGCAAGCAGTCGCAGAACCGACCTCCTGTCCTGTCCCTAAATATCCAATCATACCTCCGATATCAGTTGCATCTGTTCCGGATACAGCTCCGGCAGAATAGGAATATTCTGCATATCCCTTTAAAAATACACAACCTGCCAGTCCTCCGATTCGGGAAGGAGTTACGCTTCCGATTTTATTGGCTGTTACACTGCCAAGGGCATAACAATTTGTTATATAACCCTTTTGATTACAACCGGCTAAGCCTCCAAATTTTATATTCTCATTTGCATCAAAAACCCCTGTAAAAGTAACATTGATATTGGCATAGGAATTTACTATTCTGGGGCGGAAACCCGGTGCTTCGGAGGCATTTGTTTTATAGCTGTTATTAGACCCTATTAGTCCCCCTGATACCGCATTCCCAGTCACAGAACCATTAACAGCAGAGCATTTTTCAGTACGAGTGTTCAATTGTCCTGTTACACGACCAATCAGTGTCCCGACTCCTCTGGCACCTGCAACAATCACATCTTCCAGATGCACATCTTTGATAGAGCTGGTAGCGGTGGTATTCCCAAAATGACCAAATAGACCAACATTGTTTGTTGAAGGTCGGTTTATCCTTAAACCTGTAATCTTTTTGCCCTTACCATCATATTTTCCGATAAAACTATTGCTAATATCACTGCCTATTGGCAACCATAAAGCCCCTGAATTGTAATATGCCCCTCCACTCTGGAAATCAGCTGTTTCAAAAGTAATGTCTGCAGTCTGTTCAAAGTACTTATCCTGATTCAAATAATTTCTAATTTCATTCAAATCAGCCTTATTAGCAACCTGCCACGGACTTCCTGAAGTGCCTGAACCGCCTGAAAATGCCAGTAATCCAGTGAGCATACACCATATCAGTGTACTAAAAGTCATCGCTTTCATTTTTCCCCCTTTTTTACTCTCCCTTACAATGCACAAATTTTACATGTTTTTCTATCGACTGTCAAGATTTTTTTCTGATTAGATATAACCTGAGTTTTTAAGAATATTTTGCCACTCTCATTATGATATGCTTTATATCTGATATTCTGACGTTATTGCCTCTTTAAACCCTTAAAAAATTACGATCAGATTACGAGTAAATCCATTCAAGTGACTATCTCAATTTTGTAAAATTCCATTAAAATAACACTTGAATTCTGTTTTCTTTCCTTATCCTTTCCTTATCCCTTCCTTATCAAAAGCGTTCTATATATAAATCATATTTTATCTACTACTGCAAACACGAATTGTATCTCACGCGGAGGCGCGGAGGCGCGGAGAAAATAAAGAGGCATTCTGATCATTTGATAAATGTAAATTTCCTCGCCTCTGGAAGGGTGGTACGTTTAATTATGAATTGTGAATGATGAATGATATCCCCTACTGTAAACACGAAATGTATCTCATGCGGAGGAAATTAGATAGAAGCGTCAGCCCTGTGTTCTTTGAAAAATTCCGTGTTTTCTGAGCTTTCCGTGGTTGTATAAAAAACTTTTGCCTTTTCTCTTTACTCTCTTGGACTCCACCGTAAAATACAGGTTTTTAGGCAGTCTCTATTTTTTTCAAAATTTTTTGTAAAAAACTTGACAAGAAACTCTCAAAGTCGTAATTTTTGTAACAATGAATTGAATAGAGGAGTTCAAAATGAAAAAGTTGAGCATTGTTGTTTGTTTTATCAGTATTTTTATGGCTATGTTGGCGCATACGTCGATAATACCAACAGGATCGGGAACACTTAATGATCCCTATTGCATCAGACAATGGGAAAATATTTACTGGATGAGTAATAACAGCAATCAGTGGAATAAGCATAATATTCAGATTGAAGATATTACTTTTCCAGGCGACATGTATACATGGGTTAATAATTTTCAGGACATGTACCCTATTGGTAACTATAATACCAAGTTTACTGGCACTTACGATGGTAATCATCATTGTATCAATAACTATTATATTGATAAATCATACAATTATATCGGTCTCTTTGGATTTATTGAAAATGCGGTAATTAAAAATATCAAAGTGTTTGGAGCAAATGTTACGGGTATGGATTTTACCGGTCTTTTGATAGGATACAGTACTGCATCCCAAATACAGAACTGCTTTGTTAAAGGCAGTATCAGAGGAAATGAAGTTGTCGGCGGACTTTGTGGCAAAGCATGGTTGAGTACAATCATTGATTGTTATAGTTCAATCAATATAAATAGTTTAGCTTATTCGGGTGGACTTCTGGGGGCATCCTCTGCAAGCGAGATAAATCATTCTTTCAGCTCAGGCATTATCACAAACCCTTATTTTACAGGCGGTTTTATCTCTCATACCAAACGAACACTCATCAATCAGTGTGGCAGCAGTGTTCAAATCAATGTTCAGAAGAATAGAGCAGGTGGATTTATTGCCTGCAATACCGATTCCTCGACAATTCTCAATTCATATTCAAATGGCCTCATTTATGCCAACTATAACAGTTTATCCCCAATTGATCACAATTACAGCATAGCTGGCGGTTTTGTTTCTTTAAACACAGGTGGATCAAAAATTCAAAATTGTTATACAATGAGCAATCTGCTTGTCCATGCGTCAATCTCAGGCGGGTTTGCATCGGTAAACAATGCCGGATCATTGATAGAAAATTGTTATAGTAATTCGAGTATTGTTTATGACTCTGTCGATCGCGATGTAGATATCGTCGCTGCATATTGCGCCAATAATTCTGCAACTATTAAGCATTGTCTGTCTCTGAGTAAAATCAATTATCTGGAGACGACAGCTCTGGATAATA
Source organism: Candidatus Cloacimonadota bacterium (assembly GCA_029564175.1). Classification (GTDB taxonomy): domain Bacteria; phylum Cloacimonadota; class Cloacimonadia; order Cloacimonadales; family WRIO01; genus JAGOCT01. The sequence goes on from JAKQQL010000251.1 coordinate 24,157, forward strand.
TGGGCTTTGTCGCAACTCAAAATGATTCAGCGGTGTATGTCCACAATTATTTTGACATTCAAAAAACCAATCAGATTCATGGGATTGGCGCTGAAGGAAAAAGCAGTGAAGAGTTACAAATTGCAAGTACATATCAAAACTGGGATTTTGAGAATATCTGGCAGTTATCGCATTACCTGAATGAAGGCTATGTTTCTTTGAAATGGCAAACATATAATCCTGAAGTACAGATCAGTCAGTTCAGAGGAGAGTATTCAAATCAGACACCTCCGATCTTACAATGGGATAATCCGTTAGAATACAATGTCTCTGCATATCTGGTTTATCGGACAGCAGAGAATGAATTTAGCGATGCCATACTGGTCAATACTCAGCCTGTATATGCATTCAATGATTTCGAATCCCATCACTATATGATCACAGATAACAACAATAATGCAAATCTTCAGGACTACTACTGGTTGAAAATATGCCGACCTTACGGCACAGATATTGTTTATGGACCAATCAGACTGACTCAGACACTTACAAATGAAGAGAATACCCCTCTGGCTCATTTAAATTTATCAAACTATCCTAATCCATTTAATCCGCAAACCAGTATCTCTTTTAACCTGGATTATCCCTCTCATGTCAAACTCGATATCTACAATACAAAAGGACAAAAAGTCAATACACTTCTAAACAACAAACTCAATAAAGGTCAACATAAAATCGTCTGGGACGGCAAAGATTTTGCAGGAAAGCGCTGTGCTTCAGGTGTATATTTCTGTCAATTTAGTTCAGGAGAAAAGAAATTCAGACGTAAAATGCTGATGATGAAGTAAATTCGCATATTAGCGCTGTTCATCCGCAATTGTAAACGTCTTTCAGCAGGCAGAATCGATTACTCTGCGCTTCCGTGTGAGCACCATTTTATACATGTAGAAGGTTTGTCGTGTGGCTTATTTCGGATTTACGGCACTTCGCAGGCTCCGTTTCGCAAATCCATACTGACCGTTTTTAAAAATTGCCTGTGCCACAACGGGCAATCGCAAGGCTTGACCCAACAAAACGCTTACGTCAGTATCATATCGCTTTTTGTCTTGACAAATATTTCATTCATACATTTTATTGTAAAAATGGAGGATTTATGATTATTGATTCCCGTTATAAAGTGATTGAAAATCTGGGTTCAGGTCTTTACGCCAATGTATATAAGGTACAGGATATCCGTACCGGAAAAATATATTCCCTGAAGCTGTTTCATCGGCTGGAAGCCAGTTCTGTCTATGATGAACTCAATGCAGAAGCGATGCATCAGATTACAAAGCTCAGACATCCCAATCTTTTGCATATATACAGTTTTGGGAATATGGATACCCATATTTACTACCTGGCTGAATATTATCAGGGGAAAACGCTTAAAAACTTTCGCTTTAGCCTCAGCAATTGTCATGTTTTTTATGATTTAATCGCTCAAATATGCTATGCCCTTGATGCACTTCATAACCAAAATATCCTCCATAAAGATATTAAACCGGAAAATATCATGTATCAGTTAACTGGCGATAAAATTCAGGTGAAAGTACTGGATTATGGTTTCAGTAAAATTGATACCGAACGGAATCAGCAAAAAATCAGTGGAACACTCCCCTATATAGCACCTGAGACCTACTCAGGGAAAGGCAGTAGTCCCGAAAGCGACTTTTATGCGCTGGGTGTTACTCTCTACTTTATTCTGACAGGAACACTTCCCTTTTCACAAGACCAGATCGCAGAGATTATTCATGGTGATCACAAGAATTTCTTTCCTAAATTTATCCGTACTTTCATACCCGATATCCCAATCGAATTAGAAAAGTTCATTTTAAAACTCATCGAAAAAAAGCCGGAAGACCGTTTCTCAAATTGTCGCTCAATCATCGAATATCTCAATAAAATACCTGGTTTGAATTATCCCTATTCACAAAAACAGTCCACGATCAATTTCTTCCAGTTTGGTTCTTATCTGGTTCGTAAAGATTATGCCGAACAATTACGTGATTATCTGGTAAACATGGTTCACCGTAACGGGAAAATCATTACCTTAATCGGTGGGCAGGGGCTTGGGAAAGGCGATTTGCTGACTCTTTTTAAATATCATATCCTCACCAATCAGTATTTTATTTTTGATTATACCTGCTCACAGACAAATCGTGATCCTTTCTTTGCTTTAATCAAAGAATTCAGTTCATCTGCTTTAAACAATGAAAGAAAGAACTTTGAAATCTCAGGCATGAGTGAGCGTTTCCGCCGTTATCTCGAACTCTCAGAAAATGTAGCCAGTAAGTTGAATGAAACAGAAGAAAATCTACTACAGGATTATGAGCATTCTCTTCAGTTTTTAAAAAATCTCTCTGAAGAAAGACCTCTGGTTTTTGTTATCAGAGGAGGGCAGTATCTGACTGAGCAAACCATCGGCTTTTTAAATTATATATCTGAAGAAGTGATACAACTGCCCATTTTGATTGTCATTGCCATCAATGACCCTGGCAAAATCAAATCTCTGAAACATGCTGTCCGCATTCTGGTAAAGACCCTGACTCTGAATGAAACACACCATTATCTCAATGAAATCTTTAAAACAGATGTCCCTGATTATTTTAGTGATACTCTATGGAAAAGGTCAAACGGCAACCCTAAATTTATCATCGAAATTATGGTGGATTTGATTAGAAAGAAGAAGTTTCTAACCACTGACAAGCTTGAATTCAATATCAATTTTGAAGAATACCAGCTTCCTGAAGAGCTTATTCATTCGATTTACAACCGAATGAGCCACCTCTCAGCCACTTCTTACCGTTATCTTCAAAAACTATCCTGTATCTATACGCCTCTGACTATGGATTTAATCATGGAAATACTCAAAATTTCCAGAAAAACACTCTATAATCTTCTCTCAGATGCTCAAAGCAATGAAATGCTCTTCAAAGATAAAGGCGTTTATGAATTTAATTTCTCAGAAGCCAAAAACCGGTTTTTCAAAGAATGTACTGAATATGTACGGATTGATATTTCCAAACAATTGATTCAATACTATAAAGATAATGATAATTTAGATATATCTGTCATTCAGGGACTCATCAAAAACTGCTCTCTCTGCAAAGATTACCAGTCCCTTGTTCAGTTTAAACGTAAACTTTTCCAATTGTATCATAATAAATATGATCAAAATAATGCCTTCAGAGAAATCTACGAAATCGTAGAGCTGGATTTTTCTCAAAAAATGTCAGTAACAGAAACGGAAATTCGTTCAGATATTACCTGGCTCATTGATAAAGCTGACCTGACAGGCTATATTCAGGAAGCACTTGAGCTGATTAACACAATCCCGATTAAAGAAGATTTATTTGAAGTCCTGTATGCAAAAGGCACATTTAATACCCGACTCGAAGACTGGGACAAAGCTGAAGAAAACTATGAAAAAGCCCAACAAATCGCAATAACCGGTAAACAGCAGGCAAGGGTTCTGCTTGATTTCATGTGGTTGCATATTGTCAAAGGCGAAAAAATAAAAGCCCTGCAAATCATTGGGCAACTAGAAAGATATCAGCTGACCAGTGAGCTGGAAATCACCTTCTATGACCGAAAAGGCATGTATCTCTCCCGATATGAAAACGAATACGAAGCGATTCAGTTCTTAGAAAATATTCTCTTAAAAATCAAACAAGTAACAGACCAGCTGGCATTAAACCGACTGGCTTCTCTGTATAATAATCTTGGGATTTTATATTCTGGCAAAAAGATGTACTCTGAAACACTCAAATACTTTGAGCAGACGCTCAGTATCTGGGAAAAACTGCATAATCAGCGTTTACTGGGCACAATCTACAACAATCTGGGAGACTTCTACCTCAAACAGGGTTATACCCAAAATGCCCTTGATTATTTCAAAAAAGCAAAAGAAGTCAGTGAAAAAATCAATAATGCCCGTGGTCTGATTCTAGCCTACCTCAATTTTGGGGAAGCTTATATTAAATTGGGTGACTTTATCAGTGCGGAAGAATTTCTCAATAAAGCCAGAGAATCTTCTGAAAAAGTAAAGAATAAACTGTTTAAGCAATCTATTCTGTATAATTTATGTACCGCAAAGAGTAAACTCTACAATTTTAGATATTATCTGGATTTTCTAAAAAATGAAAAGCTTTTTGATGAACTGGAAAACATTGAGATAGTAAATCCATTCCATAAAAGTTATATCTACTACTTATGCGAAGTCAATCAAACAGAAAAAGTAAACAAGATTCTCAATAATAAAATCAATTTTTCTGCCACAAGCGATGAAGAATTCCTGCATCAGATTACCGGCATTCTCTTTTATCATAAAAAAGAATATCTTCAGGCAAAATTATCCTATGAAAAAGCTCTGACAGCTGCCAATCTGATTAAGAGCAGTTATGCGATTGCAATATGCTATATCCGCCTTGCACAGTGCAATATTAAATTGCATAATATTCTCGAAGCTGAAGAAAATCTGAAAAATGCAAATGTCTTTATTGAAACCCATCGTTTTCAATACTGGGGAGTCGTTCAACAAATGCTGAAAATAGAACTCGGCCTGCTTAAGAAAGAAATCCCTTTAAGAAGCCTGCTAAGACAAGCAAATCAACTGAGTAAATTCTGTTATGAAAACCATTATTTCATTTTAAACATCGAATGTATGAGCGTTATCACACAGATTTATAATGAGTTAAAGGCAAACAGCTCTTATAAAACCAGTTTTTCTAAATATCAGTCTCTGGTAAAAGAAGCTGTCCGAAAGATACCAGAAGAAGACCAAAAGTCTTATCTCGCACTAAAACTCCCTTCCATGATTCCAGTAAAAAAACTGTCTTTCCACATGATAAGCAATCGTCATACAAAAAATAGTGAAACCTGGCAAGAAGAATTGTTTGGTCTGTTAAGAAAAGATGTCATAAATGAAATCCATTTCACTCTTGAGAAATATATCAAAGAGACCTTTGCACCTCATAAGTTTGTTATTGTCTATACCAAGAAAAATACACCTTATGAAAACTTCCTGAATTTCCCAAATTTTATCTCTTATATTTCAAATCATTTTAAAGAGAATGAGCTGGAATTATATAAAAGCATTTGTGTTAAAGCCCTGAATAACAAACAGGTTGTTAAGACAGAAATTGACAATAAACATGTCATGGTAGCGCCTCTCTGGCTGAGATTATCCTGTTATGGGTGTCTGATTATAGCAGATGATGGTGAGCTGCCTTTTACCACCTCAGAAACACATGCCATGAAACTGTTTTCGACTCAGCTTTCTGCGTTGCTGATTCGTATCATTGAGTTTGAAACCAATGAAAAAAAGATGAAAAAAATGAAAGATGTCATGAATCTTTCCCGTAAATTTATTCAGGTTTACGATATCAAACGGCTTGAAGTGGACATATTACTCAATGCAATTCATATTTGTAATGCAAAACGCGGAGTACTGATCAAGAAAGACAATTCAGGTAATTTCCTCTTTCATATTGCTTATGACAACGAACGAAATATCATATCTTCTTTCCCAAATGTTTCAAAAACAGCACTGCTTTATGTTCAGGAAAACAAAAATGCCATTTATACGGCAAATGTACTGGAAGAAAATATATTTAAATCAGCGCCTTCTATCCTGCAATATCAAATCAATTCTCTGTTCTGTGCCCCGATTATCATCGATGATGAAATCTATGCGTACCTCTATCTGGACAATTATCTGAGTAACCATGAAAAGATGTATGTAGATGAAGAAGTGAATAATATGTTTTTAGTCCAGATTTCTCTTGCGCTTCAGAATGCACTGACTTATGATGCCCTGATGAAAAAGAACTTCCAGCTCCGTACCCTTGATAATATGAAAAATGAATTTATTCAAATCGTATCTCACGAATTGAACACACCTCTGCTTACCATGCAGGGTTATGTCAATGTCCTGAAAAAAAATGTAGGTGTTACGGGCATGCAATCCAATGATCTGCTACAAAAAATTGAAAAATCTACCAGTAAGCTCAGACAGACGATTAATGACATTATGACTCTCAACCGCTTTAATGCAGCGAATAGCTTATCCCTGGTGAAACATAATGTTTCCGATATTCTCACAACGCTTGTGGCTGAAGCTGAAATTGCCTCCAAAAACCGAAAAATGCGCTTTAAACTGGAAATTGGAGAAAATCTCCCTGAAGTGATGATTGACTGGACAGCATTCCATTTAATGGTTTATAATCTGGTATTGAATGCCATTCGCTTCACTTCTGATTTTGGCACGATAATTGTGGGTGCCCGTCTGGCAGCTTTTCAGCAAGAAAAGGTAGAAGACCAGGATTCTCTGGTGATTTATGTTCAGGATAACGGAATTGGTATTCCTGAGCATGAACAGGAAAATGTATTTAAATCATTTTATGAACTGGGCGACATGCTGGCGCACCGGTCTGGTAATGTGGAATATCGATCCAGTGGTCTGGGATTGGGTCTTTCACTCTCGAAACGTATCGCTGAGCTCCATAAAGGGAAAATCTGGTTACGAAGCAAGGAATCAGAAGGGACAACCGTTTTTGTATCAATTCCTTTCACTACCAAAAATAAAAATATTGAGCTGATTTCTACAAAAGTCCTGTCAAATCCAGATAAGGATGGTAATTTTTAAGTATGAAGCAGGAAGACCATCTTATTTATGCAAATCCCTGTTTTGAAGAGCAGGCAGACCTGATATTTTTTGATTCTTACTGTTTTCAGGACAATATCAGTCTGATCCCTTATCTCCCTGTTTTAAGTACCCGATTTAAAAAAATCGTACTCTATACCAATGATTTTATGTATCAGTTTTGGTTAAAAGTCTGTGAGCATTTCAAATTTCTACAAATTGTACCTATCAGTAGTTTTACCCCTGATTTGGATAGACAGGGAATAGTCATTAATCTGGATAAATTCACCTCAATCAGAGAGCAGATCAATCATTCATACCTGTTGATTCAATTGTATTTCCCTTCAAGTCTGCAAATCACGGATGACAGTGATGACACAGAAAATGCCTCAGAAAGGTTAGATTCGGTTATGCGCAGTTTTTGCAGATACTTTGATTTAAATCTCAACAAATTAGAACCCAGTCTGGCATTCCAGCTAATTAACCATTATTATCCGGCTGAAGTAAAAACCAATGAGATACTGGCACTGGTTCATCATCCCCTGAAACTAAAACTGCTAAATAAATCTGCGAAGAAAAAAAACATGCGCTTAATCAGCCTTATCCCACATCCTCAGCAAAAATGCAAGAAATGCCTTTATGTCCGGTTTCTCATGGCTACTGGTAAATACAAACCGCTCCTCATTCAGGAATATCATGATTTTGATGCCCAGCTCATGCTGATCAAGCAGTCTGCAACATTCATAACTGATGATTCAGACTACTTTAAATTCTTCAGCTATGGCATATTAGATATTAAAACCAAAAAGATCGGGTGGTTCATATAATGTAAGATCAACTATCCTTTTTGATCTAAAATGTTTATCTTGTTAGCGTCTTACTTAGGACAGTTAGACTTACAATGTAGAGTTTGTGGAAAAACCAGAGTTCCGGAGGAACGAAAGAATCCTAGCCCGTGGTGAAACCACGGGGAAATAGTGTGTTACGGTTCAAGCATCGTAGATGCGACAGAAATATTTATCTATTTTGCACAGACTCTGAAGATTAGGGGCACTATCCCTGTGGTCTTCGTAGCAAACTTGATTGCTTGTTTCATACATCCTGATGACTTTCTTTCTTGACAAAGCAAAGCATATTATTAAAACTTGTCTATAAGGAGTGGAGTATGAATAAGATAAAGAGAATCCCCTATGGTAAATCAGACTTTGAAGCGACAAATTCACAGAATGATTATTATGTAGATAAGACCATGTTTCTCCCCGAACTGGAAAAAACACCTTATGTCTTTCTGATTCGTCCCCGCCGTTTTGGGAAATCTTTACTGGTATCCACCCTGCAAACCTATTATGATATTGCTAAAAAAGACAGATTTAACGAGTTCTTCTCCAATACCTGGATAAATGAAAACCCCACTGATGAAAGAGCAAAGTATCTGGTTTTGTATTTCAATTTCTCTGCTATTTTAAAAGAAAAAGAGAAGGTTCAGGAAGATTTTAACAAATACTGTGTTTTAGAAATTGATGCTTTCATACAAAATTATACAGATTATATCCCTCTGGAATTAATACGAGATGTGAATGAAAAGCAAACTGCTCATGAAAAATTACATGTGTTATCCATCGGATTAAGAAAGAATGACTATAAAATCTATCTCCTGATTGACGAATATGATAATTTTACCAATACCCTGTTAACCGATTTTGGCGAACAGGAATACAAAAGAATTACCCGCCAGGCCGGTTATTTTAAACAATTCTTTACTAATCTGAAACTCCTGACTTCAGGCTCAGGCTCTGGTCTGGCAAGGATATTCATTACCGGTGTATCGCCGGTTACGATGGATGATGTGACCAGCGGATTCAATATAGGTAATAACATTTCTAATTCATTGCCCTTTAACCAGATACTCGGTTTTACAGAAGAGGATGTCAAAGCGATTCTTGACTATTACGAAGCAGTTGGAGAACTCAAAATCAATAAATCAGAAGCTTTAGGAGTCATGACAGAGTGGTACAATCATTACATTTTTTCATTAGATGCGAACCAGTCCGTTTACAATAGTGATGCGGTTTGGTATTTTATAAAAGAAGCCATTTACAGTCAAAGCATCCCAAAAAATCTGATTGATGATAATCTTCGTATGGACTATGGCAAACTTCGTTATTTAGTAATGAAAGACAAGCAACTCAACGGGAATTTCAGCCGTTTATCCGATATTATTGAGACTGGCGGTATTCTAACTAAACTAAAGACCAGTTTCCCTTTTGATATGCTCACCCAGCCTGAGAATTTTGTCTCTCTGCTATATTATTTCGGGCTAATCACCTTTTCTGGCAAAACAATCAAGGGAAGACCTTATTTATGTATTCCCAATGAAGCCATGAAAACAATCCTGTGCGAATATGTCAGGGAGTCCCTGCGATTGTCCTTCAATTTTACGATGGATGTCATCACCCTGGAAGATAACATTTCAGCGATGGCATTTGACGGAGAGTTTAAAACAGCCTTTAAGTTTATCGAATCTGAGATTCAAAGACAAAGCTCGATCCGTGACTTTATTGACAAAGAAAATATCGTTAAAATCTTCTATCTGGTCTATCTGAATATCTATGACCTTTACATCGCTGTTTCCGAAAAAGAAAAGAATAAAGGCTATGCCGATATCGTTTTAGAACCCTTTCTAGCCAAATATCCCGATATAGAATACGCTTATCTGCTTGAATTTAAATATATCCCCCGCAGTATCAAAGATAAAGAACTTGAAAAAGAAGTTGCC
>JAKQQL010000254.1:0-3876 GCA_029564175.1 Candidatus Cloacimonadota bacterium
GATAAATTAATCCTTAATAATGTTTCTATGACGATTCCTGCCGGAAAAACAATTGCACTGGTAGGTGAATCAGGGGCAGGTAAGTCAACACTGATTTCTTTGATTCCCAGATTCTATGAAGTGGAATCAGGCGAAATCCTGGTCAACGGGATCAATATTCTGGATTTAAAACAATCCTTTCTGAGAAAAGAAATAGGGATTGTTCAGCAAAATGTTTTCTTATTTGACTCCACCATCAAAGAAAATATCCTTTATGGCAACCCCCATGCCAGTGATGAAGAATTAATTGAAGCTGCAAAAAATGCCAATATTTATGATTTTATCTGTTCACTGCCAGAAGGTTTTGAAACCTTTGTTGGTGAACGCGGTGTCAAACTATCAGGTGGTCAAAAACAGAGAATCGCTATCGCCAGAGTGTTTCTGAAAAATCCGCCTCTTCTCATTTTTGACGAAGCCACCTCTTCTCTGGATAATGAATCAGAAGCATATATTCACGACTCAATGACTAAACTTTGTGAAAACAGAACCACGCTGATCATTGCTCATCGTTTATCAACTGTAAAAAATGCAGATCTGATTTATGTCATGCAAAGCGGTAAAATTACAGAAACAGGCTCTCATGAACAGCTGATGGCAGAAAAAGGCTACTATTACCAGCTATATACAAAAACGTTATTCTAATATCCATGCTATCTTTGTTGGAATTTTAAGGACAGGCAAATGCTTGTCCTTTTTTGCAAACTGTAAGCTTACAGTATAACAACATTTGTATTTGCTTACTAGTCAATTATCTGCTACATCTTACTGAAAAATAAAATTTTGTAAAAAACACTTGCCAAAATCTGTCATTTTGTTTTTTTGCCATTAAGACAAATTATTATAAAGAGGTAGCTAATGGCAAACGTATCAGACATCAGAAATGGGTTAATTATTGAATTCAAGAGTGGAATATATGAAATTATAGAATTCCTGCATGTGAAACCAGGTAAAGGTGCAGCTTTTGTACGTACTAAACTGAGAAACATGAAAACTGGAAAAGTCCTTGAAAATACATTCAGAGACAAAGATGATTTAACCGAAGTCAGAGTAGAAAAACAGAAGAAACAATATCTTTATCGTGAAGGTGATCATGTCGTCTTTATGGATCTTGAAACTTATGATCAGACACCAATTGATTTGGAAGTTATTGGAGATAAGTTTAAGTTTATGACCGAAAATATTGAAGTAGGCCTTTTAGTGGATGACAAAGGTGATATATTAGGTATTGATTTACCGATTACTGTCGTTCAGGAAATTGTTGAAGCAGAACCAAACGTAAAAGGTAACACTGCTTCCGGTAGTGGTAAAACTGCTAAAACGGAAACAGGTTTAACTGTAATTGTGCCATTCTTTGTGGAAGCTGGAACAAAAATTAAAATTGATACACGTGATGGATCTTACATAGAAAGAGTCTAGTCAATCGCTTTTATTCTGCAAGTAAGATGCTTGTAGTACAAAAGCCAGAAAAAGAATAAACAGAAGAACAGGCTTATATAGAAAAAAGAGCTTGACATTTTATCAGGACATACAAATATTGTTTTGATAATTAAGGAGGAAGCAATGGCTAAAGGAAAATCATTTACAGCGAAGCTGGCGCACGAATTAAGTACTGAAGGTAAAGTCATTTGCCCGGTATGTAATACAGAAATTAAAAAAATAAAATTGATCTTATCTCGCAGTTCAAAAGCAGAAACATGGGCTCCTAAATATGAGTTTCGCAGCATCTGCAAATGCAACGAACAAGACATCATGTCAGGAAAAATTTTATCATAAGTGAGATAATGGGCATTTACCCAAAAATACTGTAGCATTACCGTAAGGCTACGTGCATAAGTTTCTGATACCCTCTTATGATTAAGAGGGTATTTCTTTATATTTGTCTGTAATACTTTTTAAGATGCAGAGTTAATATTTTACAGAGAGACTTATGTACTCTTGAATAGTGTGAAAATAATAGCCTCAAAATTTATATTTTTAGATTTATCGCAAATTTGATAAAAACCGGAGAAGTAAATGAAAAAGAGATATCTTACAATGGTACTCAGTTTTTTAGTAAGTGCCAGTTTATTGTTAGCTGTACCTCCTCATCCCAAAAAAACATCAGGAATCTTAAATATCAGTTCCAGACCTTCAGATAATTTTGGACCTCGATCAAAAAACAGACGCCCGGTACCTCAGCATGTACTGGTCTTATTAAGCCAGTTTTCAGATGTCCAGTTTCAAAGTGAATCTGCATATCCTGACTTTCATCCCCATAATGTTGCCTATTTTGACAAATACATGACACATTTGAAAGATTATTATGCAGATGCATCCAGAGACCAATTTAAATTAAATTATACGATTCATCCAGAAATTGTTACTTTAAACAAGACAATGGGCTATTACGGTGATGATAGTATTGACGGTGAAAGACGTGCTGAAATGGCAAGGGATGTTATACTGGCACTGGATAATCAGATTAATTATCATGATTACGATGCTTTTATTTTGTTTCATGCTGGTGGTGGTCAGGAAAGTGATATCTATGATACACAACAAAATGCGATCTGGAGTACTTTTTTAACTAAACCTGATTTCAGAGACGCTTTTGATGCAGATAATATGGATTATCAGGGGATTGCTACCAACGATGGTACATTTATCAGTGAAATGGTCATTGTCCCTGAATCGCAGAGACATCCGGACTTTCCGGTGATGGAAAGCCCATATCTGGATGACTATGTTTATGATATTTTTGGCGTACTGGCTCACCAGTTTGGTCATCAGTTAGGCTTACCAACGCTTTTTGATAATTACTCAGCAAATGGCAGTTCAGCCGGAATCGGTAATTTTGGTTTGATGGGTACTGCTGTCTGGAACAATAACGGCAAAACCCCCTGTTTACCCTCTGCCTGGTCCCGATATTATATGGGCTGGGAATACCCGGTCACCATTACCAGTAACAGTGATAGCTTGAAAATCACTTATCCAATGAATAAAGCCAATGGTACTCCCCGAATTTACAAGATTCCAATTACTGAAGATGAATTCTTTTTGATTGAAAATCGACAGGCAAACTTCAGAAAAGACAATATTGAAATCAATGGTGGAGTCAATGATCATCTTTTTACATTTGATGTATTGCCTGATTCTTTACAGGATTTTTATCCAGAAACAAACGTTCCGATGCCTAATATGATGGAAAATACGCTCAGAGGATGTGAATGGGATTACTTCCTGCCCTATGTGGATGCCACTACGGGTTCATGGCAGGATCCTTCCGGTCTCTTAATCTGGCATATTGATCGTGTTAAAATCTACTCTGCTTTTTCAGATGACTTTGAAATGAACCGACCTAACGGTGATGCCCTGCATAAAGGGGTTGACCTGGAAGAAGCAGACGGCATTCAACACATGGATTCATCCAGACCAGACTACTATATGCGTGGTGGTCCCTTTGATTCATACCGTGAAGGCAATAAAACCTATTTTGGAAAATCTGTTAATCCTTTTACAGGTCAATTCTCCAACCCTACCAGTGAAAGCTATTATGGCAACACACAAATCGAAATCTATAATATATCCGCATCTAAAGATACGATGACTTTCTCGGTCAGATTTAATCAGCAGATTCATTTCCCTGATGCACATGCCGTATATAACGGTCATGATGGTGAATTTATCTTTGCCGAAGACTTTAATCAGAATGATTTAACAGAACTTTATTTTTTCAATATAGACGGAAATATCCTGTCTGATGAACAGGGTAATCAGAGCAGTTATGATTATAACAACATAACAGATAACTGTTTTTACAGAACTTATGCTTATGACACTGTCGATAAAAAAATATAT
>JAKQQL010000265.1:0-25342 GCA_029564175.1 Candidatus Cloacimonadota bacterium
ATTAAAATAAGTTGACTGAAAAATCGCTTTAAGAAATGATGTTATCAAGGATATTGTATGCAGAAAATTAGTATAAAAGATTTTAAGAATTTGAAGAATCTGACACAGAAAAAACACAGAAAACAGCAACAGATGCTGATAGTAGAAGGTGAAAATATCATTTTTCAACTGCTTGATAACCACCTGAAGCCTGAACACATCTATATCACGGAATCTTATCTGAATACCCATTACCAGTATCTTGAAAAACATATCAGCTGGTCTGAAGATATTAAAGAAAGAATACAACTGATTGACCCACAAAAAGTTAAACAGGTAACAGACACAGAAAGCCCTCAAGATATTATCGCAACAGTTCATTTTAGCCCGACACCTGTAAATGAAAATGGAAGACTCTTGTATCTTGATGGGATTCAGGATCCAGGTAATATGGGGACAATCCTTCGAACTGCTTTAGCTGCTGGTATTGACGGCGTGTTAATCTCTCCTGAATGTTGTGATGTCATGAACCCAAAAGTGGTTCGTTCCTCTTTAGGAGCTATTTTCTTTTGTCCATTATCTTTCAGTAATCCAGAATTTTTAACACAAAATCATTATCATATCATCGCCAGTACACTTGCTGATTCAAAATCAATCTATGAATTAAAGAATATACCAGCAAAAAGCGTTATCGTGATAGGTTCAGAATCAAAAGGGATTTCAGACATTTTGAGTCAAAATGCACATGAAAAAATACATATACCGATGACTCCTAAAATAGAATCTCTAAACGCAGCAATATCTGCCGCAATCATACTATATTACATAAAAGGCATAGAAATCAATGAATATAAGTCTTGAAGAAAAAATTAGAAATATTTCAAACAAAAAATTATGGCTGGCTCCTCTGGCTGGTTACACGGACAGATACTACCGTCAGGTAGCAAAAGAATGTGGCGCTGATGTTCTTGTCAGCGAAATGGTGAGTGCAGATGGTTTAAAACATGCATTTACCCGAACTAAAAGTTATGTGGAATTCTACGAAGGCGAAAGACCTTATGGCGTTCAGTTATTCGGAGATGATCCGGATACAATGCAAAAAGCAGCTGAGAAAATCTTAGCTTATTTTGAAAACTTCTCTGAAGAAGAAATTAAGGACAGACAAACTCCAAAATCACTGACTGAAGACCTCAGAAACGATCCATTAGCCGTATCCATACCTGACTTTCTGGATATCAATATGGGCTGTCCTGTTAAAAAAGTTGTCAAACGAAAAGCGGGTTCTGCACTGATGCGAGAACCAAAATTGGCAGAAGATATCATTAAAGCTGTAAAATCAGTGTGCATCAGGTATAATATCCCTTTAACTGTTAAGATACGTGCCGGATGGGATCTTGAATCAATAAACGGTGTTGAATTTGCAATAATGGCTGAGCAGGCAGGAGCTGATGTAATTGCAGTTCATCCCCGAACCAGAAGCCAGCTTTTTACAGGGAAAAGTAACTGGGATATTATTCGTCAGGTAAAAGATGTCGTTAAAGTCCCTGTAATAGGAAATGGTGATATTAATAGCCCTGAAGATGCGATCGCAATGCTTGAACAAACCAATTGCGATTCACTCATGATTGGAAGAGGTGCCATTGGTAATCCATGGATTTTTTACTATGTAAAACAGGTTCTCAATAATCAAAACATCCATACATTAAACCCTCTGGACAGATTACCTATAGTACTAAAGCATTTAGATCTTATCTATCATTCAGATGAACCCAAAAAACTGTTTCAAATCCGTTCACATCTGGCTCATTATACGAAAGGCTTAATTAACTCATCTAAAGCCAGAGAAATAATTTTTCAATCTTTAGATTATGAACTAATCAGAAAAACACTGGAAGACTTATTTTATGGGAACAATATTTAATTATATCGCACAAGCCAAGTATCTTGCAAGCAGAAACTGGATACTGGCTGTTAATGTATTAGAAAATGCAATAGAAGAAAATCCTGAAGAAGCAATTCTACATGCAGAACTTGCTGAAATTTTCATTTCAAAAAATGAATTTAACAAAGCAATCAAATATTTAAAAGAAGCAATCCGTTTAGATACGAAAAATGAACATTTTATTTTTAAACTGGGTAATTGCTATGTTTCACAAAAAAAACATGCTAAAGCGATACAGACCTACAATGGAATAAAAAATTTCATACCTGAGGCTATTTTTAACAAAGCAGTTGCTTACAATACCTTGGGAAAATACGATAAGGCTCAGGAATGCCTGGATTTACTGATAGAAAAAAAAGCTGATATAGATGCAGTATATGTACTCAGCTTTGAAAATCTGCTGATGGCAGAAGATTTTGAAAGATTGCAAAATTACGTTGAACCTATGCGAAGCAGAATTGGAGAACACCCAGAATTCAATTATCTTGTCGGACAGTATTATTATGGTAAAAAGAATTATATTGCTGCTTATTCAGAATTTTTAAAAGCCAAAGAAAAAAATTATTATACCGATGTGTTATCCCATTTTTTCGCATTAACAGCGTTTGAAATTGGAAAAGTTCAACAAGCTTTGGAGATTTTGGATCAAGGCATCAAAGATTTTCCTGATTTTGATTTTTTAATTTATGACCGAATTCGCATCAATCTTTTATTGAAGAATAAACGCAAAGCAAATGCTGATTTAAAAAGACTTAAAAATAAAAATTCTCACATAACTAAAGACGCTGAAATGCTCTTCTTCTCATACAATATTCTTAAATGAAAACACTGTTATTGATACAATTGCCTGTTCCTCAGTTAAACTTTCCTAAACAATCAGGAAATATACCGCTTGCTGGGGCTTACCTCAAGCAAGTCTTAAAACTCAACACAGGTTTAAAAACGGAGATTCTTCCTGAGAGTATCAGTACATGGTACAGCGATTCAGCTCTTATCAGTTATATTGAGAAAATAAAGCCTGATTTTATTGGTTTCACAATCTATTGCTGGAATATCAGTAGAAGCATTTACCTTCATAATGAATTAAAAAAGAGATTTTCTTTTATTTCAATCGCAGGCGGACCAGAGATTACCAAAGATAATTATCTACTGATAAATCATCCTTTTAATTATATCCTATATGGAGAAGGTGAAGTCTCATTTTGTCATTTAATGAGCCAGCTAACTGCCACTGAGACATATCCTGTGTCGATAGAGAAAACCTTATATTCTCCTTATCTGGATAACAGTTTTGAGAATTTTATTGAAAAGACCATGTTTTTAGAGACTCAAAGAGGCTGCCCATACGAATGTGGATTTTGTTATTATAATAAATCACGTGATAAAGTTATTCAGTTTAAAGAAGACGATGTCCTTAAAGCCATTCAGTACGCATGGGATAGTCCTGATATCAATCAAGTCTATTTAATGGATCCTTCGTTAAATACCCGTCAAAACCTGAAACACCTGATATCTAAAATTATTGAGATAAATAAAAATAACAAACTTTCCTTTTATAGTGAAATCAGAGCCGAGTCCGTAAATTTTGAATGGGCTGAATTGTTTGCAAAAGCTGGATTTAAGGAGTTTGAAGTTGGATTACAGTCAACAAATCCTAAAGCTCTGGAAATCATGAAAAGGCCATCTGATTTAAAAGCATTTCTGGAAGGTTGTAAGGCGATGCAATACTTTGATATCGTACCAAAGGTAGATTTGATTGCAGGTCTCCCTGGAGACAATCCAGCATGTTTTAGAGATTCAGTTGATTTTGTTTATGATAATGAAATTGACGAAAATATGCAAGTGTTTGCTCTCTCAGTTTTACCAGGAACTCACTACCGTAAAACAGCCTCATATCACCATCTTGAATATCAACAGCAACCACCCTATTATGTTCAAAAAACAGAATCGTTTGAATGGGAAGATATCTTTAATAGTTTTCGTTATGCAGAAAAAAAACTAAACATCAACCTCTTCCCTGCTCCTTGTGCTGATTTGGCATTAAAATCAATTCCAACTAAAACAGACAAACCCTTTTCAAAAGTACATTTTTCTGGTGAATGTAGTGAAGAGACTGTGATTCAGCTGTCAAACAATCTGTGTGCTCCATATCAGGTTATTTTTGACAATTCAGTTCAGAATATCAGATTTATTAAACTGGTCATACAGACATTTACTCAGAATAACCCATTTACGCCCTTTGAGATTATATTTTTTGAACCAAAACTCAATCATTTAGAAGAAATTGTTGAAAATTTTAGTGCTCATGCCAAACCTTCTTTTCTGGATAATGATATGGAATATTCCAGTCCGGTAAAAGTAAATTGCTCATACTGGCTAACCATCATCAGCAGTCAGTCCATTTTATGCTATAAAAAGCATAATACCCGCCAACTGTTTCACTGGAGAAATGACACAATGCCAGAGCTTTCAGATTTGTTAAAATACTCCCATTTGAAGGGTATTTATATCAATAATAACTGTACAGTTGAATCTTTAAACAATTGGCAAAACAGATTTGAATCTGAGTTAAATCAAGACAGCAGTTTGAATATCTTAACCAATCTTGATTTTACTCCTGAAAATTTCTTTTCTTTTCATTCTGAAGTTAATCAAAGACATTGGTTAAAAAAATTTTCCGCAGAAGAATTTTGTCTTGATATTTCTCATAACATCTACCACGTTACTAACGACCATCTATAGCATCTTTTATACGCTGAGATAACATTCAAACCAGGAGGAATTTATGAATTATGTGATTAAAACAGAAGATATTAAAAAAGTATATCACATGGGTTCTGTTGATGTTCATGCCCTCAAATCAGCAAACATTCAAATTGAATCAGGTGAATTTGTCTCTATCATGGGACCTTCAGGATCAGGAAAATCAACATTGATGCACATTTTAGGTTGTCTGGACAGTCCATCCTCTGGTCAATATTTTCTCGATAATGAAGAGGTCAGTCAATTTTCTAAAAATAAACTGGCATGGATTAGAAATATCAAAATTGGTTTTGTTTTTCAAACGTTTAACTTGTTACCACATCTCAATATATTAAAAAACGTTGAGCTTCCTTTAATGTACGCTGGTATTCATGCAGGAAAAAGAGGTAAGATTGCATCTGATCTGCTGGACAGACTCGGTTTAGGGGACAGATTGCATCATAAACCATCAGAATTATCAGGTGGTCAGAGACAAAGGGTTGCGATTGCCCGTGCTGTCATAAACAACCCAGCTATCATTCTGGCTGATGAACCTACCGGTAACCTCGATTCTCAGTCAGGAAGTGATATTCTGACGATATTTAAAGAATTACATCAGGAAAAAAATACGATCATTATGGTAACACATGACCCTCATATTGCTAAAATCGCAGATAGAACCATCACACTGAAAGATGGAGAGGTGATAAATGGCCATATCTCTCAGTGAAAGTATTCAGGTCGGATTTCAAGATTTCTGGACCAGAAAGCTCAGGAGTTTAGTTACAATTTTAGGCATCATTCTCGGTACAATGTCGATTATTGTAATATTGTCACTTGTAAATGGGATGAATCAGCAAACAATGAAATGGATGACTGAAAGAGGCGGATTAACTAAAATTACCGTATCAAGAAACTGGGAAGCAAAAAATCCATTAAATTTACCAGAATTCTTTACGTTAAAAGAAGTAAATCTCATAAAAAACCTGATTCCTGAAGCTGATTATTTTAATGCGACCATCTACAATCGATCTCAAGTAAAATTTGCTTCCAACAATACCTTTAGCAGAATGGTCGGTACTTTTACAGATTTTGAAAAAGTAGAAGAATGGACTGCTGACAGAGGAAGATTTATAAAATCCTTTGATATTGACGAGAGCAACAATGTCATCGTTTTAGGAAACACTATTAAAGAAGAACTCTTTGGTTCAAAAAACCCCATTGGTAAAACTGTAACAGTTGAAAACCAGCAACTGACTGTGATTGGCGTAATGAAATATCGTTTCATGGAATCCAGCGGTAATATTTTTACAGACAATCCTTTTGAATACATGAACAGGACATCTGTCATACCCATAAGTACAATGATAAATAAATTTGGTCAAAAGGATGCAATTGATGAACTGACAATTAAAGCAAAATCTCCTGAAGAGGCCATTGTTTTAAAAGAAAAATTAGAAGATATTATATTCAATTTGAGAAGAGGGCAGGCAATTTTTAACGTTGAATCTGCTAAGGAAGAAGCTGAAAAAATGCAGGAAAGTGCTGCTATGTTTAAAATAATTTTCTTCTTTATCAGTTCAATTTCACTATTGGTAGGGGGAATTGTCATCATGAACATCATGCTGGCAAGTGTTCAGGAACGCACTCGGGAAATAGGTATTAGATTAGCTGTAGGTGCCAGAAGATTTGATATTTTTCTTCAATTCCTCATTCAGTCTGTTGTTATCACTTTTATTGGTGGTGTCATTGGTGTTATAACAGGAGTATCCATTGTAAAATATGTGGGGAAATTCCTGAATGTCAGCACTATGGTTGACATGTCTATGATTTATATCGCTTTACTCGTATCAGTAGGTGTTGGATTGATTTTTGGTATTTTTCCTTCATTAAGAGCCAGTAATCTTAACCCTGTCGATGCACTGAGATATGAATAATAATTATACAGTATTCACATACTGTCAGTACCCTGTTTGCCAAAAACAGACCAGAATAACATCACTTACGAAAGACACAAATACAGGTTGCATGGATCACAAAATCTCTATTTTTATACAAAGGTAAATGCAGATGAAAAAAAAATCATTCATACAGCACTCGCTTATCTATAAAATAATCTCCAAAAAAATAATGTCTTTTAAAATATTTGCAAAAAGACTAAATCATGAAAAAGTAATGAAAGAAGCCTCTAATCTAACCTTTGTAACAGTTTTAGGCTTTGTTCCGTTTTTATTGTTTATTCTCTTTTTATTACCTGAAATTTCTTTTTTGAATATTCAGGACGTTTTGAAGAAATATATCATTTCAACATTTCTTCCTGAATCTGCAGATATGATTATCAATCAGGTTAATGAACTGATGAATAACACCATTCAAATGAATATATTTAATGTTATAATGGTTGTTATAACTTCCTATTCTCTTTTTGCCTCTATTTCTAGTACTTTTGATAAGATTTTAAAAATTGAATCTAATGAACAAAAAAATATCATTAACACCTTACAAAAATTCTTTGGAACTATCATTTTTGGTTTTTTAACAATAGTGCTCTTGTTTTCCATGTCATCGTTACCTTATTTTTCTTTAATCTTTGAACATTACTTTGTTAAGTTGCTGATCAGTAAATTATTACCAATGATAATCTGGTTTATTCTTATCTTTTTTATTTACTTTTTTGTACCTTCAAAAAGACTTAAAACGAGTTATATCGCATTATCAGCAATCTATTCTGCTATCGCATGGTTGTTCCTAAAAAATGGTTTTGACTGGTATATCACCCATATGACACGTATGCAGGTTTTTTACGGAGTTATCGCTTCTTTCCCCATTTTTTTGTTCTGGATTTATGCAAACTGGATTATTGTTTTAGGCGGAATTGTCTATCTTTCAAGTCTGACAAATAAACAGATGAAGAAAAAAGTCAGAATCGAAAAGATTACAAAAATTGTTATTGAGGAAGAAAAGGAACTCTTTCTGATAGAAGATCAACCGCTAAACGATTTGCAAACAAAAGAACTGGTAAAACTAATAAAAGAAAAATTATCAAGTTGAATATTGGAAACAAGACCCATAACAATCAATATAAAAGTATAATTCAAAACAAATCAACCCATTTCTGGACTAAAAATTGCTTAAGTTCATTATGACTTTAATTGACAGATTTTTTTAATCTGAAAGATTGACTTAAAGATAAGAGGTGATAATGATAAGAATTAAGGAACTTTGTAAATATTATGGTGATATTAAGGCAGTTGATGGTATCAGCCTTGAAATCAGAGAAGGCGAGATCACAGGCTTTTTAGGGCCAAATGGAGCTGGAAAATCAAGTACTCTGAAAATACTTGCTGGTTATAATAAAGCAGATTCCGGTTCTCTGAGTATTAATCAGCTTGGCTATGACAGCCATCCTGAAAAGTTAAAACAAATGATTGGTTATTTGCCTGAGCTAAATCCGCTTTATACAGAGCTGAGTGTTTATGAATATTTAAAATTTATTGCTGAAATCAGAGGTATCACAGGGAGCTCATTTGAAGAAAATTTAAAACAGGTATCACAAAAATGTGGTTTAACAGATAGACTCAGCCAGTCAATTTCAACACTTTCAAAGGGTTACAAACAACGTGTAGGACTTGCTCAGGCGATCATCCATCAGCCTCCTGTGTTAATCCTTGATGAACCAACTAACGGTCTGGACCCAAATCAGATCATTGAAATCCGTTCTTTAATAAGAGAGTTAGGTAAGGAAAAAACCGTAATAATCTCCAGTCATATTTTACAGGAAGTTCAGGCAATCTGTGACCGGATTGTTATTATTCATCAGGGAAAAATAGTTGCAGATTCCCCTAAAGCAGAACTACTTAAAGGATTACAAAACAGACAATCCATTGAGATGGAGATTACCCGAATATCCCTAAGTCAAAATGATTTATTAAGACAGTTTCCTTCTCTTCAAATCAAACTTTTTGAGATTGGAGAACACACAATCCGAATATCCTGCGAAATACAACAAAGTAATGATTTTCGTCTGGAATTATCAAAATATCTAAGTAGTATGAACGCAACAGTCATTGAGTTAAAAGCACACACTTATTCTCTTGAAGATGTATTTCATCAGCTCACCCGAGAGAATAGATCTGAACTACAGAATGAACAAACAAAACAGAGCAACAGGAAAAAGGCGGATAAATGAGAAATATTCTTTTAATATCAAAACGGGAGCTTTTGTCTTTTTTTAAAACACCAACAGCTTATATCAGCTTAATAGTTTTTATACTTATCAATACATGGTTTTTTATTATGCCTTTATTTGCAGGAGGAACAGCAACCTTAAACGGATTGTTTAACAGTATTCAGTTGATTTGGCTGGTTTATATACCTGTAATAAGCATGGGTGCCATTGCCAGAGAGAGAAATACGGGTACAATTGAAATACTGTTAACATTACCCGTTCGGATGAAAGAAATTATCCTTGGCAAATATATTTACATTTTAACGGTCATTTTACTGAGCCTCCTACTCACTCTGCCTCATTTTCTTACACTCCTCATAGTAGGCCAAAATATTGATTATGGCGTTATCTTTTGTACTTATCTTGGATTGTTTTTGAGTGGAGCAGTATATGCCTCAATCTCTTTATTCTGTTCTACACTCAGCAATAATCAGATCACTGCATTTATCATCTCATTCATGATATGTCTGATACTTTTTTCACTTGAATATGCACTGATTTATATTCCTCGATTTATCCTGCCTTTATTTCAGTATCTCAGTATCACCTGGCAATATGCCAGTTTAAGTAAAGGCGTTTTAGACTCACGAGTGTTTATCTATTTTTTCAGTTTAATCACTCTATTCCTGTTTTTATCATCAGAATATATGAATAGTAAAAGAAGTAACTGAGGTAGCCATGAAAACGCATCAAAATACTGATAAAAATATACAAAGAATGATGACAATTCTGATTATCATTCTCATCAATATCCTTTCTGTTTATTTATTTTACCGCATAGATTTAACCAAAAACAAATCTTATACGTTAAGTCGTTCAACACGTGAACTCATCAAAAAACCAAAGGAAGAGATACGAATCAAGCTGTTTTTTTCATCAAATCTCCCCTCAGAAATACTAACGATCAAGAACTATGTTAAAGATTTACTCAGTGAATACCAAAATTATTCCAGATCAAAAATATACTTTGAATTTGTAAATGCCAACGATGATAAAAAATTTAAAAAGGAAGCAGCTGACAGTGGTATCCCTTCCATTACCATTCAAGTAATGGAAAAAGATAAAATGGAGTATCGGGATATTTATATTGGAATGGTAATGACTTACAAAGGAAGATACGAAAAACTCGGTATCATCTCTTCAACAGACGGACTTGAATACCAAATCTCAAGTGCAATTAAACGACTGGTATTTCCTGAAGAAAAGAAGATTGCATACTTTACTCCCATCTCTTTTGAAGAAAGTAAATCGTTTGAAGATTTACCTGATGATCCCAATTTTCAAGCGATTGGCCAGCTAATATCGAACAATTACACGATTGACCGTACTGATTTATACTATCCTTTGCCAGATGAAACCGATTTGCTCATTGTTAGTGGAATAAGAGATTCTCTGGAGCAGGTACAGCTTTATTTACTCGACCAGTTTATTATGAGAGGAAAACCTGTTCTTTGGTTTCAAGACAGATACATCTCTGACATCAATAACGACCAGGCGGTATTAATTAATTCTAACGTAATTAAATACCTTTTTGATCAATCGTTGTATATTAAGCCCAATCTGGTGCTTGATGCATATTGTTATCAGATATCAAAATACAGACAACAAGGTCAATATACCGTTCCGGTTTCTTTTGATTATCCCTTCTTCCCAGTTTTACAAAATCATAATAAAAACCACTTCATAACACGACATATTGGAATGGTTCAAAGTTTGTTTGCATCAGAGTTATATTATAAACAAAATAAGAATATTCGATTTACCCCCCTCTTGATGTCATCCATGTCAAGTTATGAATTCATGGGAAAAGAAATTAATACCGGATATCAACAGTTTCAGGATAAATCTATAGCTGCTGCATTTACAATGGAATCCAAAGTAATTGCAGGTCTTTACGAAGGGAAAATGAATAGTTACTTTCAAAATAAAAGTATGCGTCATGACAAATACCTTGATCAAACAGAAAATGCAAAAATCCTGTTAGTTGCTTCTAATAGCCTTGCTGATAATAATATTCTGTCTAATGTAAAAGGAAATGCAGAATTTGTTTTAAATACTGTTGATTATCTATGTGGAAATGCGGCAATGATAGAAATGCGTTCCAGAACAGTCAATTATTCTCCTTTAAAAAAAACAAGTGAAAAACAAAGATTCTGGATAAAAATATCAAATTTTGTAATACCCGTTTTAATTATAATCCTGATTGCAATACTATTTTATATCCGTAAAATCAGACAAATTAAGAGAATAAAAAAACATTTTCAAGCATAATAAATGATACAGGAATCCATTTGACTGTATGTTAAACTAAAATAAGAAAGGATTAAGAAATGTCAAAGAAAACAATGATGATGCTGGGATTTGTGTTAATTTTATTATTAATTGTACTTTATTTTCATTTTCAGCAACCTGTGGTTAAAAACATGAACGTCTTTGATGTTGATTCTTTGCAGGTATATCATATTGAAATCAGCTCAGTCATTGATACTGTTCTCATCGAAAAAATCAATGAAAAATGGATACTTTCAGAAAGCAATGGATTTCCAGCAAATCCCCAGAAAGTCAGTGATATTTTTCATCAGGTGTTAAAAGCAAAAAGGTCAAAAAAAATACTCAGTGATGATTTTAAAAAACAAGATGACTATCAGGTTAGCCCTGAGACTGGTATCCGTATTCGCCTGCTTGATAAAAATCAACAGCTTGTCAGTGATTTCTATTTAGGACTCAGTAGTTTTTATACTTATAGCAGTCTGAGATTTGCTGATTCAGATCTGATTTACGAACTGGACAGAAATTTATCAGAATATATTTTCCCAAGTGTTCAAATGTGGAAAGATCCTGTGATTATTCCAATTAAATCAGATTCAATAAAACGAATATCTGTAAACGCAGGGAATAATGTTTACAGGCTGGAAAATCGTGAAAAATCATGGTATTATAAGAGTGAAACAGACAGTTTTAATGTCTTTACAAGTAACAGAAGCCTGTTTAAGATCCTAAACATTTTACAAAATCTTCAGTCTGTTACAACATTTGAAAACACAGCAGAAAACAGAAATAAATTCACCAACCGACAAATTTTGAAATTAGATATTGAGTTAAAATCAGGTCAAAATTATGTTTTAAAAACCTGGGTTTATGATGATGAAAATTGTCTCATTGAAACTTCAGCAAATCCTTCATATTTTTACCTGATGCATTATGATTTTGCCAATCGGTTTACAAAGGCTAAAGAAAATTTTTTGGATTATTCAGAACAAACTTATTAGCTCTGAATGGGTTCAATTTTAATTGAATCATTTGACAAAAAAAGATTACAATTATACGCTTCACTCATAAGAAAGCAATAAGGAAGCAATAAGGATGCAATAAGAAAAGAGGATATAATGATTTGTGACAAAAGTTATCAGAAACGATGCGCTGAAGAAGTAGTAAGATTATGCCAAATTCCAAGTCCAACGGGATTTACCGATACGATTTGTGAAAATTTAATGGAACGCCTTCAAAAACTTGGATTTGAGCCTTATCAAAGCCATAAAGGCTCAGTTATTGCCTGTTTAGGTGGAGAAGGTAATCCCTTGGTTTTAGCCGCTCATGTTGACACTTTAGGGGCTATGGTCAGATCGATAAAAGGGAATGGAGCTATCCGTTTTACAAAAATTGGAGGTTATCCTGAGAACAATATTGAAAATGAAACCTGCCTCGTTCATACCCGCTCAGGGAAATCTATTGGAGGCACTTTTTATCTGACAACCCCATCCGTTCATGTATATGACAATGTAGGCTCAACAACACGAAACGACACTACTGTTGAGCTGATACTCGATGAGGTCGTTAAATCAAAGGAAGATGTTGAAAAATTAGGAATTCGGGTTGGTGATTTTATATCAATCAATCCAAGAACAATTTTAACTGAATCAGGTTTTGTAAAAAGCCGTCATCTGGATGATAAAGCCAGCGCTGGCATTCTTATTACATTAGCAGAATGGATAAAAGAAAACCAGATTTCCTTAAATCGAAAAGTGTATATCTTGTTTACAACCTATGAGGAAGTTGGTCATGGCGGTGCTGCTGGTATTCCCGAAGATACAACAGAAATGATATCTGTTGATATGGGTGCTTTAGGAGATGATTTATCATGTGATGAGTATAAAGTCTCTATATGCGCAAAAGATTCAGGTGGACCTTATCATTATCATTTAACTGGCCGTTTGATTCAAATTGCTGAAGAAAAAAATATTGCTCATGCCATTGATATTTATCCACGCTATGGCTCAGATGTAGAAGCCACCTTAAACGCAGGATATGATATAAGACATGGTTTGATAGGACCAGGTGTTTTTGCTTCTCATGGCTATGAAAGAACACACTCTGATGCATTATATGCAACTTTACAATTATTAAGCGAATACATCAGCTGTTAGTGATGAAAGATTTGTATAACTGGAATGAATTTGTGAATCTCTATGACTGGGAATTTGACTTTATGTGTGATGAACAGAAACATGATGTTGAGTTTTACCAGTCAATGATTCACGAAAAAAAAGGAAATATACTTGAAATAGGATGTGGAACTGGAAGAATTACAAAGGAACTGGTGAAATGTGCTGATAGTGTAACTGCTGTTGACAATGCATCAGCATTTTTAAATAAACTACACGATCAGCTTTACAATACAAATAACCTTGAAACTGTGTTATCTGAGATGACAGACTTATGTTTGAATAAGCAGTTTGATACAATAATCGTTAGTTATTCCACCTTTCAGTATTTATTAGATAAAAACATGCAGATTAAAGCTTTAAAAGTGTTTAAAAAACATCTTAAAGAAGATGGGCAAATTCTCATTGATATTTCTCCTTGTACCGCTTTAACTGAATCTCTTAATGTGTTAACACCGATTTATCATCATTATCATTCAGCTCTGAATGCTGATATAACCATGTTAACATCCTATCAGGTAGATTCTGTACAGAAGATCCAGTATTGGACAGATAAGTATATTATAAAATACAGAGAAAAAACAGTAAATGGCAATGAATTTGAAGAATTTATACATCATTTAGCGCTTAAAAGAGTTGATCCTGAAGATATGAATGATCTGGCCAAACTGTCAGGACTTAAAATTTTAAACATTTACGGCACATACCTTAAAGGCACAGTAACTGCTGAAAGTAACAACTGGTTCTTTGTATTAACCCATGATGAAAGTCATGATAATTAAAAAATCTATTGAAAAATGAAATGAGTAATCTTGATAAAAACGATTATTGATATTGGTAGTAATTCAATCAAATATCTATGTGTAAACAAAAAAGACAAATCATACGAAATCATTGATCACGGCACTATAACAAACAGAATAGGCGATCATATTTTAGACACTCGACAATTTACTCAGGAAAAAATGAATAAAACATGTCAGTGCATTTCTGAGATAAAAACACAATTTTCAATGTATAAGGACATAGAATATGTCGCTGTAGGTACCATGGCTTTCAGAAAAGCGCTAAATGCCATCCAAATGCTGGAGGAAGTATTTCAGAAGACAGGAATTTCAATCAGGATTCTCAGTCAGGAAGAAGAGGCCTGCCTGAGTTATCATGCAGCACTTTCCGATTTTAATCAGATTGAAAACATGCTCATTTTTAATCTGGGTGGAGGAAGTACTGAACTGGTTTATGTTAAAGACGAACTTGAAAAAAAAACAATTAGCCTTGATTTCGGGGCTCTGATACTAACAAACAAATTCACAGATAGTCATGAATATTTCAGTTATAAAGCCTGTAATCATTATTTGAGTGAAGTTGTTTCTGCTTTGGATGATTTCAAACCAGAAAAGATAATTGGTATAGGTGGCACAATTAGTTCTGCAATTCGTTTAAGTCAAAAAATCAAATCCTACCACTTTTCTAAAATTCATCTTAATAAACTGACTGAAAAAGAATTAGATTATCTAATATTTGTCTTTTCAGAGCCAGTTACCAATTCAGAAGCATATCAGGATTTAGTAATCAATAACACTTACCTTCCCCACTCTCATCGAGATATCATATTACCAGGATTATTGATTATGAAACAACTCATTAAAAAATACAAAAAAAATGAAATCATCTGCAATGAGAAAGGCTTAATTTTCGCCTTAATCAATGATTAATTCAAAAAACAGATTCATAATTTCTTTTATATGCCTACTGTCAATAATGAAAAATTTGGAATTGATTTTGCAAATAAAAGAGCTAATAGATGTTAAAAAAAAGCAAAGGGGAATGTATGAAAAGACTTATGTTAAAAATCAGTTTGATTTTAGTACTGATTTCTTTGGTTCATTTATATGCGGATAGTGTAAACTTATCGGCTTCTGCATTTAAAGTAAATACCAGAAATCATCACAGTACAGAAATCATTTTTGAGTTACCAGAGTATCATCTCGAAAGCATTTCTCAGGCAAATCAGGTTTTTTCAAGAATTAATATGAATAATATTGAAAAAACAACAAAAGAAGGCTTACCTGAGATTCCAGTTTTTAATGTAAATATCGCTGTACCTAAAGACAGTCAGGTTCAGTTACTTTCACAGTCGGTTTTAAAAAAAGAAAGCCAAAATAATGTGTTGTTATATCCTTCTCAAGGTGATGAAGATAACAGAAAAGCGTTTATCCTTGACAACAAATTTTATGAGAACAATAGCCATTATCCTGCCCAAATCAGTCAGATTTCTGAGGTTTTTGCGATAAGAGATTATGCGGTTGTTAATGTATTAGTGCAACCTTTTATATACAACGCAAAAAGCAAAACACTTGAAATTAATAAAGAAATTAAACTGGTCATTGAACACAGTTCCAGAACTGGAGATGTTCAGTATCAGCTTAATTCAAAAATTTCACGCGCTTTTGAACCAATTTATAGCGCATCAATTGCCAATTACGATCAGATTCGTTCTGATTATGTTATTTATCAACAACCTACTTTGCTCATTATATACCCAACCAATACGACTGCTGCGTATTTAACCGAGTTAAATAAACTGGTAAACTGGAAAAAACAAAAAGGGTTCAATGTTGTAACTGCAACAGGAACAGATGTTGGTTCAACAACAACATCTATAAAAAACTATATTCAAAATGCCTACGATACCTGGGAAAATAAACCAGAATACATTATGCTGATAGGAGATGCAACTGCAGGCGCTGGTTACCAAATACCAACTTATAATATTGCTTACGGAGGATTTCAACATTATGGTGGCGCTGGAGATTACCAATATACTTTCCTGGAAGGCGATGATTTTTACGGTGATGCAATCATTGGTCGTATGTCAATTTCAAGTGTAACAGATTTTCAGGTGATGGTCTCAAAAATCTTATATTATGAAAGAGCACCCACTTCTGAAGGAACTGATTGGATGAATGAGAATTTACTCGTTGGGGATACTTCTCCATCTGGATATTCTTGTGTGATCATGAATAAATACGTTAAAGGCTTAAAATCAGAATATGATCCTGCTCATAATTTCTTAGAATTGTATGGTGCAGATCCCTCACCTGCATCAATGGTTGCAAAATTAAATACAGGAGTTTTGACTTTCAATTATCGTGGATGGATTGGTATGAGTGGATTTGACGATTCAGAAGTAAATAGTCTTACTAACGTTAAAAAATTGTTCAATGCTGTCTTCTTAACTTGCAGTACAGGTGGATTTTCAGGATCCAGTATGATTGAGAGTATAACTCGTGCTGGTACAGCAACTGAACCTAAAGGTGCGATAACCTCTGTTGGTCTCTCTACTTCGGGTACTCATACTGCCTACAATAATTCTTTGATGGGCGGTATATTTCATGCTATGTATAAGAAGGATATCACCACTATGGGTGGTGCAATGCTTTATGCAAAACATTATATACATCATGTTTATGGTCTGTCCGAATTGGACGCTGCTAAAACGTTCTCTCAATGGTTGAATCTAATGGGCGATCCTACTGTCAATATTTACAGAACTGTCCCAAAAGTATTTAATATTCAGTACCCTGCTTCTGTTCCTGTTGGTACAAATAATGTCAGTATTATCGTTAGAGATTCTGATAACCAACCAGTTAAAAACGCTTGGGTTTCTATTACTCAAACCAATAACCCAATTTCTTTTTGTATTACAGATGAAAATGGTGTGGCAACCCTTTCCATTCCTGCTGAGTTAGAAAATCAACTAACTTTAGTGGTATCTCATCCTGATTATATATCAAAAATGCAATACATTCAACAAGATACTGCGACAAGCGTTTCATTAACTGATTATGTTATCTCTGATACTCCTAATGGTAATAATAATCAGCAGATTAACCCAGGAGAAACCATTAAGTTCAGTATGAATATTAAAAATTATACAAACTCAGCTCAATCTGCTTTAAATCTTAAACTACGTACCAATAATCCATATATTACTATTTCTGATTCAACTGCTACAATTGCAAGTATCAATGCAGGATCTATTGTAAACTTAACCGATGAATTTACCTTTAACGTAGCGGAAGATTATGTTAATGGTATGCCTCTTAATTTTGCTTTACTGGTTCAAACCGGAAGTGATACATGGACATCAATGATTTTTGAAACTGTTAAAGCAGCTGATTTGGATGTTCAATCTATGACTGTCGCTAATACAAGTGGTGTTGTAACAATTGGAACTCCAAGTAATATTCACTTTAGTATCAAAAATAATGGAACGATTCCTGTAAACTCAGTCAATGCTGTTTTAAGAAGCAAGAGCTTATTTTTAGAAGTGATTGATTCTTTAGGTACCTTTGGTTCTATTAACAACGGAATGATTGTTAACAATCAGGGCGATCCTTTTACAGTACAAGCATTAACAGGTATTTATCCTGGAGTCAAACTCAAAGCAGAAATCATGTTTAACAATTCTGAAGGATATGAAGAAACTGAAGATGTATGGATACAAGTAGGAAGTATTCAAACGACAGATCCTGTTCCTCCAGACGAGTATGGCTATGTTGTATATGATATAACTGATACTGGATATGAAGATGCACCTACTTTTAACTGGATTGAAATCAGCTCTATCGGTACTGCGTTAGATTTAAATGATACCGGCGAAAATAATGATAAAGTAACGACTGTTGATTTACCTTTCCCATTTATCATGTATGGCGAAACTTATACACAGGTGTCTGTTTCTTCTAACGGTTGGTTAAGTCTGGGAGCAACAGAACAAGCAAACTTCAGAAATCTACCTTTACCTGGTCCTTTAGCTCCAAGACCAATGATTGCTCCATACTGGAATGATCTGAAAAAATCAGGAACCAATAGCGGTGTTTATACTTATTACAATTCACAGGAACATATCTATATCATTCAATGGAATAATATGGTTACTCTGAGTGATAATCAATCAGTTACTTTCCAGGTAATCCTTTATAATCCTGTTCAGTTTGCTACTCCATTAGGCGACGGGCCATTTAAATTCCAGTATTTAAACTTCCATCCAGGTTCTCAGGGTACTGAAACAGCCCCTAACAATTATATCAGCTGTGGTATTCAAGATCATACAGCGACTCGTGGCGTTACCTATACATACAATAACCAGTATGCTCCTGGTGCAGCTGAATTAGAATCTAATATGGCCTTATATTTTACTCATCCATTCTTCCTCAATGAAGCACCATATATAGTTGCAAATGCAGCTGTTATTCATGATCAAAATGGAAATCATGTTGTTGAATCCGGAGAGACAGTAAATATCGGGTTGCCATTAATGAATGTTGGCTTGACAACTGCTCATGATGTGAGTGTTACATTAATGACTGCCAATCCTTACATTACATTTGTTAATCCAACAGCATCATACGTTAATATCAGCCCTTCACAAAATGCAACAAATACAGCATATTTTACACTGAACGTTTCGCCTGATTGCCCAAATAACTCGAATATCAATATTGTTGCTGAAGTGAACTGTGAAGAAGGCCAGTGGATACGTTCGTTCTCATTTAATGTATCTCGTCCTTCTGTCAGTTATCGTTCATATTTAATTAATGATTTAGCAGGTAATGGTAACGGAATCCTCGAATCTGGTGAGCAGGCTAAATTGATCGTCAATCTGATTAATTCGACTAATCTAAATATCAATAATGCAAATGTTACTATCACTAGTTCTGATCCTCATATTACAATCACACAGAATACTTCTCAAATTCCATTTATGATGGCCAATTCGTCATATCAGAATGTTTTTGAGTTCCAACTTACTTCAAATATTACAGAACAAATATCCATCCCTATCCATACACTAGTAACTTCTGATAATGCTCCAGACTTAAATTTTGACATTATGTTAGGCGTTAATCAAAGTGGCGCATTGTTACAAGAAACTTTCAATAACTGGTTACCAGCTGGATGGACAATTCAACAATATTCAAACAACTGGTCTCTATCACAAACTAACTTGGCTGGAGGTTTAGCGCCTGAAGTTAAATTCTCTGGAACACCTGCTTTTAACGGATTAACCCGTTTGGTTTCTACAACAATGGATACTTCAGATATTTCTAGTATAGTTTTAAGTTTTAAACAGAAGATTAATGTGAATGCTCCAGGAACTACTATTGGTGTAGCTACCAGTGCTATGTACAGCCCATGGCATGTAGTTTGGTCAGAAACATTAACCGGATCTGTTGAAGCTGAAACAAAAAACATCCCTATTAACAATAATGATCTAAATAAACCTAATTTCCAGGTTTGTTTCTTCATTGATGGTCCCGCAGGTAACATTAATGAATGGTACATAGATGACGTAACTGTTCAAACAGCAATTGGTAATACAGCAATGATGACCGGTCATGTTGAAATCGATATGCCTGATTATGACCTCAAACAGATAACAGTAAAAGCAAATGAATACTCCTCAGTACCTGATTCATTAGGTTATTACGAACTGTATTTAATACCAGGTACATACTCATCTCTCACTGCAGCAGCACCTTACACAATATCTAACAATCAGAACAGCATTACATTAACTTCCGGTCAGGTTGTTAACGATATCGATTATCAGTTGAATTATATGAGTAATCCACAAAATTTATCAGCACAAATGAATACACAAAATCATACTGTTACTTTACACTGGAATCACAATTTACCACAGAACAGTCCTCTCATTATTACTGGCTTTGATATATACAGACAAGTAAATTCAGGTAATTTTGATTACTTAGCTACTACAACTGAGGCAATTTATAGTGAAATTCTGAACCCTGCATTGAGATATCGTTATTATGTTAGAGCTCACTATACAATTGGTGTAAGTGATTCATCAAATGTTCTTTATGTAGATCCAAACTTAGTTTCAGGTGAAGACACTCCTGAACAACCCGTTCAATTTGCATTAGGTCAGAATTATCCAAATCCATTTAACCCCGTTACCAATATTGCATTCAGTATCCCTGAAAATACTCATGTAAAACTTTCTGTTTACAATATTAAAGGTCAGCTTGTGAAACAACTTAAAAACGAAAGAATGAATAAAGGTCACTATACTGTTCAATGGAATGGTCAGAATGAAAGTAAAAAATCTGTAGGTTCAGGAATTTACTTTATCAGATTAAATACCAATACTCATTCCTCAATAAAAAAGGCTTTATTACTTAAATAAACAATCATTAATTCAATTGGGAGGTACTTATGTACCTCCCTTTTTTTTTGATTTTTTGTAATTGACGAAATAAGATGAGTTAATATAATGGTTAAAACGATAATATGAGGTGTTCTATGAAAAAAGTGTTCGTAATCTTGTTGATGATAATTATTTACAATTTACCTGCTACAGAAAAAGAAGATCTGTTTTTTATAAAAGCCCTGATTCAAAACAAACACTTTGATATGGCATGGGATGAATGTAATCAGTTTAAAAAAAAATATCCTCAAAGTACTTTAACTGACGAAATTACATTGAATATGGCATTCATTCAAATGGAGAAAAAAAATCATCATTATGCAGACCTTTTAGTTAATTCAATAAATCAACGAAATCTTAAACCATCTCAAGAAGCGCAATGGTTACTTTTAAACATAACAAATACCTGGTATAGTATTAATGAAGAAAACACCTCTGCACTTCAAGTAGGTAACTCTGAACATACCCAATTAATCAAATTCTCCGAGACAGATTTATTGATTAATGCAAATGAATTCATACAAAAATTTCCGAATCATCCTGAGATATCTCAAATCTATTTTATTCTAGGGGATATACAATTACGTAAAAATAATAACAAACAAGCTGAAAATTACTATAATCAGGGAAAAAATCATAATGCAAAAATTCAGGGAAATATCAAACTTTTAAACCTATATTTGAAAAATAATCAAAAAAACACAGCTGATACACTGTATCAAAGTATTATGGCTGATTCATTAAGCAAAGATGAAAAAAATTATACGATCACTCTATATATCCATTATTATGAACAACAAAAGGACTGGCAATCCATTTACACAATTCTGGATAATTATTTTAAAACACAAGTCATTCCTCCATTTCAAAAACTAAATAATCAAGAAGAATTTCTTGCATATCAATATGCAAATGCCTTGATAGAAATCAATAAACCTGAAAAGGCTGTTGATTTTCTCAACCATATACCAGGCGAAACTGATAAATCTAAATATTTCAAAGCATTGGCTTTTATAAAGTTACATCAATTTGCAGAAGGACTTGACATACTTAATCAACTGATCGAAAACAGCCAAGATTCTGATATTAAGAGTATCAGTCTTTTTCAAAGCATACAAATCATGTCTCAGAATGACATCAATCAAGCAGTAGAAAAGTTAAATGATTACCTGATCAAATACCCCAATCAAAAATGGGTAGGAGATATTCATTATCAAATCGCTTTTAATCTATACAAAAATAGAAATTATATAGATGCCCTATCTCATGCTAACCAAGCTCTTGAGTTTGGTTCTGGTCATCCATCTCAATCTCAGAACCAAAAAGACTTTGAAGAAAAAGCATTGTTCCTGAAATGTGAAGCGTTGTTTTTTCTCAACAAAAAACAGGAAACAATTGAAATTGCAACCCATTTTCGTAATCAATTTGCTCATTCAGCTTTGATGGATGAAGTCATTTTTAAACTTGCCTTATCTCTTTATCAGTCATCTCAACAAGACAGTGCAGCATTCTTTTTTAAGGAAATAACCGAAAAATATCCTGAATCATCCAAAAAGGGAATGAGTTTGTACTATCTGGGAGAAAATGAACTTTCAAAAAATCATTATAATCGTGCAAAGACTTTTTTTGAACAGGCATTACAAGGTAATACCGATCAGGGTGTGCTGTATCTCAGACTCAGTTACATTGAATATGCTTTGAAAAATTATCAGAAAGCAAAAGAAATTATTGTAAATGTTCCAGATGAACCAGATTATCTATTTGATAAAAACCTGCTAAGAGGTATCATTGCATTTGCTGAAAAGTCATTTACTGATGCACTTAATTTCTTTATGAAAGCAGAAAAAAATGTACCGGATCAGGTTTCTCTTGAACATTTGTGGTCCAGACAAGCCTGGACATTATACAGACTAAAACGTTATGATGAAGCGACGAAAATTTATAAACAATTATCAGAACAATCTACAGCTCCTGGTAAATATACCCTTGCAGCAGCCAGTGCAGCATATAATGCTGAAAACTATCTTCAATCTCTTGAACTTTATCAACAATACTTAAGTGAACATCCTCAAAGCAAAGAAGTTTATAAAGCATTAAGTGGAATTGCCAACTCTCAGTTCAACCTGGCTAATTATCCTGATGCAATTAGCACTTGGGAAAAAATGGTTGATATTCAATACCCTTCCAGTATTATTGAAAGTGCTGTTCAAGGCATTCAATGGAGTTATCGTCAACAAAATAATAAAAAAGAATTTATCAAATGGATAAATGAAAAAATCAGAAAATCAACAGATAAAAATCTTAAAATAACCTTGTATGAATACAAGATCAGGTTTGAGTATGATCAGGAAGAATACAGTGCATCAATCTCTTCCATACAGCAATTGTTTAAACAATATCCTGAAATGGAAAAGGAAGAAAAATTCCAGATACTTCTTGCAAATAACTATATCTGGTTAAAACAGTTTGAAAATGCTGATAGAATATATGTTCAACTAGTTGTAAAAAACAATGACCCTCAGATTTTTCATGAATGGGGAAACATCAAATGGGCTCAACAAGATACACTTGGCGCTATGAAACGGTACAAGAAAGCAGCAGATGCATCAAAACAAGAAAACTTCTGGCTGGTTTTACTTGAAAAACAAATGGTAGCAAATGATAAAGATTTTGATAAATATTACCAAACATTCATGTCGTTTGCTAACTCCTACTATCAGGAACTGGCAAAATTAATCCTTATAGACAAATATATTAAAGACAATCAATTTGATAATGCCATTGAAACTATCAATTCTCTTGAAAAAAGCGATAATCCATTAATCCGCGTTAAAACATTGTTTTCGAAAGCAGTTATTTCCTTTAACAAAAAAGATTATGATAATGCGATGAAAGACTTCTTCAGAATCAGATATGTATTCACCGAGTATTCTGACTTACGTTGGAATTCAGAGTACTATATTTGCAAAATATTTATCGAAAAAGGTGAAGTTGACCAGGCAAAAGAGCTCTTTAATCAAATAAAAGAAAAAATAAAACTTGAACAAAGTAATGAACTTCAATCAATCATCACAGGAGGCAGATAATGAAAAAATATTTTATATATGCGCTTCTGTGTATGAGCTATTTACTAAATGCAGCCGACTTTAAACTTCCAGACGAAACAATTATTGGAACCGCTTCTCAACCGGCAGATTCTGTTGAAATTCATAAAAATCTGGAATCTTTCAATCGTTTTAAAAAAGATGATATGATTAAATATCAACCCTATTTGAATCATCGTTTAATTACTAAT
The DNA here is from genome assembly GCA_029564175.1 of Candidatus Cloacimonadota bacterium. Taxonomy (GTDB): domain Bacteria; phylum Cloacimonadota; class Cloacimonadia; order Cloacimonadales; family WRIO01; genus JAGOCT01. Next base: position 23,869 of record JAKQQL010000265.1, read on the forward strand.
GAAGAATATAAATCTGAGAAAGTAGCCTTTATAGATTTATCTATGGGTAACAAATGGAATACCGGATTAAAATTAGCTTACAAGGATATAAAAAATGAATGGTTAAACTTAAATCTAAAAGTAAAATACCAAAAACTGTCTAATGACTGGAGTCTTTATAATCAGCAAATAAAATGGCAAAGTGCAAATCTGAAATGGTATAAATTGCAACCACAACTTAATATGAAACAGCATGTTTTTAACAGTAAGGATATACATACTCGATATAACTATATTAGCGCGGATTCTTATTTTTTACCTTTTGATTTTTTCCCATTATCGATTTCTACTGGTTTTCAATATGCCAAACAAATACAAAGAGATTCTTCAGGATACACAGAAAAGAAAAGTAAATATGATCTATTGTTATCATCAGAATTCGAACTCTTTACTATTCCTAAATTCAATTATAGACTCTATCAAGTTAAATGCGGTGTTTTAAACAATTTATTCCTGTTTGAGTCTTATTCTGATATGTTCAGTTTAAAGCCTTTCTTAGATAATACAGCTCTTTACATTAGTATCAGCAAAAACATTGTCCCTTCAATAGAGTTTGAGAAGTCGTTTCATTATTCAGAAGATTACACTCTTATTTTAAAAAATAAACCCTATACAAGCTATGAATATAGTTATGAACAGAGTTTGTCTAACCTACATGGTGATGTCAGAGATATGGGTTATCAGCTTCAAGTACCAATAAATACAAGTCTGACAATGAACACGTTTTATTATATACCAATTCATCTGAGCACTCAAATTGAATGGCGAAAAAATCAAGCAATATACGCTTATAGCCAGCTAAATAAATTATATGATGTACACTGGCGTAATGCAATGATTGCCTCATTTAAAGCGAACACAGCTGCATTTTATAAAGATTTTCGTTTTGAGTATGAATTGGACATAAAAAAAAGCAGTGTTAACCATTCCAAAATATCGCAAATACCTTATATGTCCCATCTGAATAACTGTTTAAAGATTGATAGAAGACTTGGTCATTTTAAACATCAAACAGAAGTGAGTCTTAAAAATATCAGAAAAGATAGTCTCAATAAAAAGATGAAAAGTGCTTTTTTAGTAAATCATTTTGTAGAATATGACTGGAAACATGATTTACAATTCTATCTGAATACTGAAAATATCTTCAATCAAAAATATCAAAAATACACTTTTTATCCTAAAACAGGAATCACATTTCAACTAGGAGTAAATTATCAGTTTTAATTTTTTCTATTGACATTACGCATATTTTATGTTAAAGATGACAAGAGAAAATAGATAGTGTGGAATAAAAATAGTTAAGTCCCAAATGTTGGTGTAAAGTTCCAACCCTTTGTTTTCAAAGTAATACAAGATTTTTTTTCTTATATTTCACTTCTATATTGACTTTGATTACAATTTAAATTTTCTTTAGTCTATTTGTCAAGATCTTTTT
>JAKQQL010000271.1:0-3619 GCA_029564175.1 Candidatus Cloacimonadota bacterium
CAGGCAGCTTAAAAAGGTCATCACGATTAACGCCATTGTGATGGCCTTTTTATTTAAAACAATACAGGAGGAATAAATCATGAGAATAAGAACTCTACACACATCAATAAATTTGCTGATCGAGCCCAGCACCTATAAACGGATGAAAATGATAGCCGGATTGCAAAAGACAACCATGTCCAAATTCATCCGCGAGGGCATCAAACTCCGGCTGGCACAGTATGACAAAAACAATAATTCAGTTATAGGAGAAATAGATCATGCAGACAGATAATTTAAACAAGATGATTTCATCAGACCTGGAACAACACATGCAATTCATTGAGATTGATCATTTATTATCCAGTGAGACAATGGATACGGTTGATGGGGATTCAGAAAACGAGATTATTCATGAGCTAAGCGCCACGGAAATCCTTGCCGGCAATTATGAACCGGAATCCGAGGAAGCACTGATAGAATATGCGGTCAATATTCATACCCGCGTGCAGACCTATTCCATCAGCGGCTATTGGGAAATTGGCAGATCCATAAATGCATTTTATAAGGGGAAGTATGGGACAAATGAACTGGAAAGAATTGCCAAGGCAACAGGCATCGGTCGCGACACTCTGGCCAAATCGTGCAAGTTTGCCAAACAATATTCAAAAGAATACGTTGAAACGCTTTTGAAGGGAAACTTTGTCCTGTCATGGGGGCAGATAGCCAAAAACCTGACGATAGAACCTCAAAAGGTTATAGAGGTGTATCAGCAATCCCCCACCTGCGAACAATTTTATTATGGCATAATAAAATTGAAGGACCCATCAGAGGTGAGAGGCAAGAACAAGAGAAAATCCGTACAACCGGCAGAAATTATTTTAGAACCATCAGTTAATACTTCTTTATTATTACAGAATGACACAGGTTGTGGCGTGGATAAAACTGGGGAAGCATCCCAAGAAACAAGTGATCTTGTTGATGCCGTAAAAATGGTTCCGGAAAATGAAAGGTTTGAGCGGGAAATCAAAGATCTGCAGGAAGCAAATGATAAGCTCCACAAAGAACTGGATCATACCAAGTATCAGTTAAATGAAATGAACAGCCTCTTCCACGACGCCGCTATCGACATCACCAAAAAAGGTGAAATGATTGACAGGCTGAGGGCCACGCTGAATCAAGTTTATGAAATGGTTCAAAATGGTTGTGATCACGCAAACATATTGGAGCAAGTGACCTGGCGGATATGATGGCGTTTTGGACACGTATTACAAATCTTCCAAGGTCGCTTAAGAAGAGATGTCAAAACGAATGATCTTCTGGTAAATTGGGAGTGACGGTTCCACCCCCACTTATCAAGTTTTCAGATCAAATACTTTATCTTCCATTGGTTAATTGAAAATCAATATAGTTAAATATTTTTTCAGGAATTTTTGCCTGTTGCCATGCACCGATACCAGCTGTAATTGCCAGTGGTGCAAAAACAATCATTCCAACAGCACCAGCTGCTGCTTTATCTGCCCACTTACCGGCGCCGATCTCTACTACTAATTTTTTTTCCTTGTGGTCAAAAAGCACATTCAGCGCTGAAGACATGCCTGTAACATTACGTAAAAAACCTCCTTGCGAAAGTTGTAATATTTTTTTGCCATCAACAGTATTAATGATTTGGACATTATATTTTTGATTTTCGAGCCATTTTACTATTCCGTTGATCAAATTATCAAATGAGAACTTATTGCAGGTATAGTGCCTAATTTTTTTGTTATCTGATGAACTCAGCTCTGAAGTTTGAGATACATTACTCTCTCTTTTATTTTCCTCAACTAATTGTTCACGAAGATCCTTAGGCTTTGACAGCACGTTTGTACTATTACTTAGTCCCACATTACTTGACTCAACTGAATTGATAGTATCAGATTTGATATTAGGTTCTTTACTTATTTTAATATTTGATTCATGTTTTTCAAATTTTTTATGGTCATCACTAATTTCATCAGCAAGACAACAACGCACAGGAAGTGCTCTCATGTTGTATTCATATGATTGGCGGGACGCCGTTTCATGCATGCCGCTGTGGAAATTGAAAGAAAAAGCATCGGCTTCTTGATATTCATCATACCATACACATACACCGGTAATATCTATCAATTCTGTGGCAACCTGAATATCAAAATTCGCCATAGATGCAACTGGTCGCTCTTTTCCATTTTTGAATAATTCTGACAATTCATTTTCAGTTGGCATTCTCCAATCTACATAACCTCCAACAGAATAGGTTTCGCAATAATCTTTAGCATCCTTCCATTTAATATTGGATCCATTATCATTTGCCGCCCACATCAGATTTGTTTTTATATCAAAAACAGTTCCATTTTTATAAGCAATAAAGCGATCATCACGCTTATAAAGCAACATCTTGTTAATTTCTTCTTTTTCACATTTGCTGGCAATCTCTTTATTTAATCCCAACTCTCGTATTTTAAGATCCAAGTAAATTCTTGCTTTTGGAGATATTTTATCGGTTCCTTTCAGTTTTTCTCGAACAATTATTTGATAATCTTCGACTTTCTTTACAAGTCCTGTATTAATTTCTTCAATTACATCCACCTCACATTTTTTCGCAATACCGGGTGATATCCCGAAACTCTGTGCTGACAAATCGAGCCGCATTCTTTTCTTTGCCGTAATCTCCGGATTATCCCCCAAAGCATTTTTTACCTCTTCCCGGTATTTCCTTTCTGCTTCATCTTTATTCTGTTGATTGTTTATTACGGACTCTTCGATCTTTTTGGCTTCTTCGTCGGTAAGCTTCAATATTTTCTGCTTCATTTTCAGCATTTCACGTTCTTCATCATCAATTAAACCGGGGGTCTCCTCATCATTTGTAAGAGTGGAAACCGTATCCATATATTCTTTGTATCGCTCCTGGCTTGTATCAATTTCAACCGGAGAAGCGGACGGAGATGTCTTTGCACTTTCTTTTGTGACCGTGGTTGCCGGAGAATCCAGAAATTCGATCAGACGTCTGCCGTTTAATAGCTCAATTCCCAAATGGTAATACTCAAGCTGGGCTTCAACATCGATGCCGCAATCCTTTTTCAGGTAACAAAGTGCCGCCTGCTTAATGTCATCGCGGATTTTATCAACTGGATAGCGTCTCTTTGTAAGATGATTGTATTCTTCAGACAATAAATACAATGATGAAAGAAATGGCAGTGATATTTTTTCATTGATGTCGTCAAAACTATATTTGCTGTTATAGGCACTGTGTTTCATGCTTTCGTTGAAATCATGTTCTATAAGTTCATCAACCAGGGTCGTGGTAAAGTCTTTTATTGTGATAGCGTCAAAGGGGTTTATTTCTGATTGGTCAAGCGCTGTTTTTAGTGATTCCAGGTTCTGCATTGTGAAATTTTTGCCTGATTTAAAATAGAAGTCTTCAAGAATTCTAAAAAAGCGCTTTGTGTGTGGATCTTCATTGTATTTACGCCACTTCAGATTTTGTATCCACTGTGTCAGACTGGCAACTGCCTCTACATGTTCAATGTGACGTTCAAGCTGGTTAAATCTGTCAAGGACATTACCGGCAAGTTTTTTAATGGTATTATAGATTTCCTGATTTTCAATATTTAGAGTG
>JAKQQL010000273.1:0-3765 GCA_029564175.1 Candidatus Cloacimonadota bacterium
TTTTGTTTCGTGGGGCACGGGAAGTAATGCAATGCTTGTCAGGGTACCTGAATGCAGACATGATAAACCTAATTCAATGAGAATAGAAATACGCAACCCGGATCCTTCATGCAATCCTTATCTGGCTTTGGCAGTAATTCTAAATGCAGGGCTTAAGGGTATTGAAAACAATTACGAATTCGAAAAACCTTCCGACATGTCTTCAAAAGCAAAAGAAGGACAAAAACTGCCTGAAACACTTTCCGAAGCACTTGTATATTTTTCGAATAGTGAACTTATAGACGAAACTCTGGGCTCATACATTAAAGAAATATTTATTGAAAATAAACGTATAGAAATAGATGCATTTAACCGCCATGTATCCGATTTCGAAATTTCAAATTATTTCCCTATTCTGTAATGAAGATTAATTCTGCGCTGATAGGATGCGGACGAATCGGATTTCTTCTTGAAAGTGATCCGCTCAGAAATAAACCGTGCACCCACTACGGCGGAGCATTATCCGCCGGAATTAAATTTAATTATGCCTGTGATATTAATTCAGACAGATTAAAAGCATTCTCTCAAAAGGCAACAATCAAGCCTCAATTTCTTTTTTCTGATTACAAAGATCTTCTTAAACATGCAGATCTTGATCTGGCTGTAATCTCGGCAAACACATCCGAACACTATAAAATTATTAAATTATGCGCGGAAAACAAAGTTAAGGTAATAGTCTCCGAAAAACCTCTAACTGCCGAAATCAGAACTGCCGATGAAATCTTAAACATCTGCAGCAAAAACTCTGTAAATCTGATAACAAACCATGAAAGACGCTATGATCCTTATTATCGAACAGCAAAACAGCTTATTGATTCCGGAAAACTCGGCAAACTTATTTCAATACGCGGATCAATGATGACCTCTTCGCACAGAGAAAGTTCTACCGCAGAAAACGGCGGAGGCCCTTTTTTACACGATGGAACACATCTGGTTGACATGATACGTTTTTTTTCAAAAGAAATTTGCTATGTAAGCTCCGAGTTTAAACGGTATTCACGAACTAAAGGTTTTGAGGATTATATAGCTTGTCACATGAAATCTGATACCGGCGTTGAGATATTTGCCGAAGCCGGCGGAAATTGTTCATATTTTGCATTTGAACTGGACATGGTTCTATCAAAAGGACGCATCATCATAGGTAACGGTTACCGGAGAATTTTTATTCCGAAAGAATCATCTTACTATACAGGTTTTTATGATCTCTCAGAAGAAATGTTCCCGACTCCTAAAGATAAACGCAATTCATTTACAAATCTATATCGTGAAGTGAAATCTGTACTTTCTAATAAAACAAATAAAATTACATCATCCGGGTTGGACGGATATAAGGCTCTCGAAGTTATTAACGCGGCATACCTGTCTTCTTATAAACAAAAGCCGGTTTACTTGCCTCTTTCCCCCGATAAAATAAATATCAGGCGAATTTTTGATATTTAATTTGATGAATTATCAGCCTTTACAATAAGAGAATCTGTTACTTATGAATATTATTTGAGCTTTCAAGGATTACAATTTGCTCTTTTTAACCTGAAAGCTAATAGTTATTGACTTTTAAATTACTTGTTATAAAATAATATAGTGAGGAAACTTCGAATGATTGAAATCACTTCTGAAAAATCAGGCCTTGTCTCGAAAATTCAGATAAAGGGCAAATTTATTATTGATGAAGTTCCGAGATTTGAAACAGAATACATGAAACTTATCGGATTGAATGTTTCAGTAATAGGAGTCGACCTCACCGAAACAGAATATATTGATTCATCGGCAGTCGGGGCTTTGGTAAAATTTATGAATACTGCCAAAAACTCAAAGATAGAAATACATCTTTATAATATGAATCAAAGCATAAGGCACATCTTTAAACTTGCATTTATAGACAGATTTTTCAATATAACAGATGCCGAAACTCTTTCAAAGATGCATCCGGAAATAAAGTGGTAATCACATAAACCCGTTTTCTCGAAGAGAATCTTCAAGACTTTCTGAACTATCGGAAGATACGAATTTTTTGATATATTTTCCAATAATATCGGTTTCAATATTTACCGATGTTCCGACTTTCCATGAAGGTATATTGGTGTTTTTCATCGTCTCGGGTATAATATAAAGAGTAAACTCATTTCCTTTTACAGAAACTATTGTAAGAGAAATTCCGTCAACAGTTACCGAACCTTTTGGTATCATCATAGAAATCAATTCGCGAGGAACTGAAATATTCACAGAAAGACCTGAGGCATCAGAAACTAAATTCTTAATCATTCCTGTTCCGTCAGCATGACCGGACACGATGTGACCTCCGAAACGAGAATTGGCAAGTATAGCTCGTTCAAGATTTATATTATCACCGATTTTAAATTTTCCGAGCGTTGTCAGAGAAATTGTTATCCGTGAGGCGAATACTTCAAAATATTTATCAGTGCTGCTTGTAATTGTCTGACATACTCCGTTAAGTGCAACAGAATCTCCAGTTTTTAATGAAGATGTTACAATACATGAATCAATTCCGATAGTTATTCCACTGCCGGAAGAAACGATTGATGAAACTTTTGCACACTCTTCAATAATTCCTGTAAACATCAGACCTCTTTCTATAATAAGCATGATACAATAAATCATCATTCAATGAACATGATGATATATCAAAAAGCTTTTTACATGTTTGATTATTAAACGGTATTGAACCTGCAAAAGCTTTTTTTCCGTCTATAAATATTTTAGGCGCAATAAACAAATATTCTTCATCTATAACATCTTCATTTAAAAATCCGCCCGAAACATGCCCTCCGCCTTCAAGCATTGCACTCATAACGTCAATTGAAGCAAGATCAGAAAGTACATTTTCAAAAAAACTTTTCTCTGATAAAATTCGTATTTTACCGAGTTTTAAAAATTCTGAAAATAATTCAGTATCGTATTCCTTGGTTTCATAAATAATATAATTGTTATCTCTGAAGAAATTCATGTTTCTATTATATTTTTCTGAATAACCGACAACTACACGAAGCGGCTGAGAAGAACAAAGCTCATTCCGGGAAAAAAGATTAGAAAGAATTCCGCTTTGATAACCCGAAAATAACACATTTTTAAAATCAAATCCGCTAATATTAAAATCATTCAGTCTAACATCCAGAGAAGGATTATCTGCAAGCAAAGTGTTTTTGCCGATTATAACTGCATCATTCAAAGCGCGAAGACGGTGTGAAATATATCTTGAAATTTCGTTGGATATCCATTTTGAAGAACCGTCTGCATCAGCGATATAACCGTCAAGGGTGACTGCAGATTTATGAATAAGATATGATCTTTTGCTTTCAATTAACGTAAAAAAAGGACGATACATATCAATCGCGTAATCCTTAAAATCCTCGGCAATTACAACGTCAATGCCATTTTCTTTGAGAATACGTACACCGTTTCCGCTGACCTTGGGATTACAGTCAAGTATCGGCAGATATACCCGTTTAATCCCGGAAGAAATAATTTTATCAGTACACGGCGGAGTTTTACCGTGATGAGAACAAGGCTCCAGAGTCACGTATAATTCTGAACAGAAAGAATCTTCGCCAGCAGAGTTAATTGCGCAAACTTCCGCATGATCTCCTCCGCAGACTTGGGTTCCGCCGGATGAAATGATTCTGCCGTCTCTTACTAAAACAGCACCGACTGGAGGATTTGGAGACGTATAACCGCATCTTGAAAAAGCTGTTTCAAAAGCTTTCCGCA
>JAKQQL010000283.1:0-1422 GCA_029564175.1 Candidatus Cloacimonadota bacterium
TATTTGGATGTATGTATTGCAGATAGAGGCATCACTTTATTGGGTAGCTATCGAAAAATGACAGGTAATACGATTGAAGATCATTTATCTGCAATGAAAGCAGCTAATCAAGGTATTTCAACTAAAAATTTACCAAATGCAGAAAATCGCGGTTATGGAATTCTGACCTCAAAAAAAATGGTTATTGGAGGTCTGTCTGGGAATTTCATCATGCTTTCCGGGAATGCTCTTTATTTAAAGTCCAGAGAAGTTGATCAAAGTACAGCTTTACCTGATATTGTTAATTGGCAAGGAACAATAGTGGCTATGCGTATTCCTTATGTAAATAAGCGCTTTGACTATATAGATTTTGTGGAATAACAATTATGTAGTAGTTTTGCATTATGCGAGAAAAAATTATTGATATCACAGAATTATTTAGCAAGGATTTGAAATCCAGATCCGTGGCTCGAGAACTGCGTGATATGATAATTAATGAAAAAAGCACGAGAGTTAAAATCAATTTTGACAGTGTTACTTTTGTAACGCGAAGTTTTATGGATGAATTCTATAATGTTATTGTTACTAATAAGAATTTTGACATAGAATTGATAAACTTCTCACCGGAAATGGAAGCTATGTTGGATGCTGTAAAATCCACTCAGCATAAGTCAAAAAAAACAACAGAAAAGAAAATTTCTGGTACTGACTTGAAATTTTCTACGATTTCTGAAGCAAATAAATATCTTGAAGCTTTATCATTCTTATAATTTTTCAATTTCCCCAATTCAAGTCCTTTTCAATTGGTGTGGTTATTGATAATAGTTATGCCACTTTATACATTTGAACTGTTTTAGTTTCTTTGCTCAATATTTTTTTTAAAAAGTAGAATCAAGTCATGAAAGCAACTATTGAAACCATCATTCGCAACGAAATACGACCGGGGTGCATTTTCGATGCACACACAATAATTGATTATTTAATTCAGAATCACACTGATGTTTACCTGGCGGCGCACCAAAATAACTGGACTACAGAATATTATCATAGTGCAATTAGCAGAATGATTGATGAATTCGGAAGTAACCTAATTGAGCGTTTAGATGAATCGTGGTCAAGAAACATTCATATGAAATATACAGAAAACGCTTGTTGGCGAAAAAAATAGTTGATAACAACATTCCCCTTAAAAGTCCTAAACGCCTGTAATATCGTGGATACGAAAGCATTGACCTTGCACTTATCAAATCGGTAAACCAACTGGCAGTCTACAAGATCAAAGGCATCCTCCCCGCAAACATCACCGACAGCCGACTTTAAAATAAACCCTATCATGAAATTCTTCATCGACACAGCAAACCTTTCCCAGATCCGGGAGGCGCGGGATCTGGGGATCCTGGACGGGGTAACCACCAACCCGTCCCTGATGGCCCGGGAGAACAT
>JAKQQL010000295.1:0-18566 GCA_029564175.1 Candidatus Cloacimonadota bacterium
GCAAGCTACCAGCTTGTGAAAATGTTGTAACGCAAGCTACCAGCTTGTGAAAATGTTGTAACGCAAGCTACCAGCTTGCGAAATAGTTGTAATGCAAGCTACCAGCTTGTGAAATAGTTGTAATGTAAGCTACCAGCTTGCGAAATAGTTGTAACGCAAGCTACCTGCTTGCGAAATAGTTGTAACGCAAGCTACCAGCTTGCGAATGATACTTTTTTGCCAGGAGCTTACTTGTTTACCATATCTACAAGCAGGATGCTTGCAGTACCGGAAATTTTCTACAAGCAGGATGCTTGCAGTACCGGAAATTTTCTACAAGCAGGATGCTTGCAGTACCGGAAATTTTCTACAAGCAGGATGCTTGTAGTACGGGTAAATTTCTACAAGCAGGATGCTTGTCGTACAACAGCACAAGAAAGAGAAGAACAGAGGGAATTTTATGAGAAAAACTAAGTATCGTATTATATTATTGATAGCCAAGGTAATAACACTTTTATTCTTCTTGTACATTATGACTGGGTCTCTTTTTGCAGACATCACAGTAACCTTTAAAAACAGTAAAGATAAAAACATTATCAAAACAGTAAAAGTAAATAATATTGACTATTTCTCTGTAAATGAACTCCAAAAGGTATTCAAAGCCAGAAATATAACGGAAGACAGACAGGAAAACAAGCTGAATATCAGTATGTACAATGAGTCATTTAATATTTTACTTAATTCTTCTTATGCAGGATTCAGGGGAACACTCTACAATTTTACCTATGATTGTTTTTACCAAAACGACAGCTGGTATTTACCTATCCACTTTGTTAAGAATACATTATCTGAAATGTACCCAAGTAAAATTAAACTAAACCAAAAAAACAACACAATTCAGGCTGAACCGGTATTGGATAGCCGAATCAGAGTGATTGTGCTTGATCCTGGTCATGGCGGAAAAGATCCTGGAGCTACTGGAAAAGTCAGTAAAGAAAAAGATATTACCCTTGATATGGCATATCTGGTTAAAGATAAACTGGAAAAAAATCTGGATGGGGTCAAAGTACTCTTGACTCGTAGTCGCGATGAATTTGTCTCACTTCAGGACAGAACCCGATATGCGAATAATAACCATGCGCATTTATTCATTTCTCTGCATTGTAATGCGGCACTTGCTAAGAGTTCTAACGGAATAGAGACCTTTTTCCTTTCTACTGCCAGAACGACAGAATCGAGAGCTGTTGAAGCCCTTGAAAACTCTGTTGTTATGAATTATGAAGGTGGCCAGGACGCTGTAAAAAACTACGACGATCTGCAAATGATCTTAGCTGATATGCACCAGAGCGAGCAGCTGGAAGAAAGCAGTAATCTGGCACTCAGACTACAGACTTCATTGATTGAATCATCCAGAGCCATGGACAGAGGTGTCAAACAGGCTGGTTTTTATGTATTGAGAGGGGCTTTTATGCCATCAGTTCTGCTGGAACTGGGTTTTATTTCCAATGAAGATGAAGAAAAAAAACTCTTGGATAAAAACTACCAACATAAACTGGCAGATTCTATTGTCCAGGGAGTCAAGAGTTTTAAACAAAAATACGATTATATTCAATAAATCGTTTATTAAGAAGGAAATATGCCACAACTTTATAAATACATTTGTAAAAGGGAAAAATCAAGAATATTCTATCTGGAACATCTGTTTGCGAAGACAGATTTTTCAGAGTTAATCATTGAAAACCGAAAAAACATCAGAGTATTGGTGCTTAATAACTTCAAGATAAAAAACAAGATATATACAGGTGCAATCATCATGGCTTACTCAAATTTTTTTGAGAACAAAGTCATGTTCAGTTTGTCTGAGAATTTTAATCATTTTTCAAGGGATGAACAAGAAGAATTCGCCTTGTTAATAGCCTATGTCATATATAAAGATATAAAAACCAAACATTGTCTGGAAAAGAGCAACCCCTTTTTCAATGAAGTAAATTCATTACTTACGGAAATGAATCAATTAATTGAAAAAGCAAAACTACAAGATTATAAATACTTTTTTAATGATTCTACAACAGTTAAGACAGTCAATCCTATGGAAATCTCTAAAAATCAAAGTGGCTATAGCAAAAATTTTAAAAGAAAATTGGAATACCTCTTTAAAATGAATAAAACCCTTGAAGCAAAAGTGATGCTGGGTTTAGCCATTTCAAGAGATCGTTACAACAAATATGTTGAGTTTGAAAGCAATTTCATGATAATTCCTGTGATAATTGATTTCAATGGGAAAAAACCATTGGTGAAGAAATACTATCTTTCACAAATTGAAGTGGAATCTCATTATAATTTAGATTTACAACGCTATGCCAGAATATTTGATATTGAGTTTACAGACAGAACAAACCTCACCCGCAGTAAAATGGATAATTTAAATTTATTAACCCCCTATATGTGGAATGTATTCTGTGATTTGCCGGAGAACTTACGCTATTTTCTGGATGGGAAAACTTTTTATCCGGTAAAAATACAAACTGTCGATTCATTAAAATGTGAATTTTTCCTTAAGTCAGCAAAATCTGCCATGTGGGAATTAAAGCTCTCATTAGCAACAAAAAAATCGGGGTCAGCTTACTTAGGTTTCTTTGTTACTAATAATACGATTTTCATAGCAGAAAAAATTGATAAAGAAATTATGATCAATCAGTTTAAACATCCAAAGCTTTTTACGAATCTAATGCAAGATCTTAAAGCAGGCAATGAGTTTCATTATAAGGAAGTTTTAGATTTTAAAGCAATTATAGAAAAAGAACTTTCAGATTATGTTAAAGTCGTGATCGATGAAAAGCCGGTGATTGTTGCAGATTATAAACCTGTTCCTGTTTTATATCTGGATAAAAAAAATTCTGTACAATTAGTCTTTGATTATAATCCCAATAAGCAAGCAAAATTGAGAGGTCAGAAAATAATTGATATACCCATTGATAAGCCTTTTCAACAAAAATGTTTTGAATTGTTATGCAGAGATGAATACCTGGATAGTAGTTATTACTATTTGACTCATCAGTATAAACCAGTTCCTCCTTATCAGAAAGGGGAAGAATTTTACTTTTCTACAGTTGATGGAGAACAGTGGATTAGCGAGATGGGAGATTTTTATATTTCACTCGGTTTTGAGATATACTCTATGAAAACAGGGATTAGTTATAAAAAACAAACAAGCTATTCTGTATCATCAAAAGGCAAACAATCAACAAACTGGTTTGAGTTTAAGCCGGTTCTGATCAATGAAGAAAATGGTGAAGAATTTGAAGTTAGTGCAGTCAATTTTTCAGAATCTGAAGTAAAAGACAGTAATAATCAGTTCCATCAGGTCAATCAGGATGTATTGGAAAAACTGAAAAAAATGTATTCTCTGGGTACTGTATCTAAAGAAGGGATTCGTGTTCCTTCTGAAAACACGATATTAGCATCGCAGTTTTCAGATTCAAAAAACAGAGATGAGAAAGTGTTTAAAGAAATTGCGAAGTCTAATCTGAAATACAATGAATTTGATCATATCAAATCATACAAAGTATCAGATCAATTTAAAGGGGTCTTGAGAAATTACCAAAAAGCCGGCTTTGACTGGTTGAGTTTTTTGAATGAATACAATTTTAACGGTTGTCTTGCAGATGATATGGGTTTGGGTAAAACCGTTCAGACACTGGCTTTGCTTCAAACGTTGAAATCTCAAAAAAAGTTAGGCAAGGTCTTGCTGATTGTTCCGCTTTCAGCAATCCCCAACTGGCAGGATGAAATTGAGAAATTTACTTCTAATTTGAAAGTATATACGCTTTTTGGCAAAAATAGTTTTGATTCAAAAGCAATCAAACCTTATGATATTATTCTAACCGGTTACGCAACTCTCAGACAACGCTTTGATACGATGCTGGATTATGAGTTTGACTATATCATTCTGGATGAATCCCAGAACATTAAAAACTATACAACGCTGACTGCTCAGGCGGTGAAATCGCTTAAATCCAAACACCGACTGGCACTGAGTGGCACGCCAATCGAAAATAACTTGTCAGAATTATGGTCATTGTTTGACTTTCTAATGCCTGGTTTTCTGGGTTCGATCGACTTTTTTAAGCCGGCTTTCATTGACCCAATTGTGAATGACAAAGATGAAGAGAAAATAACCTTACTAAAGAAAATGCTGTTTCCTTTCATTTTAAGAAGAAAGAAATCGGATGTAGATATTGATTTGCCAGAGAAAAATGAAATCCTGGTTCATGTGGAAATGTCTGATGAGATTGAGAAAGTCTATGGGCAGTATGCACGGCAATTTAAAGCATCTATTGATGAATCGATTGAAAAAGACGGTTTACAGAAATCAGCCATCAAGATATTCGAAGCGTTACTCAGATTAAGGCAGTTATGCCTGTTTCCATCTCTGGTCGATAAAAATCTGGATTCTCTGGAAAGCCCAAAATTTGATTATCTGACTGATCTGTTAGAGGATATTCTCAAAGAAGATCATAAAGTGCTGATTTTCTCTCAGTTTACAGGCGTACTAGATCTGATTGAACCCTGGTTAAAAAACAATCAGTATAATTTTGTTAGATTAGACGGTTCAACCTCTCTCAAAAAGAGAGATAAGTATATTGAACAATTTCAAAACGATGAGAAGATCAACGTATTTCTTTTATCTTTAAAATCAGGAGGTGTCGCTCTCAACCTCACAGCTGCTGACTATGTGGTCATCTTTGACCCGTGGTGGAATCCGGCAGTTGAAGCACAAGCCATTGACAGGGCACATCGAATGGGTCAACAAAGAAAAGTCATTGCCTATCGTCTGATCGTCAAAAATAGTATTGAAGATAAAATCATTAAACTTCAGGAAAGCAAGAAAGAACTTGTGGAATCACTCATCAGTGAAGATAAAAGTTTGTTTAAATCATTGAACAAAAAAGAATTACTGGAGCTTTTTGAATGAGAAGTTGTACCGCAAGCTACCAGTTTGTGCAAAAAACATCGTACCGCAAGCTACCAGCTTGTGCAAAAAACACCGTACCGCCAGCTACCAGCTTGTGCAAAAAATACTGTACCGCAAGCTACCAGCTTGTGCAAAAAAACTGTACCGCAAGCTACCAGCTTGCGACAAATTCCTGGCAAGCAGGTTGCTTGCCTTACAACGACTACAAGCAGGATGCTTGTCGTACGGAGATTTTACAAGCAGGATGCTTGTCGTACAAAAAACAGAACCTGACAGGAGAATAAATGCCCTTTTTTAATCATATATTTAGTAAAAAAAGTAATCTGAATTCCAGAATCTTTTTTAGCGAATTGATCAATTCCTATTCCATTGTAGTCAATAAACGCATGATTCTGGAAATTACCAAAGGCAAAATCAATGAAATCCTGCCAAAACATCAGATTTACATGATGGATAAGCAGGAGGAATCCTATCATTACATCATGAATGAAGAAATCACTATACCTGCCCAGTCCAGACTTATCAACTGGTTTTATCAGAATCAAACCTTTTTGGAGTTAACAGGCGGAGTTAGTGACTATATCAAAATGGAGATGAACGAGCTAGAATCTTTTTCTCCCTCTACCATTTTCCCTATAATTCTGCATAATTACATTCCTGCGATTACCATTTTCAGTGGTCCGAAACTAAAAAATGATGTGAAAGACTTACTCCAGACCGTGTTTCAGCTGGCTGCACTTGCTTATGAAAGTGTGGAACGTTTTGACAGAGAGATCAGACAACTCGACAATAATTATCAGCAAAAGAAAATGGTCATGGTTGGCAGAATGGCGTCTTCTATCGCCCATGAAATCAGAAACCCGCTGACCTCCATCAGAAGTTCTGTACAGCTTATGGAAAGCGTACTGGTTCAACCGGAGATTAAAAAGATTGCCGGCAATGTCATCAATGAAGTGGACAGAATTAACAATATAACCAAAGACCTGCTAAACTACGCTAAACCGCGTCAGTTAAACATCGTCAATGTCGATATGGTCAGCCTGATTAAGAAAATGATCTCATTAAATGAGAACCTCCTCAAAGAAAAGAATATACAGCTGATGTTTAAATTTGATGCAGCCAAAAAATGGATTGCCAGAGCAGACGAAGATTCTATGATACAGGTGCTGACAAATTTCATGAATAACAGTATTGAGGCAATGGAACTCTCTGCTGACAAAGTGCTGAGTATTGAGTTAGTATGGCATGATGAGTTACATGGAGAATTACACTGGAAAGATACCGGTTGTGGTATTCAGATTGAAATACTGGAGCATGTAACAGAACCTTTCTTTACTACCAAATCCTCTGGTACCGGTCTTGGTCTGGCTATCGTCAAGCAGATTCTCGATCAGCATCGGTTTGATCTGACGATAAACTCTAAATTGGGCAAAGGAACATCCATCACAATTTCATTAAATTTAGCTGAAGAACTTAAAAAATGGTGAGATTCTTTTCATAAAGATAAACAATGGATTTAAATATGGCAAAAATACTTGTTACAGACGATGAACCAAATATTCGCTCGATATTGAGTGTCTTACTGAAGAATGAAGGGTATGAAGTAGAAACTGCTCCCAGCGGAGAAGATGCGATCATTTTGGCAGACAATCAACAGTTTGATGTGGCTATTCTCGATGTAAATTTACCTGGTTTAAATGGTATTGAAACCATGAAAAAGATCAGAGCGATTCAGCCTTTTATTTCATTTGTCTTTATCACGGCACACGGTACTGTTTCGCTTGCTGTTTCTGCCATAAAAAATGGCGCATTTAACTTTCTTGCCAAACCTTTTGATAATGAGGAATTGCTTACCATTGTTCAGGCGGCCTATGAAGCCAAGCATCTGAAAGACAGGGTTAGAGCGCTTGAAAGTCAGGTTCGTCCTGATGACCCTTTTCATGAAATTATTGGTCAGTCCCCTGCTTTGAAAAAGGTGCTGAGACTGGCAGAAAAAGTAGCTGGAACTGAAATGAATCTGCTCATCAGCGGAGAATCAGGTACCGGTAAAGAATTACTGGTAAGAGCTATTCATAAACTATCTCCACGAAGAGATAAAGTCATCATCCCTGTCAATTGTGCAGCCATTCCGCCAAATCTCTTTGAAAGCGAATTCTTCGGTCATTCCAAGGGTTCTTTTACCGGTGCATCGACCAGTCGTACCGGTAAGTTTAAAGAAGCAGACGGTGGTACACTCTTTTTGGACGAGATTGCCGAGATGCCCATGGAGTTCCAGGCAAAACTCCTCAGAGTTTTGGAAAGTGGAGAGGTCATACCCATTGGGGAAAACAAACCTATTCAGTGTAATGTCAGAGTGATTGCAGCCACCAATAAGAATCTGCTGGAAATGGTTGAAGAAAAGACCTTTAGAGAAGACCTTTACTATCGTCTGAATATTTTCCAACTGGAATTACCGCCTCTTCGTGAGCGTAAAGAAGATATTCCTACCCTGTCTCAGTATTTTCTGAAAAACCATAAACATCTGAGTCTTGCTGAAAATACCATAAATGCCTTATGCCAGCATCCCTGGTATGGCAATATCCGTGAGCTCAAAAACGAGATGCAACGCATATCCATCTTAGCAGACGATATGGTTCTGCCTGAGCATCTTTCTTTTACTATCAAAGAACAAATCTCTGATGAGTTACAAATCAGAGAGGGTTTTGATCTGGCAAAAGAAATGGAGAGTTTTGAAAAAAGATATTATCAGCAGGCAATGAAAAAAACAGGCAATAATAAAGCATTGGCTGCAAAACTACTGGGTCTTTCTTATCGAACGTTCAATTACCAATGGGCAAAATACCAGGAAGAATATTAAATGAAGCCCTCTATATATATTACCCGGACAAAACTGGTATTATAGTAAAATAAATGATACTTTCAATGATAAAACCGAAAACAAAGGAGCAAAAATGAAGTTCTTCAATACAGCAGGACCTGTAAACAGGCCACAACATTACAAAGTGGATCCCCTGCATCGTTGGAATCTAGATGAAATATTATCCTTGATTGATCAGGAAAAATACTTTATACTCCATGCTCCCAGACAAACAGGGAAAACAAGCTCAATGCTGGCACTACAGGATTATCTGAATCAGGAAGGCAAATATTTCGCTCTTTATGCCAATTTTGAAATGGGTCAGGCAAGCCGTAATGATGTTAAATCCGCTTTAAAAGCAATCGTTACAGAGTTGCTGAATAACATGAGATTATTGCTCAATAGTGATTTTGATTACCAGTCAGGCTTAGAATTGTTTTCTCAGGTAGAAGCAGAAAATGGTCTAAATGCAATTCTCACTTATATCTCAGAGTCAGTTGATAAACCAGTTGTTCTGATGATTGATGAAATTGACTCTCTGGTTGGCGACACATTGATTTCTGTTTTAAGACAGCTCAGGGCAGGCTATACCAAACGCCCGCTATCTTTCCCTTCAAGTGTTATTTTATGCGGAGTCAGAGACATAAAAGATTATCGGATTCACACCAGCGGACAGGATATTATCACAGGAGGCAGTGCTTTCAACATAAAAGCAGAATCTCTCAGGTTGGGGAATTTTAGTAAAGAGGATGTAATCAATCTTTATTCACAGCATACGACGGAAACCGGTCAAAAATTTGAAGAGTCCTGTTATGATCTGATTATGGATTATACAGACGGTCAGCCCTGGTTGGTGAATGCATTGGCTTATGAAGTAACTTACAATATAAAAGAAAACAGAGATCCCACAGTAACAATCACTCCCCAATTACTGGAGATTGCCAGGGAAAGACTGATTTTATCCAGACAAACCCATCTTGACCAGCTGGCTGATAAACTAAAAGAAGACAGAGTCAGACGGGTTATTTTGCCGATGATTACCGGAGATCAAACCAAGACTGATAAAGATGATAAAGAATACTGTCTGGATCTGGGGTTGATTAAAAAAACGGATGAAGGTTTTGAGATAGCCAATCAAATCTATAAAGAAATTCTACCCCGCGAACTGAGCAGCGAGCATCAGGATAATTTTCTCTCGATGTTCAGGCCGGTATGGATAAATCCGGATGGCAGTATCAATGTCAAAACCCTGTTGACACTGTTTAAGGATTTCTGGAATGAAAATACAGGCATTTGGGGAAGCAATATTGCCGGTTATCAGGAGGCAGCCCCTCAACTCATCACTCAGGCTTTTTTACAAAGAGTGGCAAATGGTAAGGGCTTCATCTCCAGAGAATACGGCCTTTCACGAAAACGAACAGACCTGATGCTAAAATGGCAGTATGAAAAAGAGGGGCAGTTAGTCATTCAAAATGTTGTGATGGAACTCAAAATTATCC
Source organism: Candidatus Cloacimonadota bacterium (assembly GCA_029564175.1). Taxonomy (GTDB): domain Bacteria; phylum Cloacimonadota; class Cloacimonadia; order Cloacimonadales; family WRIO01; genus JAGOCT01. The sequence goes on from JAKQQL010000295.1 coordinate 9,311, forward strand.
ATCAAAAACTCAACTATCAAAAAGTATTAAATGAAGCCATCATCCAAACAGCTAATTACGCAAAAATATGCGGAGTAAAACAAGCAAACATCCTGATCTTTGACCGTGATAAAAGCCAAAACTGGTCTGCTGATGAAGCAAACGAAGTCATTGAGCATGATGGCATCTCTCTGGAAATCTGGAAACTGGGTAATTCAGAATGGTAACAATATTAAAATATAGAAACAACTCAGGAGGTTTGATCTAAAGTATGTCTACGGTTAACAATATTCTCCGGCATACATACCAGTGCCAAAAACCTGTCATTCTGAGCGTTAGCGAAGAATCTCCTCTAGGACTTCTTGCATCAAAAATTCTACTATCCTGTTACCCCTTCAGGGTTTTTATAGATGAAATAATTCTATTTATGCAGGAAGAACGTATGGGAGATCGTTCTTTGCTTAACTGCGTTCCGCTCAGCCCTTTGGGATTGCGTTTCACTCAGGATGACAAGCACTTCGTTGATTTTAGTTATACCGGAGATGAGAGTAAACGACAGATTACGAGCAGAATGTTTTTCGTAAGGAAAACATGTAAAGTTACATAATATAATCATTTTTAATATATTTTTACATAAAAATTTAAAAGGAGCCATAAATGACAAAATATTCCCTTATCTGCATTGTATTAAGTCTGCTGAGTACCTGTCTTTTGTATTCAGCTGATCTTGAGTATCAAAGTCCGGGCGGTATCATTGAAGAAATCTTTAACAGACCATACAACCCGGGTGTATCACTGTATCAGAAACTTGGTTTAAAGATATACAAAGAGCGTTCTTTATACATTCCGCTTGATTTTTTGGCAGAGCCGATTGTCCGCTATGCCGGTATTCAGGTCTATGAAAAAAGCCGTTCTTCAGTCAGATCTTCATTTTACACGGAGTATAAATGGGGCGAATTGTATTCAGACTCCTTAAATACATTGCCATTACCCAAAAACTCCGTATTTGGTTCTGACATCCCTTCTTTTGATGGTCAAAAAACGGTTTTTATGGAATACAGCAAAGATAAAATCAGTCTTTGGATGATCCATCTGGATTCTTTAAAAGCGGGTAAAACAGATTCTGCACTTGAAAAACTGATGGATGCTGGTATTAACCAGGTCTTTGATGAGTCTGTTCAATGGATGCCGGATAACAGGCATTTGTTAGTCAGACTGATTCCTCAGGATTTAAAAAAACCGGAACAGTTGAGTCTGATACCCAAAGGACCGATCATTTTGGAGACTTCTGGCAAAGAATCCCAGAACAGAACCTATCCCAATCTTCTAAAAAACCAATATGATGAAGATATGTTTGAATACTATGGAAGTGTTCAGCTGGCATTATTTGATACCCAAACAAAAACACTAAAACAGATATTAAACCCGATGATGTTGTCTTATACAGATCCATCACCGGATGGCAAATATCTCTTGTGTAAAGAGATAATGAAGCCTTTCTCCAGAAAAGTCTCCTACTATTCATTCCCTTCTCAATGGATAGTGATCGATCTGCTTAACATGAAAAAAATCGTTTTAAGCCAGTCTCCTGCCACTGATGATCTAAGAGCAGGTTGGGTGATGAAAGGCAACAGAGCTTTCTGGTGGAATGCACATAAAGATAATACCCTTTTCCGTCTGACAACACTGGATGATGGAAATCCAGACAATGAAAAGGGCTTCAGAGATGAAGTCTCTGAATTGAGCTATCCTTTCAATGCAAAAGTAAAAAGTATCTATAAGTCCAGACAAAGAATCTCCAATGTGAATTTTATCAATGATAATATCCTGTATGTAAGAGAATATGACTGGAAGAAAAAGAGAAGCAAGGCTTTTCTTAGCAATTTAAAGACTTATAAGCAATATACCATTTATGACAAATTGAATGAAGAAAAATATGATCTGCCTGGAAATATAGCATATAAATCTCTGTCAGATGGCAGAATCAGACCTTATATCTCTGAAAATAGTCTCTTTTTTATCGGGGATGGATTAACTCAGAATAGCCGCAAACCTTTTATTGATCAGTTAAATCTCAGTACATTTACTAAAAAAAGGCTGATTGAATTAGATGAACAGGATTATGTCTCCATCGCTTATTTAATGGATGAGAACCCCAATGAGTTTCTTTTATACAGAGAAAATCCTCAGACTCCACTCAATCTCTATGTTTACAACTTAAAAACCAAAACAGAAAAAGCCATCACGAATTTTGATGATAATATCCCTGAACTCACCCGTTTGCAAAAGAGAGTGATCAAATATACCAGACCTGACAATGTTCAGCTGTCCGGTATTCTCTATTTACCTGCAGATTACGACAGTACAAAAGCCTTACCACTCATCATGTCAGCCTACCCTCAGGAATTTTCAGATCCAGAAACTGCCAGTCAGACATCTCATACGGATAAGCGTTACAACCGCCCATGGAGCTCTTCTCCTTTATATTTTTGCCTGAATGGTTTTGCCGTGCTACAGGATGCTTCATTTCCAATCGTTGGTGATCCTCAGACAGTCAATGACACCTGGATGGAACAGGCAGTCTCCAATGCCAAAGCAGCCATTGATTATCTGGCTAAAGAAGGCATTGTCGATTCAAACAAGGTCATTATTCAGGGTCACAGCTACGGCGCTTTTATGGTAGTTAATCTCATGGCACATTCAAACCTCTTTGCCGGTGGTATCGCTAAAAATGGTGCTTACAACCGTACTCTCACCCCATTTGGTTTCCAAAAAGAAAGACGTAATCTTTGGGAAGCAAAAGATGTTTATCTGAAACTGTCTCCCTTCCTCTATGCGAATAAAATCCAAAAACCTTTACTCTTGATTCACAGCATGGAAGACACCAATCCAGGCACTTTCCCGATTCAAAGCCAGAGACTTTATGAAGCTTTGGAAGGAAATGGTAAGATCTGCCGTTATGTCCAGTTACCGCTGGAAGATCACAGTTACTCTGCCAAAGAGACTCATCTGCATCTGCTTTGGGAATACCAGGAATTCTTTAAAAATGTCTTGAAATAGCTAATGGAATAGATAAGGGGATTGTAGAACGACCCTCCTGAGGTTAAATATACATTTTTGTTAACGAGCAGGATGCTCGTTCTACAATTTCCGTAAGACAAGTATCCTGCTTTTAAAAATGTAACTGATTTTTCCACCTTAGTAATCCATTCAGAACCTCACTATTTCTTACCTCTTTTTTATCCCAAATCTACATCAAAAAATTACATTTTCATTTTTCTTTCCTTATTCTATCCTTATCCTTTCCTTATCAAACACTTTACAAATAACAAGAAATATTTTGAGCCTATTTTGAAACATTATCATGTTAATATATCATTCAAAGAGTCATGTGCATAAGAGTCTGTGCAAAAAGAAGAGTTCCGGAGGAACGAAAGAATCCTAGCCCGTGGTGAAACCACGGGGAAATAGTGAGTTACGGTTCAAGCATCGTAGATGCGACAGAATTTTTTATCTCTTTTTGCACAACCTTTGGAGAGTCTTTGCAATAACTAACATTCCGTAGGAATTGCCGAGTGGTAGCCAGATGCGGAAGCGTCTGGTATATAATGTTTTTAAAACAAAGCGCCGTAGATGCGGAACAATAAACAATCACAGATTCCATCAAAAACAATAATTTTTCATAAAATATAAAAAAAGCTTGACCAATTTAAACAGATCTGTTAATTTTGGCATAAGTGAATAAAAAACGGAATAAACAGGCAATTGAAAGATAAAAAAGATTGTGTTTCATAACAGAAAATCAGCAAAGCCTGAGAAAATATGGGAGATTTCATGCCATATACAACGATCAGAGATAACCGATTAAACGGAAAAGTGGGCGATTTCTTAAAAGAAACCATAACAGAAGATTCTTCTGTTTCTATTGTTTCGGCTTACTTTACCATATACGCATACTACCAGTTGAAAGAAAACCTCGACAAAATAAAAGAGTTACGATTTTTATTTGGAGAGCCTACCTTTATCAAGGCAATTGACACTAGTATCCTGCTGATTAAAAAGAGTCAGAATCAAAAAAAACTAATATTTTTTACTTACCATGATAACTTGAAAAGCAACAAATTGAATTCTGATACTACTCACCGCGAAAAGCAGATAGATCAGCTGGTATATCAGCTATATGAACTAACCGAAGAAGAAATCGCTTTAGTTGATAAATAATGAAAACAAAAATTAATCAGCTTGTGAACTTTCTAAATAAACATAAAAACTTAATTATTCTTATTTTCTTTCCTGTTTCTCTCTTGATTATTGATTATTGTATATCTAAATTTGATGTTAAATCTATGTTCTTAAATATATTTAGTTATATTTCACAGCTCATAGCTTGTAATCTATATCTATTTTCTAATGATTTACCATCAAAGATCATTATTGCATTACTTGGTTTATCTTATCCTATTTTACTACAAGTAGTTATTCAATTAGACGATAAATATAAATCTCCAAGTATTATGGAAATGTTTAATAGAGAGAAAGTCATAATAGCTTACAAATATATACTTTATATCAGCTTAACTCTTTTAGGCATTAATTCTTTAAATTATTGTAACCCTTCATTATTAATAGATATATTTAATTTGATTTCATTTACTATGACTACTGTTCTACTAGTATTGTTTTTTTTGTATGCAGAAAAAATATATAGGTATTATGCACCAAGTATGTTGATTATTTATTTAAAAAATCTATATATTAAAAAAAATAATGAAATAGGGTTTAACTCTCTAGGAGATTTGTTATTATTATCATTAAAAAATCAATATACAAAATATTCTAAAGAATTGATTACTTTTTTCTATTATGAATTTAAAAATATTAGATTATCATTCAAAGAGAAACCTGTAGAATATCCATTATATTTTTATAATTTACAATATCAATTGCTTAAAGAAATTTTAATGTTAAATGATAAAAGCGATAAAAACTTAGAATATCATTTAGTAAGTAATATTTGGTTATGGGGAGAAAATGAAAAAAATACTATTTCAAGCACTACATATAAATGGATGTGGTCTAACTTAAACCTTATCATTCAATATAACAGAGATGACTTGATTCTTGAACATTGGGATTCAGCTGACAGACATATAGCTATGTCATTAGCAAAGATATATTACGAATATGATTATCATAAAACTCCTGAAGTTGTAATAAATAAAGATATTGCTGAAACAAGGGATCAAGAAAGAAATCAGTTTTTTGAATTTTATTATGCTTTAGGCGGTTTACTACTCTATAATAAAAAATATAAACTAATAAATGAACTATTTAATTATACAAATAGTTTGCCTCCAAAATGTGAACTGCTTCCTGAATCAATGCAGGAAATTTTTGATTTTTTTAAAATACTTAGTGATGAAAGATCAGACATCAATTTAAATTTTTCAAACAATTATCCTATTCCCAAGAAGCAAAGCCTAACTGAAGATAAGTTATTATTAAACTATACTTCTCATTATTTAGTTCTTCTATTTTTACGGCAATATCTGATTTTCCCTTATTTAAGTACAATGAAACCATTGGATTTACCTCAATTACCAAATAATGCAAGAGATGTAAAATTATTTTTGACTTCTTTAGAATTTTTTAAAGACATATTAATCGACCTTTTATCAAATAAAGCGTTACTAAAGGAGTTGAGGTTTGACATAATTACTGAAGAATGGTGCAAGCAAAATGATAAACTTTATCCTATTAATTATATTAATAACCTGGAAATGCAGTTAAAGAACAAATATGAAGAATTGCAGATATCTGAAGAGATTGATCCCAATAAGATATCATTATTTTTTGCATCAACAAAAGAAAGATTGACACATCATTTTGTTGAATTATTTCATTTTTTAACAGAAAATGAAAAAGTAGATTCAGATAATATCGTGATTCATGGAGAAAAAATAACTTTTGAAAAAAATGCTTTATCGAAAAATCAGGAAAAAAGCATTATTAATTATGATAATATCTTATCAGAATTTATAATTTCTCAGCTAGACAGAACTCTTTGCAATTCTTTTCTTCAAAGAATTAATATCAGATATATTTTCAAAACTGAAGATATTTTCAAAGCGATTAAAAAGCTTATGAATCATGACAGAATACTTGTCAACTGTGGAGTATATCTCAATTTCTTTATTGAAGTTTTAAAAATACCCGGATTAACAAAGAGCAGTTATTACGATTTCAACATAATTGAAATTAAACACTTTCAGCCTTGTGAGAAATCTTTTTTTATATTTAACAAAAAAGAGATACCTTCTCTGGTATTAAAAGAGCTTGCATCTGATATAATAAATGAATTAGATTTAGAGAAAATTGATGATAAATATCCAATTTATGCTTCAGTGATTGATTTTAATACAAAGGATTCTGATTTTAAAAATAAATATGCATATACTTTAGAATCAGATAAACAAAACAAGTCAGCATTATTAACTATTGGACTTCATGCAGAAATACAATGGGATAAAAATGTCTCTGTAATTCAAGTAATACCACATTATAAATTAGATACTCAAGGAATTGTAAATAACTTAAAAGATTTAGACTAAAATTAGGAATATTAAACATAATATTTTAAATTCTTCAATATGCTCAATAAATCCTATTTACTCAGTAGATGATGAAAATAATTTTTATCATTTAGTTGATTATTCCTGCATTCCATCCAGGCGTATCTTACCTTTTCGTGATTAGTTATCCAGGTCTGATGCCATTGATAAGGAGTTGACTGGCGATCTGTCAAGTTTTGAAATTCTGAAAAGTGAAAAAAACCGGAACGATATACCTTGCATAGCTGATAGAATACTTCTTCGGTGTAGTATTGAGCAGTGCCTTCAACGATATGTTTATCAATATAAGTCCCCGTCAGTAATCCCTGACTTCCGCTCAGATCAATCCCTGAGATAGTATAAGCATGAACCAGCTCATGAATCAGTACAATCAAAAAGAGCTCTTCATTTTTTAGGGAATGTTTTAATATTTTGTCTCCATAGATTTCGATATGTTGAGCATCTTCTGAATGGAAAAATATCCCCAGAGGATCAGATATAATCCCTGGTTTGTCTTCAAAATAAGTCTCTTCATCTTCCCTTTCGTCATGTTGGTAGTCATCAAATCTTTCAGTAAAATTTTCAAGATTGAACTCTTTGAACTTTTCAAGAACCACTTTAATGGATTTACAATTCGCAAAAGAATAATCAAATGGGTCTAAATATTCTGTTTTCAGAATTTGTAATATATGCTCTTTTTCATAGTCAGACAGAATATCTGAGTAATCATAGCGACACAGGATTTTAATTGGAATATTGATGTTTTCCGGCATAGAAGTGTTGTAATACCTATCTTCTTTGTTACGGGTAAGTGTAAAACCGCTTAAGCGTTTGATTCGTTCCTGGATAAAACGGAGATATTTGTCTTTCAGTTCATAAAAAAGAGGGAACAGATAATAATCTATCAAAGAGCGAATGAACTGGTCAATGAGTTCTTTATCAGAATGGATGGTATATGAATATATGGATAGTGGATTAACTTGATTTTGATTGTTTTTGTAGTTTTCAAATTCGCTGTTTCGATATACACTTAAACTTAATCCTTCATAAAAGAAAGTCTCATAGATGTTACAGGTATGACTACTTTTTTCTTTTCTGAATTGAATTGAACAGGCAGTATATAGCTGATTAAGAGAATTATACACATTCATGTATATTGGATGACCATATTCTTTAAACCATGGGATTTCAATAATCTGACATTTACAATTTCTTGCTTTCATTGTTTTTGTATCTATGTACAAATCTTCAAGAATTCTGACTTTAATGTTATCTGGCCTTTTATGATATATTGAAAATGACAATTCAGAATGTTCACTGAGAATTTTAAAATATTGATTTTGATCTTGATTCATCTCTTACCTCCATTTTTTTTCTTTTATATAATTTATTTTGGGGAAGGTCAAGAGATATTTTAAAATTTAGACGAAATTGACAGTTTTTTTTGAAAAAGAGCCAAACAAGTAGCAGATTGTCGCTACATTGTGGCGACAATTTTCAGAGGAGATATTTGTTTGTATTGTATGCAAACAGGGATATTCGGCCGCACCTACGGTGCTTGTTTTGTAACAAACAATATACCAGACGCTTCCGCATCTGGCTACCACTCGGTCATTCCTACGGAATTCTTTTCCGTGGCTTTCCGTATTTCTGTGGTTGATATTCTTTTCTCGTAAAGACCCCAAAGATCGCAAAGAAGAGTCTGTGTAAAGAGGTCGATTTTATTCGACCGCACCTACGGAGCTTGTATTGTAACTCACTATTTCCCCGTGGTTTCACCACGGGCTAGGATTCTTTCATTCCTACGGAATTCTTTTCCGTTTCCTTCCGTTTTTCCGTGGTTGATCAAAAAAAATCAGCATTTTTGTCTGGGTAATATATATAGAGGGTGTTCTGATGAAGCGAAGCACCTTTCATCCAAAATTGTACAAAAGCATTTATTGTAGAACGACCTTCCAGGTCGTTGACGACACGATAAAAGTCAAGAAGACCATCTCAACTAAACGAGCAGGATGCTCGTTCTACACTTATCCGTACTACAAGCATCCTGCTTGTAGCTTTGAATTTTTCTGCAAGCTGGAAGCTCGCAGTACGAAAGATTTTTTTCCGCACCTACGGAGCGGAGGAGGTAGTCGATTTATCAAACCACATGGTTAAAACCATGGGCTAGGATTCTTTCATTCCTATGGAATTCTTTTCCGTGGCTTTCCGTATTTCTGTGGTTGATATTCTTTTCTCGCAAAGACCCCAAAGTTCGCAAAGAGGAGTCTGTGTAAAGAGGTAGAATTTATTCGACCGCACCTCCGGAGTTTTATCTGTGTTTGTCAATGATTATCCTTATTTGTTTTCATTATTCATTTTGCATTGTTCATTATACATTCTGCGAAGCTGTTTTTCTGTGGTTGATCAAAAAAAATCTGCCAAAAAGACAAAATCAGCATTTTTGTCCGGGTAATATAGATAGAGGGGGATTGTTTCTGATCATTACACTCATCAAACAATCTTTTTTCAAAACGCCTAAAAGCCCTGTATCAAGCATTCTCATTCTTTTTTTCATCGGAAGCCAAAAAGAACTTGACGTCATCTCTTTATTAGTAGTATTTGACTACTAATATCAAGGAGGTGAATTGAAAGCGGAAGAAATCTTAAATGAACTACTCAAAGAA
>JAKQQL010000316.1:0-1517 GCA_029564175.1 Candidatus Cloacimonadota bacterium
TATTTGCCCTAAAAATCTTGAGAATATGTGGGAAGATTACAGACTGAAATATAGACTCAGAGCAAAAGTGTTACCATTCAGTAAAGTAATCACTGAGCTACCTACAATGCAAAGATTTAGACAGGTTTTGATAGACGAAAGCCATAATTTGAGGAACCCAAAGGGCAAAAGATATAAGGTTATAAAAGAGTACATTGAAAAAAATGATAGTAAATGCATCCTCTTATCAGCCACACCTTACAATAAATCATTTATTGATCTTTCAGCCCAGCTTAGACTATTCATACAAGATGATGACATGTTAGGTATAAAGCCAGAAAAACAAATTTATCAGGATGGTGGTATTACCAGATTTGTGCAAAAGTATGGTTTTGCCCCGGAGTCTATATCAGCCTTTGAAAAAAGTGACAATGCAGATGATTGGCGTGACTTGATGAGACTTTTTCTAGTTAGGCGCACAAGAGGTTTCATACAACAGCATTATGCAAAAACAGATCCCTCAAATGGAAGAAAATACCTTGATTTGGAAGATGGTCAAAAGTCATACTTTCCAGCAAGACAACCAAAAACGATGAAATACAGCTTTGATGAAGCAATGGAAGACCAGTATTCAAAACTTTTTTCACAAGAGGTTGTAGATATTATAAGTAACCTTCATTTGGCCCGTTATGGATTAGGTTCATATCTTTCAGACATAAAGAATATAAAATTGAATACCGAAGAAAAAGAAATAATTGAAAACCTTTCGAGGGCAGGTCAAAGATTAAAAGGTTTTTGCAGGACAAGCTTGTTTAAAAGGCTGGAAAGCAGTGGCTATGTTTTTATAAAATCAGTAGAAAGACACATACTTAGAAATTATGTGTTTTTATATGCCCTTGAACAAAATCTTCCATTGCCAATTGGCACCCAGGACCTGGGCATTTTTGATCCTATCTTGTCTGATCAAGAATACGATTTTTTCAATGGTACAAATGATAACGAGATTGAAAATAATGAGTTTGTAAATGAAGTTCAGGACAAATATGTAAAAGGTTATCTTAAAGAAGAAGCTTCAAATATCTATGGACTTTATAGGAACAAAGGAGGCAAATCCTTTAAATGGATTCGCTCAAGTTTGTTTAAAACTCTTCTAATGCAACACCTAAATGATGACAATCAGGCTCTTGAATCACTACTGAGTAAAATTGGGACATGGGATCCAAAAAAAGACAATAAGATAAAGAATTTGTTCGAGTTGATAACCAAAACTCACCCTGACAAGAAAATTTTGATATTCACACAGTTTGCAGATACAGTTGCTTACCTTCAAACAGAGCTAGGCAAAAAAGGTCTGGAAAAATTTGCCGGAGTTACAGGTAAATCAGAGGACCCTTCAGATTTGGTTTGGAAATTTAGTCCTGAAAGCAACAACGCAAAAAACAAAATAAATCCAAATGAAGAGCTGAGGATCTTGATTGCAACTGATGTGCTAAGCGAAGGTCAAAATCTTCAGGATTGCTCAATAATAATCAACTTTG
>JAKQQL010000329.1:0-30864 GCA_029564175.1 Candidatus Cloacimonadota bacterium
CATTTGCAGGAACAGAATTTATAAGAGCGCCCCGGGAACCTTCGTCATACTGGTAAAGTTGTCCCTGGGCCGGGAGAGATGTTATTACGGCAGTCTTGGGACTGGCATCTCCGCCAGTGTGAATCAGTTTTATAGTTTTATCCTGGCCCTGTTCGGTCCAGATAGTTTGCGGCACTGCAGCAAGTGGAGGTGTTGCGACAGTCGAGAAGCGGCTTATCTCTGTCCATGTGAAACTGGTGTTGTTATATGAAAAAACAGTCCAGTAGTATGTTTTATCGAGAAAGAGACCGGTAACATTATGTGACAGATTTAATCCTACATCAGTATATGTTGCTGATGAGAGATCCGGATTAGTATCCAGTACAAAATAATAAGTCGAGGCGTGATCAGCTGCTGCCCATGTGAATGTGACATCTGCACCAACTTCGGCATCTTTTGCAGGACATATCAGTTCAACTGTACCCGGGTCGGGAAGGGTCAGGTTCTCAGTAAGAAAGACTCCATCATAAAATGCATCAGGATTAATAGTATATGTTGTTGGGCCGGCCGGTGTAAATGATATTGCATCCTGAGAGGAGATGGCATTCGGATCATGGAATTTATAAAGAGCTCCGGCACTTCCGTCAGAATTTTCAATGCCTATCGTGGCGTTTTCTCCATGCGGCCTGGGCGAGAAGGGATCAAGGATCAGCCTGTACTGGATCTGGATAACATTTGTTGTTTCATACAGGATGACCATAAAAGTCCCGAATGGAGTCGGTGTGGGATCGAAACCCATTTTCTTGAATTGGATAATGCATTTCCTGCTGCCGGAGGCACCAACTGTTGTGTACATTATATTACCGACATCAAGAATTGACAGATTATCCCAGAAAGGAGCTATATAATTATTAGGTGCTGCCGCAGTGGGGATAGTAGCTGAGGTGTTATACGCACCAGTTGGAGCATCGAAGAGAACCAATCCGTTTGCGCTTATGTAGAACTCGCTGTATTCGTTCCCGAAAAAGGTAAAATCAAAACCAATGCTAAACGGCCCTGCTGATCCTAGAGGAATGCTTTGCCTGAACCCGGTAGCAATTACTGTTCCCTGATAGATCTGTTCGGGAGGCTGGGCAAAAGCTCCGGAACTCCATAACACTATTGCTAATAATATTGTAAACCTGTGATTCATAATTTTTGGTTTATAGTCAGTTATAACAGGTACTTTAATATGATAAGACATTAATAACATCATGACAGTTGCTTCATTACCTGTTATTTAACATCCGTCCGGGATGGTATTCAGGTCAAAGCAAATGCCCTGATTGCTGGTAATTATCAATTAAGGATAAAATTAAGTAAAAAATATGAGAAGGCAGCATTATTCAAAAAAAAATGCAAATGGCATATCCTGTTCCATAAACTACTTAATGCCAATAAAAAAGAGGACGTTTTCACATCCTCTTTTAATATCTGGAAATATCTTGATAGTTTCTTCTAGCTGAACGGTTTATCCCCGAAGGGACTTTCGAACGGAGAGTCATTACCTTTAAAGGGATAATCCTCTCCCTTTTTGCTACCGCCTCTTGGAGGGGGGTTCGGAGGCATGGGTGTCATCATTACAAGTGAGATCGAGTTATCAAGGACGATCTTTGTGATCTCAGGTTTGGTGTATGATTTCCCGGATAATTTATTCTGATCTTCAGCTTTCAAGAGAAATTATTTTTTTAATTCTTAACAAAAGTACACAATTTTATTAATAATCAACAAATCTTATTTATAAGATTTAAAGGCATTACGGCTATGCATCCGGAACGCCTTTTTGCACACCTTATTTTACAAGCACCTTTCCCACATATCTCCGTACGCCCGATCTTATTTCAACAAAGTACATCCCTTTTGCTTTCGGTGCCTGCAATTGGACCAACGAGTTCCTCTGGAACTCAACATTCTGCATGTCTGCAATGCTTCTCCCTGACATATCCATCAGTCTGACCGAAGCCGGGGTGCCTGCCCATTCATCTGTAAGAGTCAGGATGTTTATAAGATCATATCCGTTATATATTACAAACTGGTCGGGATTTACCAAAGGATCCTCAGTACCAGTTGGGTTTTTTGAGATTTTCAGAGTGAATCTGTCGGAGATTTTCCCGGCCGGAGCAGAGAACGACAAATCAGGAGAGTCTTTAAGGTTCAGTTCGATGCCGGCAAGCTTGTCCTCAAGATAAACATAATAATTGTCCAGGCCCTGTAACTGGGTTGTTGCGATTTTATGCATGCCTGTAGAGATTACATTGACCACGACAGGGATCTCAACAGATGTTTCAGGGAAGGGAATGCCGTTTATTGCATAATCAGTGCTGCCAAGGCGTGTATGAATTGAAGTCTTTGTATCTGTAAGGAACATTTTAATAGCATCGAAATCATTGTCGAGATCGGATTTTGCTTCCTCGTCGAATCTTACAACAGTTTCGTCATTTGATACGCTATTCTCGAATATGGCAAGTCTTACAAGAGGTATAGGTTCATTGCCTTTATAGCGCGGGTGGATATTATCATGGGTCCTTGCAGCAGCCGGCAGGGTTATTGAATTACCCGTTGTATATGTTTTTGTAAAGAAACCCTGCATGGGAGGAATTATGCCGGTTACATGGCCAGGGATTCCAACTCCTGCTATATATGAGCATTGTTGATTATCCTGAGTAAAATACAATCCTTTACTTGTATTTGCCGGGTAAGCAAAATAAACACCTTCTATAATATCATCCCAGTTGAGTCCGGAAGAGAAGGGGTTTCCGAGAAGGTTGAAACCAAAACTTGTCGGCACTCCTCCTGAGAAAGAAAGAGGCATTGTTAAGTCTGAGGTGTTCAGCAGACCTCCAAATGTGAAAGTATTGTCGGAATCATCCCAGAAATTATAACCCTTTCCGGCTGTAAGCGAAGAGAATGTAGGTCCGTCAAATGCTCCGGTTGAGTATACATACCCATCATAAGCAACCCAGCCCTGGAGTAATGAGATTGAGGGTCTGCTTTCAACATACTGAGCCAGATTGACGGTGGCGTCAGTGAAAATATCGGTTGATAAAGCAGAAACAGGGCTTGAAATATAGTGCCACTTATAATCTTCATTGAAGGAACTGCCACCGCCTGACAGGAATAATTGGATTTCTTCAGTACCGCCGGCACCTCTGGTATAGTTATTCAGAATAAGGGAAGCAAAACCGGAGGCATCATGATTCAGTTTAAGAGTACCGTTGTTTGTAAGGTTATTAAGAGTCAGCCTTGCTCCGGATTCTATTGTCATTTGTTTACCTGAAGCAATAGTATAATCTTGTGATACAGATCCTACCGGATAATTAGTCAGACCTGAAGGGATAATTATATCTTCATTTCCGGATGGAACTACGCCCAAATCCCAGTTATCGGGATTGTTCCATAAAGTTGGAGTCGAAGAATCATCACCCTGCCATATGAGTAACGAAAACATGAATTCATAAGCTCCTATGTCAGTTATTCCGTACCTGGGATTGCCTAAAATGTCGGTAAGGGGAACATCAGGATTTGAGCTGTTATCAAGACCTTTGTTTATGCAAGGTGAATTTACTGTAAGGGACCAGTCAGAGCCATCGGTGGCAACGAAATTAGGGCCAGCTGGATGGTCGTTTATTGCATTAAGCGGGATACAATTAGTAGTGCTCCCTGAAATGGGACTTTGAATAGCACAATTAATAAAATCTGTTGGAGAGGGCTCTTGAGGTGATGAGTAATATATAGATTTCTCCGGATTCCATATTATACAATTAATGAAAGAAGGTCTCTCTGGTAAGGTGTTGCTATAAAGAAAAATATTCTTTCCGGAAACATTGGCATTATTATCAGCTATTACACTGTTTATGACTTTAACACTACCGCAATTAGGACCAAGGAATAAACCACCACCACCACCACCTTCAAGAGATCTGTTTTTGTAAATAAGGCAATTTGTTAAAACAGATTCAGATCCGGTATAAATATACAATCCACCACCGGAATTATATGAGGCATTTGAGTAAATATGACAGTTATTAACTGTTGCTGAACAGTATTTTGAAATAAAGATTCCACCGCCCCATCCGGCATAATTATTTCTGATTATTGAATTGGAAATAATCATATCAGAGAATTCAGTATGAATACCTCCTCCCCATGAGTCTTTTCTACTAATCCCAGTCCATTTGTATCCATATTCAATTATGCAGAAATTAATGATCGATGGGCCAGCCAAACCCATATCCTGAAAAGATATATGTCCCCATCTTTCTCCTTCTTCACCAAAATTGCCGTCATTATCATGGTCAGCAGTAAACCTTATCATATTTTCCGGGGTTCCATCAGCTTCCAGTTGACCTGTTCCGGTGATTATCAGATTTGCTTCTTCGGCAGTAAAAATTATAATTGCTCCCGGGCTTATTGTAAGCTTTTCATTATCAACTATAATATCGCCATTGATATATTTAGTTCCGCTCCAGGTAGCATCACCTGCAAGTGTTCCGCTCCAGGGGTTTGCGAAACTTCCATCACCAGTTAATTGGGAATAAGCGATAACAGGCAGGATGCTTAAAGTAAAGAAAAATATAAATTTTTTCATAGGATCTGATATTTCTTTGATATAACTACAGAACAACCAAGTTTAAGTTACTTCAGGATGTTATAAAGCAGTAAAATACAAATATAAAACTAAATAATAAATGTCGGCAGGAAGAGGAAAAAAAATGTTGTTATTGAGCGGTGGATGCTGCATTATAAAAAACTTCATTAAACTTTTGCTTATTTTTTAACTTCGGGTAAATTTGTTGCTTAATAACCTCAAAGATGCTCTACAGCCTGATCACCTCAGAAATAGAATTAAAGTTGCTTAAGAAATTCTTTCTTAAGAGTAGTATAAAGGCTCACCTGAGAGTTCTGAAGCTTGAGTTCGGTAAATATTCGGATGTAATAAGAGTAGGACTGAACAGATTTGAGGAAGCGGGTTTGCTTAATTTCCTATGGGAAGGAAATAAAAACGTAATAAGGACCATGCAGCAGGCCCTTATTGTGTAATGTGTTGAAATCCAAATTAGTACATCCTTGTTGCTCTGTAAAAACCTGTGTGAGTGACGGGGCGGAAGCATGTTTATAGATCAACTATATTTATTAAAA
Organism: Candidatus Cloacimonadota bacterium; assembly: GCA_029564175.1. Taxonomy (GTDB): domain Bacteria; phylum Cloacimonadota; class Cloacimonadia; order Cloacimonadales; family WRIO01; genus JAGOCT01. The sequence continues at coordinate 5,158 of JAKQQL010000329.1, forward strand.
ACCAGCCGGATTTTACAGTCTTTATCACCTTTATCTTTATACTTTTGTCTTTTATCATAATATTCGCTAAATGAAAATCAATCATCTTTTTCTTATACTCTTTGTAATTATTCTGAGTGCCTGTACAAATCAGCAAAAATTAGCCTACCTGAGTAACCTTCCTGAATCTGGTGGTCCGGAAACCTTTATAATGGATATTCCTGATTACAAGATCCAACAACGCGATATACTTTATATTACAATTAAAGCAATGACCCCTGATGGAAGTATTAACGATTTTCTTTCTCCTTTCAGCAGGACTTCAGGCACATATGTTCAGAGCGAAGCAAGTCAGTACCTTTATGGATATGATGTTGGAAACTGCGGAGATATTTTACTGCCGGTTATTGGTGCTATAAGGGTAGCAGGATCAACACTGGAAGAAGCAAGGGTAATTATTCAGAATGAAGCTGATAAAATTTTTAACAATTCAACAGTTGAGTGCAAACTATTAAGTTTCAAGTTTACTGTAATCGGAGAAGTTCGTACTCCCGGAACATACATTAATTATAATAATTATTTAACTGTTCTTGAGGCTATTGGACGTGCCGGTGGCATAAATGATTACGGCAGACGGGATAAGATCCTTGTGGTTAGGCCAGTTTCAGGCGGGTCAAATACTTTTACGCTGAATCTTCAGGACAAAAATATTCTTTCAAGTGAAGCCTATTTTTTACTCCCAAATGATGTTGTTATAGTAGAACCGGAATCCAAAAAAATATTTAATCTTAACCTTCCAACTTATTCTTTTGTGATCACTACAGTATCTGCATTGATTACAACTACCTTACTAATGATAAATTATTTTAAATAAAATCATATATAGGATATTATTGTGTTATCTTGATAAAAGTGAATATTGACTAATGTAAGTAAAGAACACAAAATATCAGACACTAACTGGCGAAGTACATTTTATTCTTAATTTCAATGATTCACCCGGAGGTGAAGCCGCTTATTGAAGGATTCCATTTCACGCTATTGTATCTGCTATTATCATTTTCTTTTGTCTTTTATATTTGTACCCTAAAAGTCATTAAACAATGAATGCCTCTCTTTCAAATAATCCATATTCAAGTCAACCCGATCTTATTAATTTTGATGAGGACAGTATCGACTTCAAACGCTATATCTCACTATTAATAAGTAATTGGTACTGGTTTGCCATTGCCCTTTTAATATCCCTAAGTATAGCTTATGGGATCAACCGTTGGTCGGAAGAGGTGTACACAGTATCTTCAACCATGTTAATAAAGGATGATCTATTCGGTGGTGGTACAGCAGATCTCTCCAATATTTTCCCGGGTAGCAGTGCATTCAGGAGTGAACAGAACCTTAAGAACGAGATCGGGATCCTCAGATCCTTTAGTTTGAATTACAAGGTGATGCAGGAACTGACCGATTTTCATATAGTTTATGTTGGAGTGGGAAAGAGAGGGATTGCGGAATCGAGAATGTATAACAATACTCCCTTCAGAGTACTATATGACTCTCTTCAAAACCAGAGGATCGGATTGCCTGTTAATGTTAAAATTTTGTCTTCAAACAATTATCAGCTTGAAATTAATGGAGATCTTAAGTTCAGTAAGACTCTCACTTTTGGAGAAAGGTTTAATGAAATGGGTTTTGATTTTTCGATTGTCCCTGCCTCTGAATCATTCACTTATGATCCTGATGCATCCAACAGGTACTACTTTTATTTTGCGAGTCCCGTAGGATTAGCTAATCAGTATCGTGGCAAACTCAATGTTTCACCAATAGAAGAGGAGGCAACGCTTGTTACACTATCAGTAAGTGGTTTTGTTCCCGGGCAGGAGGCTGATTATCTGAACAAACTGATGGAGGTATATATTCTGCAGGGTCTGGAGCTCAAGAATCAAACTGCGGAAAGGACCATTGAGTTTATTGACGGTCAGATCGGAACTATTTCCGATTCATTGAAAATTGTGGAAAACAACCTTGAGAATTTCAGGCTTTCCAATAAACTCGTTGATTTGAGCCGTGAAGGTAATTATATACAAAACAGGCTGGAGAGTTTCGAGAATGAACGTAGTTCCCTTTTGCTTCAGAAAAAATATTACGAGTATTTAAAGGAATATGTTGATTCCAGGAATGAGACCGGCGACATAGTGTCGCCGGGTGCAATGGGTGTTAGCAATGCTCCCCTTGAAAGGATGGTTACTGAGCTTGCAACAATGCAGCAGCAAAAGAACAAGCTGAAGCTAAATATATCAGAAGATCTTCCGGCAGTGACTTCTTTCGATAAAAGCATTATGGATGTAAAAGCTCTTATTGCAGAGAACATAAGCAGTAGTATGATTAATCTCGATAATGCTATAAAAGAGGCAGATCATCGAATTTCATTGGTGGAGGCAGAACTTAACAGGCTTCCGGGTACGGAAAGAAGACTTATAAATATTCAAAGGAAATTTGACCTTAATAATACTGTTTACAACTATTTACTTGAAAAGAAGGCTGAAGCGGGTATAGCAAGGGCATCTACGGTTTCCGATAACAGAATAATAGATTATGCCCAGACCTTCAACTCATTACGTATTAGTCCAAAGCCAAGACAGAATTATTCCATGGCAATAATAGTTGGATTACTGATACCGGTAATTTTAATATTACTGATTGATTATTTGAACAATAAGGTTATAGATAAGAAGGATATTGAAAAAGGCACGAAAGCTCCTGTTTTGGGTTTCATAAGTCATAACAGCCTTAAGACTGAGATCCCGGTTGTTGAAAAGCCCGGATCGACTCTTGCAGAATCCTTCCGTTCGGTCCGTACAAACCTGAAGTTTTTTATAAAGGATACAAAAAATCCTGTCATATCTGTTAGTTCTACGATTAGTTCCGAAGGAAAAACATTTATTTCTATTAATCTTGCAGCAATAATAGCATCGAACAATAATAAGGTTCTTCTGATCGGATTGGATCTGAGAAAGCCGCGAATCCATAGGATATTCGGTATTGATAATGACAACGGCATTAGTAATTATCTGATAGGACAGGAGAAATATGAAAACATCATTTTTGAAACCGGAATAGAGAATCTCTGGTATACACCATCGGGCCCGGTTCCACCTAATCCTGCTGAATTGATCGATTCTTCGGCCATGATCGAATTTATTGAAAAGGCAAAAAAGGAATTTGACTACATAATTCTTGATACACCTCCTGTTGCAATTGTAACTGATGCTCTTCTTCTTTCACCTTTAACGGATTTTTATCTTTTTGTCGTCCGACAGCGTTATACTACTAAAAACACTCTTGGCCTTATTGAAGAATTGTATCGTAATGAAAACATCAAAAGTCTGGGAATTGTTATAAACGACATTAGTATTACAGGTTATTACGGTTATGGATTGAGGTACGGTTATTCTGGCGGCTATGGCTATTCATACGGCTATAACTACTACGGACATGGATATTATGGTAGGTATGGGGCTTCTGAAAAAGTAAATGGCTATTACACAGAGGAGTAGATTATATTTCATAGAAATAAAGAGTATTCAGTTTTAAATCCATATTTGCTTATACCGTATTAATTGACGGTCATAGTTAATCATGTTTACTTAATTTGACTTCAATGTGCTCTGTTTTAGGACAGTCGGCTATAATTCAATCACTATAAATTATTATAGAAGCATAATTATTACAAAAATAAATTTGACCTCATTAGATCTATTTTTTAATAGTGATTTAATTTGGTGTAAGCAAAATTTTCCCGGTGATTTTGAATTTATTGATGAATCAGTAGAATTATTAGATTTTCAGGAGTTTGAGTTGTATAAATTATGCAAACATCAAATTATAGCTAATAGTACTTTTAGCTGGAGGATGGTATGGTTGAATGAAAATCAAGATAAAATAGTCATAGCACCTGAGAAATGGCATGCTAACTCAAGGCTTAAGGCAAAATACAGAAATGGGAATTTAATAACTAATTCCTAGATTAATTTATAATTTCAGTTAATGGAGGGGAACCTCAGAAGTAAAGTAGTAGGATCATTCTTTTGGGTATTCATTGATTCATCAGTTCAGCGGGTACTTCAATTTATAATCGGTATTATATTGGCAAGGATCCTCCTGCCCGAAGAATTTGGTCTGCTAGGAATGATTGTAGTATTTATAAAATTCTCAGAATTATTCATCGATAGCGGTTTCAGTTTTGCTCTTATCAGGAAAGAAAAAGTTGCGAGAATAGAATATGAAACAGTATTTTGGTTCAATACTTGTATCAGTATATTATTCTTTATATCATTATGGTTTTCATCTCCTTTTATTGCTGATTTTTTTAATAAACCAATACTTACCGGAATTGTCAGGGCTGTAAGTTTCGGATTACTCATTAATGCTACAGGCAGTATCCAAAACATAAGACTGCGCAGGGATTTAAAATTTAAAGAATTAGCAATTACTGGTATTTCATCAAAACTCATTTCCGGCATAACAGCTATTTTTTTAGCAATTAATGGATTTGGTGTTTGGGCTTTGGTTTTTCAACAATTGTTAAATAATTTTCTGCGAGTAGGATTTATGTTCTTTTTTAACAGACTATTACCTCGTTTAAAGTTTTCGTTAAGGTCATTTAAAGAACTATTTAGTTTCAGTTCAAAATTATTATACGGTGGAATTGTATCTTCTGTTGTAAGTAATATATATCCCATTATAATAGGTAAATTTTTTTCTGCAAGTGATGTGGGTTTTTTTGATAAGGCAAAAACAATCCAGGGAGCTCCGGTTCAATTTTTTACCGGGATTGTTCAGCAGGTTACATTACCCACATTTGCCAAGATCCAGAATGAGAATGACAGATTTAGAAATGCCTACAGGAATGTAATCAAGATCTCTTTTTTTGCGATTATCTTACCATTAGCTTTGATAGTGATATCAGCAAAGCCTCTAATAGTAGTCTTATTAACAGATAAATGGTTGCCAGCAGCTGAAATCCTGCAAATAATTGCACTTGGTGGAATGTTTTACCCACTTAGCGCATTAAATGTAAATATCATTGGTTTAAAAGGAAGATCAGACCTGGTTATGTATCTTCAGTTTTCCAAGGATGCACTCACGATTTTAGGTGTGTTAGTCGGTATATGGTTTGGAATTAGGGGCTTGGTTATAAGTTATACTATAACCTGTATTTTTGCATATTTATTAAATGCCCTGTTTTCCAATAAAGTGATTGATTATCCATTCTATGATCAACTCTATGATATATTACCTTTTGTTTTACTGGCTTTAGTCACGATGTTATTAGCTGGTCTGGCAGGGTTTCTGGTTGATAATTTATTAATTAAGTTAATAATTATATGGAGCACAGGGCTGATTGTTTATTTTTTATTGGCTTATATTCTGAACTTTAAGGTATTGGATGAGTTAAAAAAGATATTATTTGAACTTTTAAGCAGGATTAAATGAATAATAAACCTATTTATGTAACCCAACCTTCATTGCCATCCCTGGAGGAATATACTGATTATTTAAAAAAGATTTGGGAATCAAAAAGGTTGACTAATAATGGCCCTTTTCATCAGCAGTTTGAAAAAGGGCTGGCAGAATATCTGGGTGTAAAATATCTTTCACTTTTTGCAAACGGCACACTTGCCCTAGTAACAGCTTTACAGGCATTAAGAATTGCCGGAGAAGTAATTACAACACCTTTCAGCTTTGTTGCAACAACTCATTCATTATGGTGGAATAATATCAAACCGGTATTTGTAGATATAGAACCGGACTATTTTACACTTGATCCTGAAAAGATAGAAGCTGCAATAACACCACAAACAACTGCCATTCTTCCTGTACATGTATATGGAAACCCCTGTAAGATTGATGAAATACAGAAAATTGCAGATATTTATGGTTTAAAAGTTATTTATGATGCGGCTCATGTATTTGGTGTGAGGATAAAGGGGAATTCAATATTAAACTTCGGAGATCTGTCTGTTTTGAGTTTTCATGCAACAAAAGTGTTCAACACTTTTGAAGGCGGAGCAATAATTTGTCATGATGAAAATACAAAGAAGCGGATTGATCATCTGAAAAATTTTGGTTTTGCAGGAGAAACAACTGTTATCGCACCAGGGATCAATGCCAAGATGAATGAACTGCAGGCAGCTTTCGGTTTAATTCAGCTAAAACATATAGATGAATATATCTCCAGACGAAAGGAGATAGCTGAATTATATAGGAAAGAATTATCAGGTGTTAAAGGAATAAGGGTTCTTTATGATATTGAAGGGGTAGATCATTCCTATACCTATTTTCCTGTGCTTGTAGATGAGAATCTTTATGGCGAAAGCAGGGATGATTTATATGAGAGACTAAAAAAAAATAACATTTACGGGAGACGGTATTTTTATCCTTTAATTAGTCAATTCCCTACATACCGGGGATTACCATCTTCCAGACCAGAAAACCTTCCTATTGCTTCAAATATAGCAGACCATGTTATTTGTTTACCAATGTATTCAGAATTAGAGTCAAGAATTGTTATGAAAATTATTAATATTATTAGTAATGTATAAAGTTGAAGCAGGTGTGGTATTTATCAGTAAAATTGATTTAGTTACATTAGAAAATTTATTATTAGAAATTGATAATGAATTTATTCCTGCTTTGAGCCAAAGGGTAAATATTATTGAATATGCAAGAAAACTCAGTTCAAATGCAGTTTTATTTGGGGCTAAGGATAAAAAGGATGGAAACTTAGTTGGATTGATAGCAATTTATTGTAATGATATTAGAAATAGAACTGCCTATATTCCTATAATTGGTTTAGTTAAAAAATATAGAGGTAAAGGATACGGTAAAAAATTACTGGAATTAGCTATAGATCACGCAAAAAAACTTGGATTTTTTCATATTTGCTTGGAAACTTGGGAAAATAGTAGTAGTCAAAAATTATATTTGGAACAGGGATTTAGAATTGATGAAATTATTGAAGATAGGCCAAATGGAATCCGAAGTTTGAAAATGAAACTCAGCTTGAAACTTAATACATCAATTTTAAATAAAAATTTAAGTACTCCACTACAATATTTTGAAAGATTAAGCAAAGATTTAAAAATAAACCTCTTCATAAAACGAGATGATCTCTTTCCTTTAACAGGAGGAGGGAATAAAGCAAGGAAGCTTTGTTATATTTTGAATTCGGACATTAAAAACAATTATAACGCTATTGTTACATCAGGGGCAAATCAGTCTAATCATTTGAGAGCAACCGCATTAAATGGTGCTATATTAGGATGGAAAACTATTTGTATAATTCATGATAAAGAACCAATAAATTATAATGGTAATCTGAAAATAACTAATCTTACAGGTGCAGAACTTCGCTTTGTAAATAAGCAAGAAGTTTCCAAAACTATGAATGATGCTATGGTTGATCTCAGTAAGAACGGGTATAAACCATTATACATTTGGGGTGGAGGACATTGTGTGGAGGGTTCATTCGCTTATTATTGTGCAATAAAGGAACTTCGTAACCAATTAGGTAACGTAAAACCTGATTTTATTTTTTTAGCAAGTGGAACTGGTACAACTCAAGCAGGAATTGAAATAGGAGTAAGAAGATTTATCCCTGAATGCAAAGTAATTGGGATTTCCATTTCACGTAAAAGTGATTATGGTAAAGAGTCGATTATTAATAGTATGAAAGCCTTAAACAAGACTTTAAATAATCCGGTTTCTTTACCTTTTAACATTGATTTTGATGATAAGTGGATCGGGGATGGGTATGAAAAACAATATCCGGAATTGTTTGAAACAATAGAATGGGCATCCAGAAAAGAAGGATTAATATTGGATCCTACTTATACAGGTAAAGCTTTTCATGCTTTGGTTAACTACGTGAAAGATGGCATAATTCCCAAAGATTCAAATGTTGTTTTTTGGCATACAGGAGGTTTATTAAACTTACTTGCTTCAGAAAATTTTAAGAAGTGAAAATTCTACTTACATCTGCAGGCAGAAGGAGTTATATAGTACACTACTTCAAAGAAGCATTAAAAGGTCAAGGAGAAATCCATGCATCTAATTCTGTTTGGTCTCCAGCTTTAGAATTTGCCGATAAAGCAGTAATTACTCCAATTATATATGATGATTCGTATATTCATTTTATTCTGGAATATTGCCTGACAAACAATATTTCAGCTATTTTATCATTGTTTGACATTGATTTACCAATCCTCTCGAAGTCGAAAGATTTATTTAAAAAGAATGGGATAGAACTTTTAGTCTCAGATTTTGAAGTTACTCAAATATGTAACGACAAATGGAGAACTTACAACTTCTTAATAAACAATGGTATTCTAACACCTAAAACCTTTATATCATTACAAAACTGTCTTGAGTCTATTGCTTTTGGTCAGACTAATTTTCCTTTGGTTATAAAACCCAGGTGGGGTATGGGTTCAATAGGTATATATGTGGCAGATAACAGGGATGAACTTGCAGTATTATTTAAAAAGACAAAGAATGAGATACTTAATTCATATTTGAAATATGAATCGGCTTCAACCCCAAATGAATCAATTATAATTCAAGAAATGTTAAGTGGAGTAGAGTATGGCTTGGATATAATTAATGATCTTAAAAAGGATTATATAACCACTTTAGTGAAAAGAAAAACAGCCATGAGAGCTGGAGAAACGGACAGTGCAATTACAGAAAATAATTCAATATTAAGGGAAACTGGGGAAACAATCTCAAAACACTTAGGGCATATACTTAATCTTGATGTAGACTGTTTCATTGATAAGGTCAATAAACCATATGTTTTAGAAATGAATTGTAGGTTCGGCGGTCACTATCCATTTTCTCACTTAGCAGGAGCGAATCTTCCATTGGCAATAGTTAAATGGATTTCAGGTAAAGTAGTTGAAAAAAGTCTTTTTGATATAGAATATGGCATTGAAGGCTATAAGGAAATAGTAATAAAACGAAAAACTTTAGGTGGAGAATAAATCTAATAATCCATTGGTTAGTATTGGTTGTATTACTTATAACCAGGTAAACTATATTAAGAATACAATTGAAGGATTCCTATTGCAAAGAACAACATTCCCAATAGAAATAATTATTCATGATGATGCTTCTAATGATAATACTCAACAGATTATCAGAGAATACGAAGAAAAATACCCTAACCTAATTGGGGCAATTTATCAATCAGAAAATCAATACTCTAAGGGTGTCAAACCATTAATAAATATTGTTTTTAATAAAGCCCGGGGTAAATACATTGCAATTTGTGAAGGGGATGATTACTGGATAGATCCTTATAAATTACAGAAGCAGGTGGATTTTCTTGAGAAAAATACAGAATTCGGGCTGGTTTTTACTGATGTGCAAATCACAGATAAAAATAATAGTGTGATAAAAAACAGAGGATATAACATTCGTAAACGATATACCAGTGGATGGATTTTTACTGAGCTTCTTAAAGGTAATTTTATAAATACCTGTACAGTGGTACTTAGAAAAGATCTGATGCCTCTAAGTAAGAATAATCCTGATAAGATGTGGTTTATTTATGATTACTGGCTGTGGTTGAGAATAGCGATAAATAGCAAAATCTACTTTATGAATGAGATTACATCTGTTTATCGTATCCTTGACAACAGTGTTTCTCGTTCACCTGGTTTTAAAGACAGGCGCAAATCGTATTATTTATTCTCAGATGTTCTTGAAGCTTTTGGAAATGAAAACAAAAGAGTTTTAGCGAAAGAAGAAAAAGAAATTATATCACGTAAACTTATTTCATTATTCTTTCAACCCTACGGGAGTTTCAGTCACAAGTTAAAACTGTTGGGTTTAATTGCAAAATATTTCCCCGGACTTGTCGGATTTATTCATATTTTAAAATCCAAATCCAAACCAGTATCTGTTAATTAAAGCTCTCAAATGAAAACACTAATCCTCGCAGGCGGTTATGGTACCCGGTTAAGTGAAGAGACTCACTCAATCCCTAAACCCATGGTTGAAATAGGAGGTAAACCCATATTATGGCATATAATGAAAATATACAGTCATTATGGATTCAACGATTTCATAATTCTATGTGGATACAAGGGTTATGTAATAAAAGAATATTTTTCAAATTATTTCCTTCATCATTCGGATATCAGTATAGATCTGGCAAAAAACGAGATGAAGATCTTAAATAATCCTAGTGAACCATGGAATGTAACTTTGCTTGATACCGGCATTGATACGCAAACCGGTGGAAGGGTATTACGGGCCAAGCCTTTTATCCCGAAGGGAGATCCGTTTTTCTTAACATATGGTGATGGATTAACCGATGTCAATATCAGCAGTTTATTGGAGTTTCACAAATCCCATAAGGGAATGGCAACTATTACTTCTTCACAGCCTGAGGGTCGTTTTGGCGCTCTCGATATTATCAATGGGAATAAGGTCAGTAACTTTGTAGAAAAACCCCGGGGTGATGGATCATGGATTAATGCCGGGTATTTTGTATGCAAATATGATGTATTCGATCTTATTGATGAAGGAGACGAAACGGTTTGGGAGAGATCACCTCTTGAAAATCTTGCAGCTGCTGGTCAATTATTTACGTATAAGCATTTTGGATTCTGGCGACCAATGGATACGTTGCGTGACAAGAAAGCTTTAGAGGAGATGTGGCGTACAGGAACAGCTAAATGGAAAGTATGGTGAAACTGATAAATACATTTAAAGATAGACGTATAATTGTTACGGGGCATACTGGATTTAAGGGTTCATGGCTTACTCTCTGGCTAAGTATGTTGGGAGCTAAGGTAACGGGTGTGTCATTAGATCCAAAAGATCCACTGGATGCATATTATGCGATGGGAATAAAAAATTTATCAGAAGACCTTAGGCAGGATATTAGAGAGTTTAAAGGATTGTTTGATATTATTAATAGTACTGAACCGGAAATAATATTTCATTTAGCTGCTCAGCCGCTTGTATCCCAATCTTATTTACAGCCATTGGAGACTTTAGGTACAAATATTATGGGTACTGCAAATTTACTGGAAGCATGCAGACTCACGCCTTCAGTAAAGACTATAATCGTTATTACCACAGATAAATGTTATGAAAACACAGGAATGCATTTACCTTACAATGAAGATGACAGACTTGGAGGTGAAGATCCTTATAGCTCAAGCAAGGCTGCTGCCGAACTTGTTGTAAATTCATATCGAAAATCTTTTTTTAATTCTGCCGATTCTCCGGGAATTGCCACCGCAAGAGCAGGGAATATTATAGGAGGTGGCGATTGGGCTGAAAACAGAATAGTTCCGGATTGTATCAGAGCATTAAAAGAAGGTCGACAGATTTTAATCAGAAATCCCGCTTCTGTCAGACCATGGCAATACATACTTGAACCACTATATGGATATATTATTCTGGCTGAAAAATGTTTTACAAATAATAAATTATTCAGTGAAGCATGGAATTTTGGTCCTGAGTGTAATAGTGTTTATAATGTATGGCAGCTAGGTGAAGGAATTATTAAAGCATGGGGTAGTGGTACCTTAGTCAAATCCGGAGAAAAACAAAAGATTAAAGAAGCTGACTATCTTAGTCTGAATATAAATAAGGCAAAGGAAATGCTTGGTTGGACCCCTGTATTAACTTTTCAGGATTCAGTTGGCTTAACTGTGGATTGGTATAAAGCGCAAGCTGAAGGGAAAGATATGCTAAAGTTCAGCATTGAACAACTAGAAAATTATATGCAATTAATTCAATGATAATTAAAGAATTAAAATTAAAGGGAGTCTATGAGATTACTTTAGCTGCGAATATAGACCACAGAGGTTTTTTTATGCGAACTTATGACAGGGAAACTTTCCGAAGCTACGGTTTGGATTGTGACTGGTTGCAGGAAAATCATTCGCATACTAAGCTAAAAGGTACTATCAGGGGCTTGCATTTTCAAGTTTCACCCTTTTCGGAGACCAAACTGGTTAGGTGTATTAGAGGAAAAATTTTTGATGTTGTTGTAGATATTAGAAGAGATTCTGATTCTTTTGGAGAATGGATTGGTATTGAGTTAAGTGAAGAGAATAAAAAAATGTTATTTATTCCCAGAGGATTTGCACATGGCTTTTGTACTTTAACTGATTTAAGTGAGGTAATGTACAAGGTTGATAATATATACTCTCCCGGGCATGAAAGAGGATTGCTCTGGAATGATCCTGATATAGCGATTGAATGGCCAGTAACAAATCCGATTCTCTCTGCTAAAGATCAAAAGAACATGACTTTTAAATCGTTAATAGAACACGGATAACACAGATTAAACTGATAATCACGGATTTTAATTAGTGTAAATCCGTTAAATCCGTGTCATCAGTGTTCTAAAAAGTGATAAAGATGAATATTAGATTATTTAAACCATCCCTGGGAGAAGAAGAACTACAAGCTATTAAAGAGGCATTTGACAGATCATGGGTGGGTCTGGGCCCGAAAGTGGCAGAATTCGAAGAAGAATGGAGGAAATTTATCGGCTGCGAAATGGCTGTTGGAGTAAACTCTGCAACAGCTGCCCTGCATCTCGCACTGGCTTGTTTCAGGTTCCCTGAAGGCAAAAAAGTTCTGGTTCCTTCACTTACTTTCTCTTCAACGGCATCTGCAGTATTATACAACAGGCTTATTCCTGTTTTTGTTGATTCGGATCCGGTAACACTTGGGATGAGCCTGGAAGATCTTGAAAAGAAATATGACAAAGATTGTGTTGCAGTTATCCCGGTTCATTATGCCGGACATCCTGTTCCAATGGAAAAACTTGTCCCATGGTCAAGAGAAAGAGGTTTAAAAGTAATTGAGGATTGTGCACATACTGCTGGAGCAATGTATAAAGGTAGGGTGCTAGGTACCTGGGGAGACATTGGTTGTTATTCTTTTGAAGAAAAAAAACTTATGACAACAGGTGACGGAGGTATGATGGTAACTGATGATCCGGATCTGTTCAGGGATGTTAAAGCAATGAGATGGGTAGGTATTGACAAAGATAACTGGAAGACCGCCCAACTGTATACAAAAGCTAATCGTGATGCTATGCACTGGTTTTATGAACTTAATGTGCTTGGATACAAATATAACATGAATGACCTTGCCGCTTCTATTGGATTAATCCAATTACAAAAGCTGCCTGAGTTTAATAAAAGAAGGTCGGAGATTATTCAACAATATCTTAAGGATTTAAAGGATTTGAACAGCATAAAACCATTGCTTCCGTTTGAACCGGAAAAATATCCTTATCAAATGTTTGGTATTCGTTCAGATAACAGAGATGATTTGATGATTTTCCTTAAATCCAAGGGTATTGCTACCGGATGTCATTATACCCCCCTGACACTTCAACCATTATTCAAGCCTTATTATTCGAAATGCAGTTTTGTGGAAAAAGAATCAAATAAGTTTATTACACTTCCTCTTCATTCAGACCTGACAAATGATGAATTACGTTATATAACGGAAAAAATCATTTCTTTCATTTCTGTTTTAAATACTTAAATGTTATTATTTTGGCATCAGTATTTTTAAGACCTTATAAAGAACATGATTTCAAAGTATTATTTGAGATCAGAAATGATCCCGTGATTCAAACTTTACTTATTACCCATCATAAACCTAATACCACTTCAGAGGTATTAGAGTGGATCTTAGTAAAGTCAAATTCAATTGATGGAGTTTTCTTAATTATTGCAAATTCTGATGATAATGCTTTAGGCTTTGTTCAGGCAAAAGAAATTGACAGGATTAGTTTGACATGTTATGCAGGGATTGCTTTACATCCCCAAAATCAAAAGAAAGGTATATTTCCCGAAGCTTTTGGATTATTTGAGCAATATCTAAAAGAAACTTTCGCCATTAGAAAAGTAATTGTAGAAATTTTGGAGGGGAATATTCCGTCATTAAAATCCTTTCAAAGGATAGGGTATACTCAGGCAGGTATTCTATCTGAACATTATTATCATGATGGCATTGTCAGTGATGTGATAATAATGGAAAAACTACTGAAATAAATCATGAGTAAATCTATTGTAATTTCTCAACCATATTATTTCCCCTGGATCGGTCTTTTTGAGCAATTAATCCAGTCAGATATTTTTGTCCATTATGATGATGTACAATTTTCTAAAGGCCATTTTCAGGATAGAGTTCAGATTAAAACAGAAAATGGATTTAAGTGGATAACTGTACCAAAATCAAATGTTAAAATTTCCCAGAAAATTAATGAGATAAGGATAGATTATAGCAAAAATTGGCAAAAATCACAATTGGATTTTTTAAAGCAAAATTACAGAAATGCACCTTTTGTAAATGATATGATAGGGCTTGTAAGAATGGTTTTTAATGAAAACCCAGTATTTATCTCTGATGTATCGATTACCAGTATTGAAACTGTTGCAGGATACTTTGGCTTGATGGATGGCCGAATGTTTGTTAAATCATCAGAAATTAAGGATATCCCAAGTTCAAAAAAGACGGAACGGGTATTGAATATATGTAAATATTTTAATGCGGATAAATATATTACAGGATATGGCGCTCTTAAATATTTTGATTTTGAATTATTTGAAAAACATAATATTGAAGTGTGTTTTGTTGATTATCAGATAAAAGAATATAAACAACTTTATGGCGACTTTAATCCATATGTGTCCATTCTTGATTTAATTGCCAATATTGGCAGAAAGGGGATTGAAAATATTGGCTCACAGTCTGTTTACTGGAAGGAGTTTATAAAAATGGATAAATCAATTAAATACTTGCAAAAAAAGTAAGATGAAATGCCTTTTGATAATATCTGGTGGTCACTCAATAACAAAGTCGGTTGTTAATGGATTTAATTCCCACAACTGGGATGTTATGGTTGTTAACTATAAAGATTTTTTTAATTCAACGGTTAATTCATTTATTAAGAATTTAGAGTTTGCCCCTAATCGTTTAAAAGACTTATGGAAAACCCCTTACATAAGATTACTTAATAAAAATTATGTTGGAATATTTGAGAAAGAAAATCCTGATTTGGTCTTTATTTACAATAACCAATATTTGTTACCTGATACCCTGGAATTAGTCAGAAAGAAATCGAAAATTGTTTTTATACTTGGCGACCACCCTCTTTATACTCCAACCAACCCTTATAATCTGCATTTACTTAAGTATGCTGATTATATAATTTGTCCAGATACTTTTTGGCTTGAACAGATTAAAATCATTGGCATCAATAATGTGTATTTTGATTTTTTTAGCTATGATCCTGAATCATATTATCCTTTTGCTCCAAGCCAGAAGCAAAGAAAAATCTATAATTCAGACTTGGTTTACATAGGTACAGCACATAAAACTGCTTGGGGCTATAAACGATTTTTATTTCTCAGTCATTTCAAAATGTTTGATTTGAAAGCTTACATTAGTGGTGATGGATATACAAATAAATGGAGTAAGTTATTCCCTGAATTAAATAATAAAATTATCAAACACGATGTTGTTGATAATCAGTTTAATAATATGGTTTACAATTGTAGCAAAATAGCTCCCATAGAGCTGGTCCCATCTCTTTTCAATGGTATTCATATAAGAGTATTTGATGTTTTAGGAGCAGGTATATTCCCTTTATGTGAGTACAGTAAAGATCTGGAAATTTTATTTCAGGGGCTTGATGTTCCGTTGATTAAACATTATAGCGAAGCTGAAGGTCTCACAAGAGCCTTGTTAAATGATGATAAATACAGGAAAATGCTCATTAAACAAATGAGAATAAGGGTTGAGGATATGCATAATCCAAAAATTGTAATAAGCAGAATGTTAAACAAAGTATTCTGATTCAAAATAGAAGTTTCTTAAAAAGTGATGGATATGCCTGGTTATTTAGAGTAAAAACAGGAAGTGGGAGATTTGAGTTTGTGATTTCACGACAGCAATGAGAATTAATTTTCAGAAAAAGATTAATACAAAAATATATTGGGAGAAAATTTGACAGATAAAAATGAATAAATATCTGAACATTTATTAATAACAAGTCGATTAGGTTAGGTCGGAAGAAGTATAAATGAAACGCATTCTTAATTTAATAGAAATCCGCTTTTTGTTGAGTTATTTTGTTTTAATTATTGCTCATCATGTATTACCAGATATTGTTGGACAATTAGCTCTTCTTATTAGCCTGGCTATATTTTTCAGAAGTCGGCATAATTATTTTTGGCTGGCTCTGTTCACATTAATGTTTAGCAGTGCAGCGGGATTCTTTTCGAGCTCAGTGAAATCACTGTATATAGGGGCGGTACCATTTTTTGTAGTTTTCTATATTACCCTAATAGCCAAGTATATATTAACAATAAAGAAGTTCCGCATTTTTTATGCAGGCCCTTTTTTACTGATATTATTACTGATGATTTTATTAAGATTATTTACAGGGTTTAGTTTAAATGGATTTCTAAAAAGCAATATGGCATTTCTTATGATTGGAATTCTGCCTTTCTTTTTAAAAAAATTCACCGATATTATTATGTTCTTTAAATTAATTTTTGTTGGTGTTTTTATTGTTTTTGCCGGGCAATTATTTCATATTTCAACAGGAATTAATTTTGCCGGTTATTTGTTTGGTGTCACTTATGACCCACTTGGCAGAATTGTAGTTGATCCGGAAGGGTTTATACGGCCCCTTGAGGGGATCACAGTTTCTCTACTAGGATTATTTGGCAGCGTTTTCCTTTACTCAGTTAATAGAAAAGAACTATACTATAAGGTTGTTATTATTATTTCATTAGTGGCAATATGGTTTACAGCTACCAGGGGTTGGATACTGGCATCAGCTATTATTATTGTTCCATTCTTATTTCAAATAAAACTTAGAAATTTAATAAATACCGGCCTGGTAGTATTAATGCTTTTTTTATTGATATCAAAGGTGAATATAATTGAAAATCAGGTTACAAAAGTTTTGGAACGAGTTCAAACCCTGGAATATACACTTGAGGGCGATTTAACTGCAGGAGGAACAGTTTCCAGGGCAACAAGCCGGCATGAGCCTGTTTGGAATAAATTTTTAGAAAGGCCAATTATGGGATGGGGTTATTCAACCGAATTCGGGAATATAGGAGATCCTCATGTCGGAAATCAAAATTTGCTTTTACAGATCGGAGTTTTTGGATACATATTATTTATGGCGTTAATATTCAGTTTAGTAAAAAATATGTTCTCTTTGGGAAGAAGAATCAAAGCCCTGAGTTTTACAACAACAATACTGATATTTTTTATTATGGGTATTTTTATGATTCATAGTACCTCGCGGCAGATGTTCGGGTTAGGAGGTGATTTCACATCTCAGTTTTCCATAGCCTTGGTTTTTGCTCTGGCCAATTTTGTCTATTATAACAGGTATGAAATGATAGTCAGGATTAAAAAGCAAGATGACACTGTAATTTATACATAAGCTTACTTTCATTTCTGTTTATAGTGAAAACCGATCATAAGATTCATATTATTCATTTTCAATCCTCCCCTGGAGGGATAGAAGTCTTAATGCCTGCTTTAATAGAAAGCATGAAGGGATATAATTTCAGGATATTTGTTCTGCGACCGCCTGAAAAAGATAAAATAAATGTTTATTCCGCTTTCAATGAGAATTTGACAACTTATGGGGCAACGAGTAATTTAGTTAGCTTTTCCAAGCTTTTTATATATGCATTGAAAAACCATTCTGATATTTTTCATTTGTATAATGTAGGACCTTTTGTGTTATTATTAGTTCGATTAGCAGGAATAAATAAAATAGTATATTCTATCAGAGGAACAAAATATTGTAAAAGACCATGGCAAGCTCTTATAATAAAATTATCATGGTATTTAGCTTTGAACAAAAGGGTAAGGTTAATTGCAAATTCCATTTTCAGCAAATCTGTATTTTTGAAAGAAATTTCCAACAGGTATCCAATAAAAGTTTTATATAATCCTGTTTATAGAACTAATTTTAATATTTATAGCAGAGATTCGGTGCATAAAGAATTAACAATCATTTATGTAGGTCGTCTTGCCTTGGGGAAGAACCTTTTCAGGTGGCTTGATGTTGCTAAAGCCATTCATAATAATTTTCAAAATGTATGTTTTAAATTGTATGGTCATGGTCCTTTGAAAAATGAGTTAATAACTTATGCAGAAAAACTTAAAATTAACTCTGTAGTAAAATTTATGGATTTTACTGCAGATATCAACTTAGCATATTGTCAAGCCGACCTGATGATTTTCCTTTCAGAGTATGAATCTTTTGGAAATGTTGTTGTTGAAAGTATACTTTGCGGAACTCCGGTAATAGCTTCTTCTATCCCTAGCATGAAAGAAATATTTCAAAACTATCCGGATTTTTTGGTGGATCTAGATGATAGATTGGAAGAAAACATTCTGAAAAAAGTTGATAATATTGATCAATTAAAAAATCTGGTTCCAAAAGCAACTAAAGAGTTCAAAATCCGTTTTTCAATTCAACAGCATGTAGAAAAAC
This sequence comes from Candidatus Cloacimonadota bacterium, assembly GCA_029564175.1. Taxonomy (GTDB): domain Bacteria; phylum Cloacimonadota; class Cloacimonadia; order Cloacimonadales; family WRIO01; genus JAGOCT01. The sequence continues at coordinate 23,714 of JAKQQL010000329.1, forward strand.
TGAAAGGAATTTATAATTCTTTCAATATAATACCTTGACCTTGATAGCTGTTCCTGTGATATATTATCATTCGGTGGGACTTAAAAATCCGCACTGGGGAAAAAACTTTCTGACACTTGATCTCCCATATTTTGAGAATCATTTAAAATATTTTTCAAAACATTATAAAACTATCAGCCTGAAAGAATATTGGGAGATATTAAATGGTATAAAAGATCCTGTAAAAAGACCATTAATTATAACGTTTGATGATGCTTACCTTGATAACTGGCAATATGTGTATCCGCTGCTGAAAAAATATGGATTGAAAGGAACTATATTTATCAGTCCTGAGTTTGTGGATGGGCGTAACCTGATACGGCCCAATTTATTAGATGTTTGGAATGGAAATGCTGATGAAAACGATCTTATAAAATGGGGTTTTCTTAGCTGGGAGGAAATGCGGATTATGGAAGCTTCGGGTGTTATGGATATACAGTCTCATACAATGTCTCATACTAAATATCCAGTCTCAGATAAACTGTTGGATTTTCATCATCATGGTGCTGATTACCTCTATTATATTGCGAACTCTTTTCCTGAAAGGAAAGCTTACTATATTGAAGATACTGAATTTGAAAACTTACTTCCTTATGGTTACCCGGTCTTTGAAATGCAATCGGCAGTTATTGCCAGGCAAGTGAAAATTAATCCTACATTTAATGATTATTGTATAGACACATTCAGGGATTATGATTTCGGCAACTATAACTTTGAAAATGCATTTGAACGGATTAAAGATGAATATGAAAAATACAAACAAAATAGTTCTCTGATTCTCTCAACAGAAAGTGAAGAAGATTACAAAGACAGAATCAGATATGAGATTTATGAGTCAAAAAAGATAATTGAGCAGAAATTGAATAAAAAAGTTGAATTTCTATGCTGGCCTCATGGTGATAATAATGAATCCTTACACCGTATGGCACTTGAGGCTGGTTATCTAATGACAACAAGGGGTAAAGCACAGGGAATAAGTAAAACTGACCCGACAAGAATCCCCGAAAGAATGGGAATTAAGTTTTCTACGTGGTTTAAAAAGCAAAAGACGATTTTTAAATTAAAGGCTTTCTCTGGAAAATCACCATATTCTGAAGTTCTTAAATTAAAACGATACTTTGTAAATTGATAAAACCGCGGAAACGTAAAGAAACTAAGGTCGCAATAAAGGTACTTAGCGCCTTTGCGTCTTAGCGGTGAAAAGAACATGATTGAATTCATTCTGGAAGTACAGTTAAGCAGCAAAAAAACGGAGCTGGATAAACTTTTTATTCAAAAACCGGGAATAGAGCTACATTTGAATGGTAATGACTATGAGTTTATCGCCTGGGGTGATCCGATAAATGATCCAGGATTCAAAGAAAAACTCTCAAAAAATTTAACACCTGAGTTTATTGTTAATAATCTACATGGTCATTATTACTACATTCTTTTGGATAAATCAAGTGGTACTTTGCTTGCAGGAAACTCATTGTTTTCGATATTGCCCTTATACTATTTTCGAAATAATGATAAAATTTTAATTTCCGATAATGCATTAAGAATTGGGAAATATCTTGATCTTAATGATATTTCTAAAAGATTCATTCTCGAAACAATACTTTTTAATTACCCTCTTTTTAATGACAGCATATTTGAAAGTATTAAACTACTTCCGGCTAATTCGTATATTATTTGTTCAGGATCAAATTCAGACATTTTAAAACATACAGAAATCCAGAATCATTTTTCAGCAACACCAAAACCCTGGAAAAAATCGACCGGGGAGATAAGAGATGTATTTATATCATCAGTCTGTAAATACCTTCCTGATAAACATTATGTTCATGCACTGACAGGAGGATTTGACGGGCGAACTTTAGTATCTGTTGCTATATATTTCAATAAGATTTTTTCATGCTACAGTTTTGGTTCGAAAAATTCAAAAGACACCCGAATTGCATTACAGTTAGCAGAAAAGGCGGGAATTTCATTTATTAATTTTGAACTGGAAGATTCATATATTAAAAATGATTATCTGCCCTGCGGTAAGGAGTTCATTATAAACTCATCAGGAACAGCAACTTTTGCCAGGTCTCATTACCTGCATTCAGCAAAAAGGCTTTCCAGTGATTTTCAACATATTATTACAGGCAATTTCGGAAGTGAAATATTCCGTGCTGCACATATTGCCGGAGCTGTGATTTCTTCAAATCTTTATGCTCTGTTTGATTCAGAAAGTTCTGATGAAGGGATAAGAAAGATTGAAGGCAGCAGGGAGTTTCAGTGCCTCAACACTAGTAATTTCAAATTACAATTTGAATCCCTGAAAGAGGATATTCTTCATCTTCCTTGTTATGATAATGCATTATCGGGCCTGACAAAGAATCAAAGGTTTTATGTATTTGTTTTTGAAGAGATTTTCAGGAAGTATTTCGGAGCGGAAATGGTAAATCAGTTCCGGTATGTAAAAAACAGAACGCCATTTTTGGACATTGAATTTCTTAAGGCAATTTTCAAGACGGAACTGGCAGGGATACATTCGGATTTCTTTGAACATAATCCTTTTAAGAGATACAAAGGTCAGGTACTCTATGCAAACATTATAAAAAGTACTTATCCCGGGTTTGGCAAAATGCTAACCGATAAAGGTTATCGGCCAGACGATCTTATTAATCCATTTGGAAAACTTAACATAGCAAAAGGATACCTTAAAAAGGTTATAAGAAAATCTTCGCCCGATTTTGATCCTTATGCTGTTAGCAAAGCATGGGAGTATAATAAAGACTTCTGGCTGAAGATTCCAATTTCAGGTGATTTATTTGATTTAACCGTGATAAAATATATTCCCAGGGAAATTTTATTTAAAATTTTAAGTTTATCATACATTAGTGATTTCATACCGCAAAGACGCTAAGACGCGAAGGGTACAAAGTAAAATATAACGGTCTGGTGTCATAGAGGTAAAATCTTATAATATGCAAAAGCAGGAATTTGAGAATTACGCAAGAGAGATTCTTGATTCATCAATAATGGTTCACAAAGAAATGGGGCCGGGCCTGCTTGAATCAGTTTATCAGTTTTGTCTCGTAGAGGAACTAAGGTCGCGTAATGTTTATGTCGAAGAACAGGTTTCAATTCCACTGTTTTACAGAGGCAGACCTCTTGATAAGGATTTCAGGATTGATGTTTTGGTTGCCAAAGAAATAATAATTGAACTTAAGTCTGTTGAATTCTTACTGCCAGTTCATGAAGCACAAATTATTTCCTATCTGAAATTAGCGAACAAACGTTTGGGATTTCTTATTAACTTCAATGTTCCGCTTTTGAAATCCGGATTCAGGCGGTTTGTGAATAATTATTGATCAATATTCTTAGCGGCTTTGCGCCTTTGCGGTGAAAAAGATAAAAGCAATAATACTCCGTAACGAGCTTGAAGATGATCACATTCTTTGGATAAAGGCTTGTGAAGACTATCATGATCAGGTTGAATACAGAGTAGTCAATCTGACCTCAAACAACTGGCTGGAAGAAATACATAAAGATCCTTTTGATTTCCTGCTTGCAAAACCTGGAGGACTTACAGCTCATTTTAAGCAGCTTTATGATGAGAGGATCTATATTCTGGAAGTTGTTTTAGCTTATAAAATATTCCCTTCACCGCAAGAGATATTCATCTACGAAAATAAAAGATTCCTTGCATCCTGGCTGAAGGCAAACAATATACCTCATCCGAAAACAGATGTGTTTTATAGTTATGGAGATGCCTTGGAATACATTCGTTCAGCAGCATTTCCATTTGTTGCCAAGACAAACATTGGTGCATCAGGCAGCGGAGTGATAATAATCAAATCCATCACAGAGGCAAAAGACTATATTGACGAAATTTTCAAGGGGAAAGGAGCTCCCCAACGAACAGGTCCAAATAGGGAGAAAGGAGATTTTTTAAAAAGAGGAGTCCATTATATCATTCATCCATCCGATATAGCAAAAAAAATCAATATCTATAAAACAAAAGCTGGGAACCGGCAGAAAAACTTTGTGATTTTTCAGGAGTTTATTCCTCATGATTTTGAATGGAGAGTTGTAAGAATAGGGGAGAGTTTTTTCGCGCATAAAAAAATAAAAAAAGGAGAGAAGAGTAGTGGTTCTCTGCTGAAGAATTATGATAATGCTCCATTAGATCTGTTCGATTTTGTTAAGGAAATAACAGATAAACGTGAATTTTACAGTCAGGCAATTGACATTTTTGAATCAGAACGAGGGTATCTTGTCAACGAAATGCAATGTATATTTGGCCAGAGCGATCCTTACCAGATGCTTGTTGACGGGATTCAGGGGAGATATCGGTTTCTTAATGATAAATGGGTTTTTGAAGAAGGAGAATTTGCATATAATGCCTGTTATAATTTAAGATTGGAGTTTGTTTTAAATAGTTTTAACCGCTAAGGCACAAAGACGCAAGATTGCTAAGAATGAATTAACAGGCTTTACGTTTTTGCGTCTCGGCGGTAAAGAAAGAATGAAAGTACTTTTTATTTCAAGTGGAAGAGTAGGACGACCGGGAGATGTTGTAAAGAATCAGGGCGACTCTCTTATAAAAGCAGGTATCGATATAGAATATTTTCTCATTAAACCCGGATTTTGGGGTTATTTGAATGCGATCAGAAAGCTGCGAAATACATTTAAAAACGGACAATATGATCTTGCTCATGCTCATTACAGTCTCTGCGGATTTGTCGCCGGGCTGGCTGGGTGTAAGCCACTGGTGGTTTCTCTTATGGGTTCTGACGTTTATATATCAGGACTTTTTAGGGCGCTTACCAGAATATTTATCAAATACAAATGGACTGAGACAATTGTAAAAACCGGTAAAATGAAGGAGCTTATCGGGATCAATAGAGTTCAGGTAATTCCGAATGGAGTTGATATTGAAAGGTTCAGACCTATACCCAAAGAAATCGCCAGGGAACACATCGGATATAAAGAAAATAAAAAGCTTATTGTATTTATTGCGGTTAAAAACAGGGAGGAAAAGAATTTAAACTTAGCTATGGACGCAATAAAACATCTTGATGATAATACTATTGATTTCAAGCATATTCATGATGTTCCTAATCGGGAGATCCCATATTATCTTAATGCTGCTGATGTACTGTTATTGACTTCCAGAAGGGAAGGAAGTGTAAATGTTATTAAAGAAGCAATGGCTTGTAATTGTCCGGTTGTTTCAACTGATGTTGGAGATGTAAGTTGGGTTTTAGGTGATACTGAGGGGTGTTATATTACTTCGTTTGAACCTGAAGACATAGCCGATAAAATTAAAGTTGTTTTAGATATTGGGAAACGGACAAATGGGAAGAACAGGATTTTCAATCTGGGACTTGCTTCAGAAAACATCGCTAACAGGTTAATTCGCGTATATAAAAAAGTTTTAAAAGGGTAAAGGTTATTAAATGGTAGAATCTGTATTTATCCTTGGCAATCATATTCAGGCACTTGGGCTTGCGCGTCAAGTACATAAATTAGGTCTTGAAGTCATGCTGTTTACCGACACCAGATATTCCATAACCAGATTTTCCAATGCGGTTAAACAAACCATTATTTTTAAGGCTGAAAATGATTTATTGGACAAAATAATTAATCTAAACAAGAATCCCAAAAACATCCTGCTTTTTCCTACCAATGATCGTATGGTCGAATTCCTTACTCATAATTATGGTTTGCTCTCTAAGGGGTTTTATATGGGAATCTCTGAGCCAGAGGTTATTAATATTTTTGCAGATAAATGCAACGCTTATCGCTTTGCTGCGAAACACAATATTCCGATTCCTGAAAGTTACTTCCCAGATTCAATGAAAGAGGTTAAAGAAATTGCTGAAAAGATTAAATATCCAGTAATAATTAAACCTGCCATAATGTACACTTTTCATAAGATATTTGGTAAAAAGGCCATAAAATGTGATAACCTTAAAGAATTGATTTCTACGATTGCTTTAGTTACAGAAAAAATTCCTCTAAATCAGTTAATTATACAGGAATTTCTTGATGGAGGAGCAAAAACGCTCTTTTCTTATGGGACATTTGCTGTTCATGGTAATTCTGTTGCTTCAGTAATGGTAAACCGCACTCGTCAGAATCCAATGACATTTGGTAATTCCACTACCTATGCTGTAACCTGTAATATTCCGGAGATTAAAGAATATGCTGAAAAGATGCTGGAATTAACTTGTTACTTTGGTTTTGCAGAAATAGAGTTTATGTATGATAAAAAAAATGAAAAATATAAATTCCTTGAAATCAATACACGTGCCTGGAAGTGGCATTCCATCTCCAACGGATTAGGATTCAGTTTTATTGAAAAAATGATCTCGTATTTCAATTACAATGATACTACTGTAATCAGGAAATATGATGAGGTATATGGTTGGATTGAGAGATTAACTGATGCTGCAGTTGTATTTAAAGAACTTCTGCATGGTAACAATCTTATTAAAGAAGTATTTGAGTCATACAAAACCCCGAGGGTATATGCTGTATGGTCCAAAAGAGATATTATTCCTTTCATTATGTACATATTACTTTCTCCTGTTTTATATTTCAAGCGACACTAAAAGTCTCTAAAGAAGCTCTTTTTTTGGATAAAATCTTAATTCTATTAATATAGCCTTTAATAATAGATTTTGTAGAATTTATTTTTTATGAATCTAACAATGCCAGTTTTTATGCTCCTTTTTTTTGTGATACTTCTGATAAGTACCGCTATGTATCTTTATCTGAGCTGGAAAACACGAATGAATAAAAAATTTCTCTATATTGATAATTTGATTGTAATAATAGTATCATTTCTTCTTTCTTTGATAGCATTCTCATGCTTGTCCTCTTCAATTCCCAAGATAGAACGTTTTTTCTTATCGCTTTTCTTCGGGGGATTAGCTGTTATTACCTTCGGCTATTTATTGACAATGTTACGATTTTGGCGAACACCGAAAAGAAAAATAACAGCTAAAGCAAATGAAATAGTCAGTCCTGCAGATGGGAATGTAATATATATCAAACGAATTGATGCCAACGAAATTCCCATCTCAATAAAAAATGGACAATTGAATGAATTGCGAGAACTAACAAAGACT
>JAKQQL010000330.1:0-2370 GCA_029564175.1 Candidatus Cloacimonadota bacterium
TCTTCTATGTTGTTTTCTGTAATGCGTGTCATTGATTTAATGATTCTATAATTTGTAGATTTTATTAAAATGGTAAATCGTCTTCGAGTTCAGAGTTTAACGTATTTTTATTCTGGTTGATTGAAAATTTTTTTCTTATAATATGATTGAAGAAATAATCCAATAGTAGCAACACTGTTTATGATAAAATATGCATATAAAGAATCGTCAACCACATAATCATCATCCATTTTGCCATGAAGATTCGTTTTTTGGCTTCTTATCTTTTCAATTCCTTGACATACCTTCAGTAAGCCGCTACCTATTTGATTTATTTCTTCAGGAATTTCTGAATCAGGGAATAATTTAAATTCCTTGAGAATATCTTGAGTTAATGTATATAGGGTATCACTATTATTGAACTTCGTCTTAATCCTATCATCTTTTAAAATCTCTTTAATTATGCTTTCTAACGCTGAATTAGCTAATCCAATAGCGATATCGGGATCCGATTCAATTTGTTTGAAAGCTTTATTAAAAGTTTCCGCAGCGTTGGAATATTCTTCTTTTATAACATTTTTAAAAGTAGGGATAGATGGTATAAAATCAGGCGTTTCAATTCCCATGTCAATTGCAATTTTCAATAGAATATCCACATTCATATTATGCAATGTTTTCTCTAAATCAATTTCATCTTTATCATTTTTATTATAAATAATAAAGTTTTCATATCCTACCTCATCAAAACACTGCCATTTTTGAATATAAAACGACACATCTACATATGAGTTATATTCATACCAAAGTGCATTCACAACTTTCTTGATCAGCTCCATATGATATTTTGGAGAAATTATGTTATTCATTATTCAAAGTCATTATTTACCCTTACCTCCCCGCTCATTAACTTCGGCAACAAAGTGTCGCGCAAAGCAGTGAGGGTGCGGATTTGGGTTTTGTTTTGATTTATCTTCTTAAAAAAGAGCTCTGAAATTTTATTAAACTCAATCACAAGGTTTTCTGGATATTTAGGAAAGTCAATTGATTTAAGATTTGCCTGATTAATCTTTGGCTGAACAGCACCAGTTACAATCTCATCTATATTTTTCTTTTTCAAATAATTCCAAATGAAGAAGTTGTTATAAGGTTGCTTTGCTCTAATGACGTGAGTATGATTGTTAACCCAGAATTTACCAGTGGCATATTGTAGAACAGGATAACCTTCGTCAGTCCTTACAGTACCATCCTCGCCAAGTAGAATGTACTCTCCATCAAAAATATAGTCGTTAATATAGTCCATTATTTGTGCAGCACCATAATATGGATATAACTGCCCATCCTTTTTCTTATCTCGTTCCATTTTAGATAATGGCACTCTAAGATTGTCATAAATCTCTATAACATCACCCAAAGTTCCCTCTTCCCATTCTTCTTTTGTTTCTTCCACATTGTCTGAACCTTGATTTTTTTGATTGGGTTGATTTCCTTGATTTTTAAATTCATGCCCATCATAAAAATCATTAGAATCATAGTTCAGACTTTCTCGCTCCACAAACCACTGCCGGAAAAGTGTTTCGGCCATTTTTTCGAGCGTGGCGTTTTGGCGATGAAGCAGGTCTATTTTATCATCGAGACAGGACAGGATGGAGGCGATGGATTTTTGTTCGGGTAATGAAGGATAAGAAACAGGTATTGCTTTTAATATTTCAGTATTTATTGAAGGCATTGTAGCACCAACTGAAATATTTAAAATATAATCTCTAAAATTTTTCTGTTGAAAATAATAACTTAAAAATCTTGAATCAACTTCGAAAGCATTTGTTCTAACACGAAGCATTCTTGAAGAAAACATCCATCCGTCCTGGTGCTTTTTCACAAAAGCACTTAAATCTACAGAACCTACCCTTGTAAAAACTATATCACCCTGTTTTAATAAATACTTTGAAAGCCTGTTTTTATCTTCATCAGTTACACTTGGATAATTAAAGTCAATAATTCTAAAATCCTTTAAATGTTCTACTGTAACAACTGGTGTTCCACCTGTAATATACTGTTCATTTTTTAACTGACTTCCAAACGGTCCAGTTTGCACATCAGCTATTTGTTGTAATTCAACTTCCTTCCACTCACTCATTACATCTATCTTTAAAAGTTGCCTGGATTTATTGTTTGTTGTTGTTTTTAGGCAATTTGGGGCTTGCCTTTTCAATTTGTTTTTCTTCGGCAGCTACGCGCCGTTCGAGTTTCTTAATGTCTTCGTCAGGAGGAAGATTCTCAGGCTTTATGCCACGCTTTTCCAACATTTCCCGCACACCGGCATTATTTTCGATGTGTTCTTGAGTAATAGGCTGTTCGCCATGCAGGTTTTTGGTTTCCACGTTGTAGTTGGTC
>JAKQQL010000344.1:0-1083 GCA_029564175.1 Candidatus Cloacimonadota bacterium
CCCTGCGCCAAGCATTTTTAATGCGGCAATGTTTGCCCTATAGTTTATTTCATGGGGTAGAATAAAATGTCCTCTGCCGTGACGGGGTAAAAAGCCTGCCCTGACACCTTCAATTTCAGTAATGGTGATTATATCAGAGGGGATGCCCCACGGAGTTTTTACTGATACTTCATCAACAATTTTTACTCCATCAATTTGATATAATCCTGAACCGCCGATAATACCAACATCAATTGTTGTTTTCATTGTATTTCACCTCTTCTTCAATAACTATCGCCTGCAGGAAGCGATTGAATATAATAATGCTTTTATTTCTCTTATATCAAACGGCTTTTTAATGTAGCCATAGGCTTTTTCTTTGTCAACTAACTCTTTTATCTGGTCTTCATAAAATATGCCGGTAATAAAAACAACTTTTTGCTGAGGTTTCTCTTCTTTTATCATCTTATAAGCATCAATTCCTGATAAAACTGGCATGGATACATCCATAAAAACAATATCAAAGTTTGAATCCTTGCATAAGGAATATCCTTCATAGCCATTGGTTGCAAAAGAAATGGTTGCTATACCTAATGATTGCAATAGTGTTTTAAAAAGGTCACGGATTGCCTCGTCATCATCAACAATTAATACTGAAAGATTTGCTATATTTTTTGGCTCACAGGAAATTTCAATTTCATTAGGGAGATACGCAGAAGAAAATTTTGGAAGTTCAATGACGAATTCTGTTTCTTTTCCGGGAATACTGTAAAAATATATCCTTCCACTATGTTGCTCAATAATGTTTTTTGAGATTGATAATCCCATGCCGGTACCAACAATATTATGAGCTCCCCCCTGCTTGGTGGTGAAAAACGGATTAAATATTTCATCTTTGATTTTTTGATCAATCCCGGTGCCGGTGTCGTGAATTTTAATTATAGCAGTACCATTTGATTCATCAGTGGTAATGGTAATGGTTCCTTTACCTTTAGGGCGTATTGCATGAACTGCATTGAGAAGAATATTAAGAAAAACCTGCTGAATAAGTCCAGGATCAACATAGACAACTGGATCTTTAAAAAATTTTCTTACTACTGTTAT
>JAKQQL010000347.1:0-3765 GCA_029564175.1 Candidatus Cloacimonadota bacterium
CTGGGTTTTGTGTGGTTGTAGTCATCGCATGGACATACAACATAAAAGGGTCTGTAGGGATTTGCGAAGCGAAGCGCCGTAAATCCGCAATTGTACTGCATGCAATCAAAAGCACGATTAGGGGCTTTAGCCCAGACATCATCACAGGGGCAGAGCCCTGTTTTCTTCGTAGTAATCAGGTAATATTCACTATTAGGGGCGTTAACCCTGACATCTTATGACCTGAGTATAAAACATATCTTCTTTCCGTTGTTCAGTGGTCGAAAATAGTGATTGAAAATATCTCTTGACACTTTTTATAAAGAATCTATTCTTGGAATTAATATAAGTATTTACAACATAAAAAAGGAAAAAGCGATCGTACTGCAAGCATCCTGCATGCAGAAACAGATTAATAAATAATCCCTGACAAGGAGATTAGATGAGCCGAATAACTTTCGCACAAACAGTCAGTTTGCGAATGATTGTAACGCAAGCTACCAGCTTGCGAAAAAAAATCTTTGATAGCAAGCAGGTTGCTTGCCCTACGATCAGCTCGAAAAATAATGCTTTATCTGCTTATCCCTTCTCTGCTCAAAATAGCGTAACTATATATAATTAGCATATTTAGACATATATTTGAATATAAAAAGTCATATCATCTGCCAGGAGATAAAAATAAATTCATTGTCTCATGGGCTTTCTTCAGATATTGAGGAAAGCCCATCAGAAAGAAAATAAAAATTTATGGAGAAAAAATGAAACATCTAATCATATTATTGCTCATAAGCATGATCTCTGTTTGTTTATATTCAGAAGAAGTGTTACAGGCTCAGTATATAAATAATTTTGATCAGCCGGCTTATGATTATGATTTTGTTATTGGTAAGCAAGATGGTAATCTGTATTTTTATAAAACAGATATCAGTACCGATTCCATCATCGTATCGCAATTTACCTGCAATGCTCAGGGAATCTATTCAGAAAAAAACATAATCAACTCCTATGTTTACCCTTCCGAATCAGATACCCTTGGCACGCTGATTCTGAGCGAATATAAATTTAACAAAATCTATTCTCATGTACTCAGAGATTCCAGTCTTGTGATATTAGTCGCAAATGAGGATGGCACTACAGAGAATCATGAGATAAACACGCATGGATATCAGTTTTTAAACACGATAACAACAAGCTTTAAACAATACAATCTGTTTAACGAATATGACATCTACACTGTTCAGTACAACAGGATTTTTAAGATTAGCTTATTAATGGATAGTTTTGAGGTATTATATGAATATCCAACTTACGGATATTTTTATCAGTTTCCCTTTTCAAATGATTTTATAATTTTTTCAGATCATCGCAATCATTACGGTCTTTATGTTAATAGTACTGGTGAAATCAGTTCATTGCCTGAATATTTTAATGATTGGCTTTTCCTTATTATTGATAAAGTAGGAGAAAACTATTATCCTGCTCTCATGTCGCAAGGGATTCCCGGATTTGAAAAATACGAAATACTTTATATTGATAACAATTCACTTGAGTCAATCTTAATCGATGATTGGGAGGGAAATGCAGTTGAACATGATGAAAATGTTATTTCTTTGGATGGCGACAGGTATATCTGTTTATATTTAGTATCTTCCATATTTGATTCGGGTTATATCTATAAAAGTTTTGCCACTTATGAAATTATAAACAATGAACGGGTTTATTATCCAGGATTTCCTAATCTTGGAGAGATCTCTGATCCCATTTCATTGCACCGGATTAATGATCAGGCAATTATTGCGTTGTCAGGTTCATACAACACCCCATTTAATATATGTGTTATTGATCTGGAAAGAGAACAACTAAACAATCAGACAAGTAACATAGAAAATAGTATGCATGAGAGCTACAACATTATAGCTGCCGGCAACTATTTTTATATGCAAAAAGCGGATGAATTTCATAGCTTTAAACTTGAAACGGTAGTCAGTACCCATGATCATGATGTTCCTGCATTGGAGAATATATCCTGTTATCCGAATCCGTTTAAAGATCAGATCAAGATTAAACTAACCAGTAAAAAAGGCATATCAAAAACAACTGTAAGCATCTACGATATCAAGGGCAGGAAAGTAAAAACCCTGATTAATCAACAGCCCGTATCTGAAAAAACAGAGATTGTATGGGATGGCCTAAATGATAAAGGGCATAAACAGGCATCAGGAATCTATTTTGTAAAAGTCGAAAGTGAGACATCAAAACAAACAAAGAAAATCATGTTATTGAAGTAAAAAAAGGAGAAAAAATGATTTTTTTAGGAATAAAAACAAATAAATGTCTTATCCTTATACTCCTGCTCTTTATGTTCAGTTTTATTTATGCTCAAAATCAAATGAGAGTTTCTTATATTGGAGGATTTGATATTCCATCAATAAACATGTTTGGTACTTTTTTATCGCCTTCTAAGATCGTGATGCAGGGAGATTCTTTGTCGATCTATACCTATTCAGTAACAGAAAGAGAAATACAGATAAAAAAAAGGATAATTTGCCCTTCAGGAGAGCTTATACCGGATGATACCATTTTCGCATATGATGTGCCGGAAACTTTTGGAGAATTACTAACAGAACCCTATTACTATGAATATAAACACGATAAACTCTACTATGCCTTTAAAGCAGGAAATCAAATGCTAATTTTCATAACTGACGATTCCTCGACTGATATTCATTTGATAGACATTTCAGGCATAAACATTGGGGATCCCGGACAAAATGCTCTAATAATTGTTGATGAATTTTATACGTATTTATCGGATATGGGTTATCTGTCAGATCCACAATATGTTAACAGAATCTATAAGATATCATTAATTGATGATAATGTGTCATTATTTTATGAAGATACAGACCTTAATAACTTTACAAACTATCATTTTCAGGAATTTGGGGATTATCTTTATATATTTAGTAGTGGCCCGTTCGGATGTGATCTTTTGGTTTTTAATAATGATATCATTCAGATAATACCGGCTGATTGGAATGATCATCCCGCTTACTATACATATACACAAAATTTTTGTAATAACTATTATTTTACGCTGGAATGTCAAGCAATGATCGCTACTAATTCTGTTATAATGTGGATTGAAAACAATTTTCTGCAAAAACGATATTTTGATTCTCCCATGTATATGGGAGATGAAGCAGCTTATCTGAAATATATTAGCGCTTTTTCAGATTCGGAGATTATGGCTGTCTATGTGGATAATTCTGGATCTTATCGCAGATTTTTCAATTATCAGTTAAATTTTGCTGATGAGTTGAATCCATTGCTGTTAACCAATTTTTTCCCTGATCTGAGTGCTTATGAAAATGCCATGAGTTTAAGCAGGATGGATGATGATTACCTGATGGCAGTATGCCGACAGAGTGAAAATGAGTATAGCTTTATTCTGGCAGACTTTACAGATGAAAGTATCAGGTCATATTCATATAATCTAAACAATGGATATTATGAACCTCTTGTGTATAATTCTGATAAATACCTGTATTTACTCAGTTCAAATCGAGTCAGTATTCTAAAATTAGAACAGGAAACTTCGTCAGACGATCATATTATGCCTTCTCAGATGAATCAGGTGGAAGTATATCCTAACCCATTTGCCAATGAGTGTAAGATCAGTATGAAACAGACCAATGCAAAGATTTTGAATGTAAGTATTTACAACATCAAGGGGCAAAAGATACGGGATCTCTCCAATGGAAACCTGAAAAACGAACATGATCA
>JAKQQL010000362.1:0-1086 GCA_029564175.1 Candidatus Cloacimonadota bacterium
TCATTGATTAAACCAATTAAATCCTGTGGGGATATACCATCTTTACGACCAAGATTGATAAACATTCTTTCGTATTTGATTGTTGATCCTCTGCCTGTAGAATCAAAAGTATTAATATCCTGAGCATCTTTATAATATTCCAGAAAGCGGTTAAATTCAATGGATACAAATTTTTTGATCAATTCTTCTCTGTCCAGCCATTCCAGTTTACGATAAATGATCGGTAAGAAGGAATCAATTTCAGTCTCATTGACATCAATTTTTTCAATTCTGTCAATCATATGGAATAATTGTTTTTCACATACTTCACGTCCAGCTGGTACTTTTTTGAAAGTAAACTGTTTTTTAATCTGTTTTTCAATAATCTGAATTTTTCTTTTCTCTTTTAGATTGGCAATTATTACAGATATCCCTTTTTTCCCGGCACGACCGGTACGACCGCTTCTGTGCGTATAAATCTCCAGTTCATCCGGAATATTATAGTTGATCACATGTGTCAGGTCATCCACATCGATGCCACGGGCAGCCACATCAGTAGCAACCAACAGACTCAGATGACCGCTTCTGAACTTACCCATCACGTGATCACGCTGATTCTGTGAAAGATCACCGTGCAGTGCATCTGCATTGTAACCATCTTCCATCAGTTTTTCAGCCACTTCCTGAGTTTCCTGACGGGTACGGCAAAAAACAATGCCATAAATTTCAGGGCAATAATCAACAATACGTTTCAATGCCATGTAACGATCTTTAGAGTGAACCATATAGCATTCATGACTTACCCCGTCTGCACCTGAATTCTTTTTACCAATTCCAATCTGCTCATAAACACTTAAATATTTTCCTGCAATATCTAAAATTTCATTAGGCATCGTCGCTGAAAACATGAGCGTTTTCTTTTGTTTTGGGGTATCTGCCAAAATAATTTCCAAATCATCACGGAAGCCCATAGCGAGCATTTCATCCGCTTCATCAAGAACAAGTGTATTGATCTTAGCTAAATTAACTTCTTTTCTGTTCATTAAATCGATTAAGCGGCCAGGAGTGGCAACAACGATCTGAGCACCTGATTTTATAACCCGGATC
>JAKQQL010000374.1:0-2668 GCA_029564175.1 Candidatus Cloacimonadota bacterium
TCTCCAATAGAAGCGCAAAACATGCTCTCTCCATATAGTTCGTTTATTTTGTCACACAATGGGAAATTACTGGCTGATCACTATATCTCAATGACTCGTTTTGAGAATATTCTCAAAAAAGAAAAACTGATTTAGTCAGCCTTCTTAAGAGAGGGAGATTTCATGGAAAACGCAATATATGACTGGTTAATGCAAGGCGATTCTGCGCTCTGTTATCTGGTGAAAAAGGATTTATTGAATCAGGAAGACCAGGGACTTCATTTAAGAATGCTTCAGGAAGGTTGGATAAAAACACTTTTAACGCATCAGAAAGAAAATGGTCACTGGGGTGATGGTTTTTATCGGCCGAAATGGATTTGTTCTCATTATACCCTCTTGATTTTAAAGTATTTCCAAATACCACAAAACATCGATTCTATTCGTGAATTGCTGTTACAAAATCTGGAAAAAATTAAAGCCCAGGATGGTGGGATAAATTTCTGGGGAAAGATTAAAAACAGTGACGCCTGCGTGAATGGAATGTTTTTGAACTATGCTTCCTACTTTTTACCTGAACCGGATAAACTTGATTTTTTGATTGATTATATGATCAAAGCCCAAATGCCTGATAAAGGTTGGAATTGTCAGTATAAAAGAGGAGCTGTTCATAGTTCTTTTCATACTACACTTTCTATTTTAGAAGGTTTAGCCGAATATAAAAAAGCCGGTGGGAACTATAAATTAGATAAAATCTCAGAAATGGAGCATGATGCCAGAGAATTTCTGCTTCAACACCACCTGTATCAGTCTCATCGAACAGGCTTACCTGCCGACCCGAAAATGACGCTTTTATCTTTTCCGCACCACTGGCATTATGATCTTCTGAGAAGTCTGGAATACTTTGCTGATCAGCATATCCCTTATGACCAGAGATTGAAACCGGCTATTGATCTGTTAATAAGTAAAAGAAATGCAGACCATACCTGGAATTTACAAAACCGATACAGTGGCAGAATGTTCTTTCAATTTGAAAAAACAGGAAAACCCAGTCGGATTGTAACCTACAAAGCATTGAAGATACTCAGGTGGTATTTGTAATATTTAGAGGGTTATCAGTTAAAATACTTTTTACAAATTAATAGTAAACGAAATACATGATCATCCATTCTGAGTATACTTTTCATTTTTTGCAGATAAAGAAAACTCTGCTATCTTCTGTTGAAGGGAATTCCAGTTTTTCATTTAATACTTCAACATTTGAAAAGAGTTCAAGAAGACTGCTCCTGATTTGCTGTATCTCAAATGATTTTTCTGTTATCGATTCAAAATAGTGTTTATAGTTATCTCCATCTTGATGGATAAAAAAGTTCATATCCCAGGTAGCCTGATCTGTACCGCTATTGTAATACTGCATCACAAGATAATCATCCTGATGCTGTCTGAACATTGTCCGCTTAGAAACAGGCAAATTCAACGCATAAGTGGTATTGATATCAAATATAAAATAACCCTTATCTTTCAGATGAGCATAGACAGATTTAAAAGTTGAAATCCATTGCGAATAATCTTTCAAGTGATTAATAGAATCAAACATACAGAGAATCAGTTGAAAATCCTGACCAATTTTAAAGTTTACCATATCTTGAAGTATAAAATGCCCATTAGGAATATTTTCTTTTGCCCTTTGTATCATGACTGGTGAGAGATCGAGTCCATAAACTTGTTTTGATTGATTGAAATACAATAGGTTTCTCCCTGTACCGCAGGCAATTTCAAGCACAGAGTCAACTTCAATTTTATAGATTGATAACACTTTGCCAATAAAGTCGTTGAAAAATGGTTCAAATTTCATAAAGGAATCATAATATTGACCTAAAACATCGTAATTTGACATAGATACCTCCCCGATTTTAACCATATGTAACTACTTAATATTGCTCTTCAGCTTTTAAAAAAACTCATATCGTTTCGTTCCAAGCCTCAAAAAATCCTATCAGTTTTTTCAAACTCCCTGCTATTTTTAATGAAACTTTCTATTGAATGTATCTCTAAGATCATTCAGTCAGATGAAACATTAATAGACAAAATAACATAATCAGTCAAGCTTTTTTTAACAGTTTCTGTAAAAATTTGAAGTATTCAAAGCGCTTATATTTATCAATAGTCTCATCAACTGTATCTACCGGTATTACATCTATATATATCATAATGGCATCAAGATACAGTGAAACTGCAAACCGGAACAAGCCAATAGATATGTTTATTGTCTGTTCTTCCAGACAAGCTTACTTGGTAAAACAGCATTTTTAGTTCTCTGATAAAGAGTGCTTTTTCCTGCTTGACAATAAGTTGAATACCTGTAATAATGACAAAAGGAGAGATTATGAATAAGATAAAAAGAATACCTTATGGTGTCAGTGACTTTGAAGTAGTAAGCAGACCTGATGAATATTATGTGGATAAAACGATGTTTATCCCTGAACTGGAAAGAACTAAGTTTGTTTTCCTCATCAGACCCCGCCGATTCGGAAAATCTCTTTTTTTAAGTACATTGCAGGCTTATTATGATATTCGATACAGTGATCGTTTTCAAGAACTTTATCGTGATACCTGGATTCTTAAAAATCCAACAGATGAAAGAGGAAAATATTTAAGCTTATACTTCAATTTCTCTGCAGTTTTGAAAGAT
>JAKQQL010000499.1:0-1050 GCA_029564175.1 Candidatus Cloacimonadota bacterium
AATCAGGCACCAAAAACTCTTGAAGCCATTCAGAATCCCCAGTGCGGATGGTTCTATACTGCCAACCAAAAAGATTTCGAGAAAATTCCGGGAAGTCCGATTGGGTATTGGGTGAGTGATAAAGTGATAAATACTTTTACATGTGATAAGAGTAATTCAATATTGAAAGCAAGACATGGTATACTTACTGGAAACGATATTCGTTTTTTGAAGTACTGGCATGAAACATGTTTAGGTGCTATTGGATTTAATTGTAGAGAATTCTCAGAGATTAATTATCAAATTGTTCCTTTTTATCCTTTAAATAAGGGGGGGGGAAAAAGAAAATGGTTTGGTAACTTTAATTATATTGTCAATTTAAACAGTTTTGATACATTATTTAACAACAGTAAATTAAACGAGAAAGAATTATTCTTTAAACCTGGTATAACCTGGTCAGAAATAAATACTGGGGGTATCTCAACAAGATATACTCCATTTGGAATTTTGTTTGGTCATAAAGGTCCTACAGCTTTTTTTGACAATACCAAACAGTTATTTTATTATCTTGGTTTTTCTAATACAAAGCCTTTCAAAAATTTTAAAGCAATCATTAACTCTACTCTAAGTTTTACTTCAGGTAATATGGAAGAAATTCCAATAATACAAAATGATAATCATATACTTTTAATTTTTGATATTGTATCTTGCTGTATAAAAATTTCCAAAACCGACTGGGACTCCCGCGAGACCTCCTGGGATTTCCAACAAAACGAGCTGATTCGTTGCAAATCAAATTGCGGTCAGAACTGTGCAGATATCGATTTGCTTAGCGAAGAAGATCGAAATGAAATATCAGAAATAGAAAAAATGCCAACCGACAGTAACTTGTTGAAGGATTGCTATGAGGCATATAAATCAAAATGGACAAAAATGTTCTTCCAGCTTCACCATAACGAAGAAGAGCTCAATCGACAGTTCATCGAGATATACGGCCTCCAGGATGAATTGACACCCGACGTACCTCTGAAGGAGATCACCATCCTGCAGGAGGAGACCTCCATTGAGAAC
>JAKQQL010000380.1:0-1351 GCA_029564175.1 Candidatus Cloacimonadota bacterium
ACAGAAAGAATCACTAAAGCTTTAGAGATTATCGATAACAAAGATACAACCATGGGTCAATCTAAAAAAACTTGATGAGTAAAACGATGACGAGTTGTATTGGCAATTATATTAGTCATATACTTAACACATCATTTTACATCACAGCGTATTAATGATGAGCTATGATTGTCAAGGTTAAATCAGTTGACAACAGAAGTTAATAAACTATCATCTCAGTTAGATTCATTAGATAAAGATAAGACAGAAAAACAACTACAAGTAAATGAAGCAATGAAAGTATTGGATACACGCAAAGCAGAATTGTGAAAAATTAAAAACGAGATTCAATCAAAAGAAGATGTCATATCAATAAAGAAAGAGCAGATTAAAAAAATTAATACAGCAATCCGATATGTTAAAGATGCAACTAAAAATGAAACCGAAGGTAAGTTAATAACAACTACAGGTTCATCTACAGGTGCTTTTATTAAACCTACCACATGAAACAATTCTTCCTGATCGTAACACTATCAGTAGGTATGATATACTGGGTCGTTAATCATACGACCCCTTCATACCAAGACTTAGATTTATCAGAAACGGAAAAAGAAATTCTTGCTATGCAAAAACAATACGAAGGATGAGATGAATGAGGAACAGAAGATTATTGAATAAAGAATACTGTTCAAATAAATACTGGTTCAACAGATATTGACCCTAAAGTTATTGTTCATCACACAGTTGTATACAACAAAGATCTCCACAAAATTGTAAGAGCAATTAATAATGTCCATAAAAAAAGATGGCTTAATGGAGTGAAGGAATGATATGTATCAGAACCAATATTATGAAAAGTAAATTGAGTACAAACATCATATCCATATGTAATGTACCATTTCATTATTGGTCGTGATTGAGATATACTTCAGAATCGTTGAACAGATCAGATATGATGGTGAACTAAATACCACAATCAACACATCGACTGAACTCCTAAGATACACATCGCTTTAGTTTGAAATCTCAATGAGCATGAACCTACACAGGAACAATTATCAAGCCTTAAAAAAATCCTTGATAACATTAATCAACAATCAATCAAAGGTCATTGAGAATATGCTGATGAACGTACAGCATGCATGTCAAGAACTCAATCAAAGTTCCGACCAAAACGATCTCAATATCTTGATACAATCAATTGAGGAACTAAACAAAAATCATCATCTAGTATTTGAACTACGACGAATGAAAAGTGATATACACAAGTTCAGAAAAAAGTTGCACAACATAAAAAACAAAATGGATGAATTAGTATTTTGTTGAGCAGATATTATAGCCCAATGCCCTGACAATCAGCTTACTTCAAATG
>JAKQQL010000395.1:0-13314 GCA_029564175.1 Candidatus Cloacimonadota bacterium
ATAATTAAAAAAAATTCCAGAAATTCCTCATTTTGTCCGGGTAATATAAGTAGAGGATGCATCACTCGAAAATACTAAAGAGGAGGAAACCATGCGTGTTTACCTTAAGAAAAACATTACTGCCTATTCAGGCAAAGACAACGAAGAGGATGTGGTTTATTCTGCACATAATGAAGGCAATGTCTGTATTGCAAGAAACTACACGATTCCTAAAGAAAGCCCTCAGCACCTTGTGTTTAAAGCTAATTCCGATGCTGTTAGCACTATCTGGTCTCAGGCTACTGCTGACTACAAAGATGATCTGAAAACTTATGCTAAAATTCTCAATGAAAACTTCCCTAACAAACTGAAAGCTGGCTGTTATTCTATTTTTATCAGAATCTTGTATGCTTACAGCAAATCAGAAGGGGTTCAGGTCAGTACACTGGATATTGCCACACTTCGCACTTCAGTTGTAAAGAGTGTCAAATCTGCTATGGATAACAATTTCATTACTAAAGTGGATAGCGTTTCTGAGCTTGATAAGGTCATGTAAATCATCAACAAAGGGGGTCGTAATTGGCGACTCCCTCATTTATTATGAGAGGAGATACCCATGAATAGAGAAGAATTAAGCCTTTATATGATGAAGCTCATGCCCTACAAAAGTATCGTGAATGTCATCATCAGCGCCTTGCGTTTTCATGCAATTCGTACAAATAACAAACTGGATGATTTGATTATCGAAGTGCTTGAAAGTGTTCTGAATAAAGCCTTTCAGATTGAGGATAAACAAAATGGCTGAGATATATAAAATGCTACTTGATTTTACGATTTGGCCTATCCTGATCAGTATCTTGATTTATCTGTGGAAAGACCTTGTTAACCGCGTCAAAAACATCGAAAACCGGTCAATGAGAATCGAAAAAGACATTGTCAGACTCTCAACCCTGATTGAAAACTTAGGCGGTTAAATCCGCCTTTTATTTAATCATAAGTAATATATTCTGTTTTTTTGCTGGTATGCTGTGTTTTATCCCCAACCAAGGGTCTAAAAGCATCCAGAACAATACTCAGACCAGTAAGAATTAATAAACCAGGCCAAAAAAGCTTAAACATCATCAGTAATGGAATACCACACAGCCAGAGGATTGACTGAAAATGTCTCAATTTATTCGCCTTAAAGAATAGTTTTGGAATCTGAGACACGCCTATCACTAATAAGATTCCAGGAAACATACTAAAATTGTCAAGCAGCATAATACAGGCGATACCGATTAATATCAGCCCGATTGAGAAATGGTCAATGTTGAAGTTCATACTGACTCCTTTACTTCAGTTTTAAAGTGATTTCTCTTTGTTTACCTTTTCTGATATGATATTTTTCGTTGTTAATATACAGATTGACATATTGCTTAGCCGGCGGAATAAATAAAAAGAGATAGCCTTTTTCATTTGTTTTTTTGGGTTTAACATGAGGGCATTTTAAGGTATTATGACAGACTTCTTTTAAAGCAAGCGGTCTGTTTCTCTGGTCTTTAATCCTGAGTGAGTAGGTGTTTAAATCTAGATATTCTAAAGTGTTAATCAAGGCATTGATGTTTTTGTCAACGATTTGTTTCATCATGTCGTTCCTGGGAAAAATGATCGATTTTCGCTTATAAATTCCACCTACTTCAATATCAAAGAAATAGCTCCCAGTCTCAGCATAAGCCCAGTCTCTTAAAAAGCCCACCTTTGAAGTGGTACTGGTATGCACCAGGTAGTTCCCTTCCGTGTAATCCTTTGGTAAATATTTGGAAAAAATAGTCGCAATCGCTCTCATATCATACCAGTGAGGTGATTTGTTATCAGCCCAGTTCCACGGGAAAAATATCCGTTCATTGAAGTCACCAATATAAGAACTATGATAATTAACAGCCAGATAAAATCTTTCTCTTTTTAGCAAATCCATCATGATGCGAGTTTCTTTTTCAGAGGCAGGAGATTTGCCGGCATAATAGGGTTCATTGGGCTTGTTTTGAATCTCTTTATTCCAGTTGATCGGATAATTTCTGTTTAGGTCCACCCCATCAGAGCCCTTATCAAATCGGCCATTAGCGTTTGTGTCAGTCTTATTTTTACGATGATTGGCATATAATCCAGAACTGACCACTTGAAACCCTTCAGGGTTAATCGTCGGGATAAAATAAAAGTTAAAAGCGCTCAGTAAGTTCTTAATTCTTTCATTTTTATCATGATTGATCAAGAGATATTCAGCAAAATTCATACAAATTTCAAGACCTAAAGGCTCAGAGGAATGAATCTGACCAATAATCAAAATAGTGGGTTTATCAAATTGCTTTTCTTTGGGGTTAAATCCGATTTTAAAGCTTCTGATCGGCAGATTTTCATTGTTTGAATAGCCAATGACCTCAGGATAAAAAACATTGTAATATTTTTGATTCCAATAATTTATCTTTCTGACAATATCATTTTTTCGGTGATATGCCTTATCAAGCGGAAACTTATTTTCCTTAGCTACAGCTATCTGAAATGATACCGTAAACATCATCAAAACGACTATATATTTTAACATTTTGCCAATCATAATCTATCCTTTTATAACCATAATAAAAAGATAATGAAATAAATCAAGAAAATGTTGTTTTTTTTTAAAAATGACTTATATTATTCATTGGTGTATTATAAAAAGGTGAAATAAGAAATTAATCAGAGGTGAATTATGAGTGTCAAAGACATATTCCAATCCTTCATGGATAAGTTGCAGATGTCAGCTAATGTCGGTATCGTGTTTGGTGCACCTATTCAGGTGAGTAACAAAACCATTATTCCTGTGGCAAAAACGCAATACGGTTTCGGAGCCGGTGGTGCCAGTCTTTCCTTAAATACGGATAACAATGACAATTCAGATGCAGGTGGAGGAGGTGGTGGTATCAAGACAGTTCCTGTGGGTGTTCTGGAAGTTACTCCCGATAAAACAAGATTTATACCGACAATATCAGTTGGAGATATTATTATGGCTTTTAGTATCATTCTCACGTTTATCTATCGTATGCATAAAGTAAAAAATAAAAGGTAAGATCAAAATGAAAGTATTTAGCGTATGTGGATTGCATCACAGTGGCAAAACAACCGTCTGTGAAGAAATGATGAAAGTAATGAAGTTATCCGGATTTTCAGTTTCATCCATAAAAGATATTCATCAGGATAATTTCTCAATGGACAGAGAAGGTTCAAATTCATGGCGACACCTACAGGCTAACAGAGAATCAGTCATTGCCAGAAGCTTAAACGAAACCTGCATGATTTGGAACAGACAATTAAATCTCAAAGATATGCTGGATCACATGCACACAGACTGGGTAGTCGTTGAAGGTATGAAATCAGCACCACTACCTAGAATACTCTGTGCTAACAGTTTGGAACAGCTTGAAGAACAGTTTGATGACCTCGTATTTGCCATATCGGGACCTGTTTCAGAAGAGATTAGTGAATATCGGGGCATACCGGCTATCAATGCCATAAACAATGGAAATCAGCTTTTTGAACTCATCAGAGAGAAAGTCTTTGAAGTATTGCCTTTTCATAAAGATGGATTTTGCGGTCATTGTGGACTGAATTGCTTTGAATTGACAGCTCAGATTTTAAAAGGTAAAAAAAGCCGTACGGATTGTGCAGTTAAAAGCCCTGAAAACTTCAGCGTTTATTTTAATCATGAAGAAGTGATGATGAACAGCTTTGTTAAAGATTTGCTAAATGATATACTGAGTGGAGTTTGCAGAAATTTAAAAGGGTATAAAAAAGGTGACCAGGTAGAGATCTCTTTTAAAGAAAACAATGAACAAAAAAGCTGAAATATTTAAATCAAAAGCCTGAAACAAGACAAATCATATAAGCAACTTAGTCTGAATTTGAAAAACAATACAGATTGAGTTTGCTTTTTTTATCTTCTATCCAATACCTCTCTGATTATTCTGGATAATTCATTTACTGAAAAAGGCTTTTGAATAAATGGGACACCCTCATCCAGCACGCCATGTTTTGAGATCACATTGGCAGTATAACCAGACATATAGATAAATTTTAAGCGTGGATTCTCAGATTGTAGCTTCCCTACTATTTCTTTTCCGTTCATATCCGGCATAATCACGTCTGTTAGCAGTAAATCGATTTCATACTTCTTTTCTGATGCCAATTTAATCGCATCGTAAGGATTTGAAGCCGATAATACCGTATATCCCAGACTTTCCAACATCATCACACCCATGTTTAAAATTGAAGCCTCATCTTCAACCAGTAAGATTGTTTCAGCACCACCAACCAGTTTAAATTCTACTTCAGGTTCAGGTTCAAACTGCTTCTCAACTACAAATCGGGGCAGATAGATATGAAATGAAGTACCTCTCCCCTCTTCGCTATAGACATTGATAAAGCCATTATTTTGCCTGACAGCACCATAGATCGTCGCTAAGCCAAGACCGGTACCCTTACCATTTTCTTTGGTCGTAAAGAAAGGTTCAAAAATATGGGGTAAAAGTTCTTTGCTAATACCAGAGCCGGTATCACTCACAGATAATCTGATAAACTGACCTGCTCTGACATCTGGATTTTCATAAACCGATTTTTCGGTAAAGACGGCATTAGAGGTTTCAATTGTGA
This sequence comes from Candidatus Cloacimonadota bacterium, assembly GCA_029564175.1. GTDB lineage: Bacteria > Cloacimonadota > Cloacimonadia > Cloacimonadales > WRIO01 > JAGOCT01. The sequence continues at coordinate 4,642 of JAKQQL010000395.1, forward strand.
TCTTTCCATTCCCTTTGATTGCATCTCTTGAATTGACACACAAATTTGCCAGAATCTGATCAATCTGGGAAGGGTCAAGCTTGACTGGCCAAACATCTTTTGAAGGCAACCATTCCAGATCAATATCTTCGCCAATAATTCTAATCAACATTTTTAACATGCCTTCAATCGTTTCATTCAAGTCCAGTATTTTAGGTTCAATCGTTTGTTTCCTAGCAAATGCCAGTAACTGTCTGGTAAGATTGGAAGATCTTTCAGCAGCTTTACGGATTTCAGTTAAGTTGTAATAAATCGGATCATCCTGTTTTATCTTTACTAATGCTAAATCAGAAAAACCAATAATAACACCCAGCATATTGTTAAAGTCGTGAGCAACCCCTCCAGCCAATCTGCCAACTGATTCCATTTTCTGAGCCTGAAGCAGTTGTTCAGACAGCCTTTTCTGTTCCTGCTCAGCAAGTTTCAATTCATTTATATTTCTTGTAATCCCCTGAAGTCCGATTGGTTCGCCTTTATCATTTCGCATAAAGGTTGCGCTTAATGAAACCCAGATAAGCTCATTCTGATTGTTGTACTGTTGTACTTCAAGGATTCTACTGCGTTGTTTATCGATAGTAGGGTCTTTTTCCAGTTCAATATTTTCAGCAACAGCTTCATAGATTAATTTAAGTGATTCAGGGGAATAATTACTGGTGATAGGCCGTTTTAAATATTCCTCAACCGTAAACCCGAAAATCCTCATGACAGAGGGACTGACGTAAGTGGTATTCATATTCAGGTCAATCGTCCAGGCCATATCAGACATATTTTCAGCTAATCTTCGGTATTTTTCTTCACTTTCTTTCAAAGATAACATTCTCTGATTCAATCTGCGTTTTAAAAGCAAACTGAGCAAAACAAGCGCCAGCACCAGAATAATCAAAAACATGCCTGTCAGGTTTAAAATCAGCCATGTCCGTTCAGACATTCCTTTTTCCTGATCGAGACGAATCCATTGTCTTCTAATATCGGTCAATTCTTGTTCTGGAATTGATTTCAATGCCTTCTGTACGACATTGTATAAAATAGGGTATTTCTTGCTGATTCCAATTGAAAATGAAAAAAAATAATCCGTTTTACCAGCAACTTTGAGATTAGGGATCCCTTCCTTTTCAATAAAATAGGCAGCAACAGCCAGATTTTCAGCAAATGCATCAATCTGACCGAAAGAAACACTATTAATCGCTTCCTGAACATTAAAAAAACTGACCACATCGTAATTATAGACAAGCGCCTGGTCTCTCAGATACTTTTCCGTTGCGTATCCAGAAACTACGCCTATTCTTTTGCCATTAAAATCTTTTAAACTCAGATTAGCTTCGTTACCGGTAGTCGTTATCAACACAACAGGGACAGTCGCATACGGTTGAGTAAAGATAATATAGTCTTCCCTATCCTGAGTTCTGACGATAGTAGGCGCAACAGCACATTCACCTGATTTAAGCGCATTGAGATGATCATTCCAGTCAAGAGATGGTTTTTTTGTAAAAGTAATTTCAGTAATCTCTTCCACCCGCTTGATAACATCAGCCCCCATGCCAATAAAAACGCCTTTTTCAGATGCAAACTCAATCGGTGGAAATTCGGCATTATACCAAAGAGTCAGTTTATCCTGATTATCATTAAGCCAGTTAATCTCCTCCTGAGTCAGTTCAACTTTTATCTGTTTTCTGGCACCTAAACCGTAAAAAGCAAAAATAATAATCACAAACGATGATAAGACGATACTGATATTCTGTATTTTTTTTATCATATATTCACTCATAAATACTCCTCAATAATGACAATATAAGGGGTTACTCAAAATAATCAACAAAATTTAGAAAAAAAAGAATAATCACCGTCTTTTTAACAAACACAAACTCTCAATATGCCATGTATGGGGAAACATATCAAATGGGATGATTTGACTGGTCTGATAACCCTGTTTCAAAAAACGAATGAGGTCACGGCATTGGGTGGATGGATTACAGCTCATATATATGACTTCAGGGATATTCAAAGAGGCAATTAAATCAATAATCTTATCATCTAATCCTTTTCTGGGTGGGTCAAAAACAATTAAATCAATCTGCTTATCCCTCATCAAATCTGGTAAAACACGCTCTACTTCGCCTTGTATAAAACTAATATTTCTGATAGAATTTATATTCGCATTCTCTCTTGCATTTTCAGAGGCTTCCGGATTGCTCTCTACACAAATAATCTCCTGATGAATATCAGCGAGACTTATCCCTATCGTTCCAGTTCCAGAATAAGCATCCAATACAACTTTGCCAGTTCCTGAAAGAGAACGGATAAGCTGATACATGGCATTCGCCTGAGGTAGATTCACCTGAAAAAACGCTTTGTAATGTATTTTAAAACTCAGATGATTCAACTTTTCATTTAAATAGTATCGACCAAATAAGAGCTTATCTTCCTGACCTAAAATGACATTGCTGTTATGAGGCTGGATATTCTGAATAATGCCACAAACCTGAGGGAAATTTTCCTGAATCTGTCTTAACAACAAATTCGTAAATGGCAGTTTTCTGTTTTTTGTGACTAATATCAGCAAGATTTCAGTATGATCATGATTACTGCGGACACCAATATGTCTCAAATTACCTGAAAAAGATTTCTCATTATATATCTGAGCATGAGATTTTTGAATATAATCTATGATTTCATCAGCAATCTGATTAAAGACAGGCGGGTGTATATAACAGTGTTTCTGAGATACTACCTCATGACTGGAACGGGCATACATACCATAAACAGGAATCTCTTCATTCAAACTCAAAGGCATAAAAGATTTGTTACGATAATAGTCTGTCTGATCAGAAGCAGTAATACTTTTAATGAGCACCTGCTCCTGAAGAGGGCGGTAAATATCTTTCAGAATCTCATTTTTTAATTGTAACTGATCTGAGTAATCAATATTGACCCAGTCACAACCACCACATCTGGCAGCCAATTCACATCTTTCCTGCTTTCTAAGTGGTGAGGGCTGGATGATACTTTGGGTTTTACCAAATAAATTAGTTTTTTTTTTGTATAATATCTCAGCATGAATGACATCACCTGGCAGTGCATTTTCAATAAAGACAGCTGAGCCTTCATGATGCGCTAATCCATATCCCTGATGAACACATTTTTCTATTTTCAGATTGGATATCGTATAAGGAAATTCATTCATACAGGATTACAGACGTCCCAAAATATGCATCAATTTGAGCTTCCATACCATATAAATAGCTTCATGAATAATCTTTTTTGACATCTTAGACTGACCACTTCTGCGATCAGTAAAGACTATAGACATCTCTTTAATCTTGAAATGATTCACCCATGCTCTGAAATTGATCTCAATCTGGAAAGAATATCCATCTGCCATGATCTCATCAAGCTTTATCTTTTTTAAGACTTTACTTCTAATGCATTTGAAACCGCCGGTAGGATCTTTGATTGGCATACCTGTAATAAACTGAACATATTTGGATGCCATAAAGCTTAGAATCAGACGTGACAGAGGCCAGTTAACCACATTGATACCACTGATATATCTGGAGCCAATAACGACATCATATTTATCAGAAAGCTTAATCATTTGGGGAATCATTGCCGGATCGTGAGAGAAGTCAGCATCCATTTGAATAATCGCATCATAGTTCTCTTTCAGCGCATATTGAAAGCCTTCTACATAAGCAGTGCCTAATCCGTTTTTTCCAGGTCTTTTCAGTAAGAATATCCGTTTGTCAACTGCCTGCATTTCCAATACTTTATCTGCTGTTTTATCAGGAGAATTATCATCAACAATCAGGATATTTAAATCCAATATACTCTGAATCGCCTGCTCATCTTCAGACATGCCAAATGCACGGCCGGATTGTTCTAACACCGCCTTAATCATTGATTCAATATTATCAATCTCATTATAAGTCGGTATAATCACTAAATATTTCATTGTTAGTCCTTTTTAAATCACTTTTTATCCAGATTGTTTTCCAGTAACTGCGTATCAGGCACACTTCTAAAATATCGTGCTGGATTGCCTGCCCATATTTCTTTTTCTGGTATATCCTTCGTTACCACAGAAGCAGCTGCAACCAGACAATCTTCTCTCAGTACTCTTCCTGGCAGAATGCTGGAACCAACACCAATCCGTGCTCCTTTTTTCATGGTAATCCCTTTGAAATGATTATAACGTTCTTTATCTCTGGCTGCATAATTATCATTACTGGTAGATACACAGGGAGCTATAAAACAGTAATCTTCAATCTCAGAATATGCAGTCAGATATACGTTTGTTTCCAGTTTGTTACGACTACCTATCGTACAATAGTTCTCAACAGATACACCTCTTCCGATGATATTGTAGTCTTTTATCCTGACATTTTCACGAATTGATGCCATATCTGCAATGAGGTTGTGAGCGCCAATCTCACATTGAACATAAATAATTACATTCGCACCTATCAGACATTCATCCCCGATAATCGTTGGAGACCATTCCTGCTGTGCTTTAAAGATACTACGAGGAGAAAACATTGGTTTTTTACCAATAATAGTATTATCATCAATACGGCATGATGAACCTATTTTTACGTTTTCATGGATAACAACATTGTGCCCGATGATACAATGATCGCCAATTTCAACATGATCCATGATAACAACATTATAACCTAATGAGACATTCTCACCGATTTTCGCATTCTGAGAAATGATCTGATTCATCATTACCTACTTTCTAAAGGTATTTTTATACTAAAATCTTTGGCATTTTCATATTGTCAAGCTTCTTTAAAAGTCTATTTCAAAATCAGTATCTTTTTAAGTTGAGATTCATTGGAGGACTCCATTTTTAAAAAATAGATACCGCTTGCTAATTCATTGGTATTTAGAGTGTAAGAGACCTGAGAAATACCAGACCCGATTCGTTTCTCTTCAAAATGAGTGATTTTTTGTCCTTTTACATTAAAAATGGATAATTTGTAATTTGAATCCTTTTTTGAGTTAATTTCTATATTGATCTGCTTTTTTTCAGAGATTTTGAATGGATTGGGATAAGCCTTAAATCTAAAATCAGCTAATGGTTGTAGAGTGTCATCATTTGAGTCAGGCTGATTTTGCCAGTAAAAGACCATATTTGGATAATTTCCCCAATTGCTGACTGCTATATCTTTCTTATCTGACCACTGATAATAAATCTGAAACAGGCTATCATCAGCCGGTGAAAAAGAAACACTGAGCGATCCGTTTTCAAGAAAGCCGGCATAATGATTCAGATTGAGCTTACTTCCACCATAATAAACTGAATCTATTGCATTTAAATGTTTATGAGGCAAGTTGTAAAACTGTATTCCGGATTGACCTGCAAATTCATACATCTGATGATGAATCCCATCCAGATTAGCATCTGATAGGGCTATCCTCTCAACTACTGACTCAGTATTAGAAACCCAGTCAGACAAAAACGAGAAGATGCCATTATCATTTTGATAAAAGTGAAGCGGAGTCCACCAACCCCCAGCGATCAAATGATCAAAACCATTTTCTGCGTAACTGAACAGTTCAATACCAGAGCCATAATCGTTGTAATCAGAAACCCACACAGGACTATCTCCCAGTTGTCCCTGATTGTTCTGATATATTTTAAAGTGACCGGATTGTGCCATCTGATTATTATCAGAGACTGCCAGATCAATATAGGAGTCATTGTTGATATCACCCAGAGACAAAGAGTTAGCATTACAGAGAGTATCTGATGAATTCCAGGAAGCCTGTGTTTCCAGAATGCCATTATAGTTAAAATAGACTTGATTTGATTGTAAAGAATTCACAAAAACCAGATCAGGATACCCATTATGATCAAAATCTGCAAAATTGACATCATAAGAGCAATCTGCACGGTTACTTTTCCATGAAGGTAAGTTTTCAAAAATAGTGCCTGTATTGAGATAGACACGATTAGAATCTGGCTGATTATAATAAGATTCACCGGTAGCAACAGCTAGATCAGGCTTTGCGTCCAGATTGATATCTACCAATTTACAAGAAAAAGTATAAAACCGGTCTTCTGAAATCCAATCAGGACTTGAACTCAGAGTGCCTTGATTGTTCAAATACAGTTTAACTTTACCTTTACTGTTAAAGCCAGTTTCACCAATATAAACTGAGACGACAATATCCGGAAATCCGTCTCCATTGACATCTCCAGTATCCAAATGACCATGGTAGTCAATATCATCAGACATCCAGCCAATAGATTGTGATAAACCCTGAGGGCTGTTATAATAAACAACCAGCCTTTGCCTTGCCATATCATTGCCATTGGCGATAACCAGGTCAGGGTAAGTATCTTGATTGATATCAGACCAGATACATCCGGTAGAATACTGATTGCTGTCGCTGGAAATCCAGTCAGGATCAGGGTGATAAGGTACAGTAGCGTTTAAAGTCAGAAAAGTGAGGAGTAACATCGCTAATAAATATCTTAACATATTACCTCCGATACTCATGAACAAAGCATGAAAGAATACATTTAACCAGCTATTTTCTGCAAGCAAGATGCTCGCAGTACGATTTTTTTCTGCAAGCAAGATGCTCGTCGTACATGAGTTGCGATGTCGTTGTAACGTAAGCTACCAGCTTGTGAAAGAAAAGGTTCTGAAACAAGCAGGTTGCTTGTCGTACTACCAGCTTGCGAAAGAAAAGGTTCTGAAACAAGCAAGTTGCTTGTCGTACGAGAGTTGCTTCACCACACTATAAATTGATTTTCTCGCGAACAGATATGTTTTTCATTTTATTATGCTTACGATTCTGATTCACCAGCAGTTCTCCAATTAAACCGATTGATATAAACTGAACGCCTACCACCATCAGTACAACCGCAAAAAAGAGAATAGGTCTGTTTGATAAGTAAGCTAAATGAAATATACGCAAAACAAAGAGGTACATCATTACCACAAAACCAATAAATGACATTAAAGTACCAATACCACCAAACAGGTATAATGGACTACGGGAATAATCGGTAACCAGTTTTACAGTCATCAAATCAAGATAACCTCTCAGATAGCGTTCAATACCAAATTTTGATTTTCCATACTGTCTTGCACGATGTTCAACGCTGATTTCCTTGATCTTGAAACCTTTCGCTTTTGCCAGCGCAGGGATATACCGGTGCATCTCTCCATAGACATCAATTTCTTTAATGACTTGTTTACGGTATGCTTTAAAACCGCAATTGTAATCATGGAGCTTCAGTTTAAACGTATGAGACGTAACGGCATTAAAAAGCTTTGAAGGCAATGTTTTTGAGATGGGGTCATATCTTTTTTGTTTCCAACCGGTTACCATATCAAACCCATTCTCAATTTCCTGTATAAAGCGTGGGATTTCTATTGGATTATCCTGCAGATCTGCATCCATTGTAAACACAATATCACCTTCAGCTTCTTCAAAACCAACCTGTAAAGCAGATGATTTACCAAAGTTTTTTCTAAACACAATGACTTTGACATTTTTATCTTTTACCGCTAATTCCTTCATCACCTGCAGCGTGTTATCTGTACTCCCATCGTCAATAAAAATAATTTCATAAGCCCAGTCTTTAATCTGACTGAGAATTTCCTGATACAGAATTTTAATACTATCTTCTTCATTTAATGCCGGTATTATAAATGTTAATTTCACATGAGCCTCTTTTTTAGAATAACAGACGGAAGATATTGTCTGAATATTCTATATTTTCGGGTAACATAATATAGACTAAAATCATCACTAAGCCTGATATTACAGGTATTCTGACATTGTCATCCACAGGCAGGTTTATCAGTTCAGCAACTGTTGCGCCTAATGCACCAAAAAATGCAATGACAGGATTGATATAAAACAGAGCGAAGATAAATGTACTAACAAAGCAGGCAATCGCTCCTTCAAGGCTTTTTTTAACGAAAGTAAATTTTCTTTTACCAAAACTGATACCTATCAAAGCGGCAAAAGTGTCTCCAATTGATAAAAAACTCATCGACAGAAAGGCGATATCCTTAGGGAAAAAAGCAATACAAAATATTGAAGCCGTTAACAAGAAGGAAGCACCGCTAAAATTTCTCAACTCATGTTTTCTGAGCATGATACCAAAAGCCGCATAGAAAAGCTTTCTGAATGACCTGTTTTCCAGTCTGAAATACTCAACACTAATTGATACTACCGCTAATGACAATAGAATCAAAAGCGAGTTTTGTTTGTCATAATTCATCACATATCGGTAAAATAAGGGAATGGAGATTGAGCTGACATGAATACTCTTACGTAACAGTTCTTTGGTTCGTTTTTCCATAACTACCAGTCGAATTTGATTCTGGATACAAGGAATGATGTAGCCATTTTTGCTAAAAGAATCGGATCTTCTTTCAGCGCTTCTTTAAAGAGAGAATACATGGTAAACTTATCAGGGTCAACTGATTTTGCAGCCCTGACTATACTGTTGAATTTATTGTCATCCATTTTCATAAAATTATTTTTAACTGAATACATAAATCGTTGATTAACACCTAAGGTCTTATCCCATCTCTTTTCATATTCATTTAATGACTTTTTACTGAAGTCGCCATTTTTAAGTGCTTTAGCGCAAGTTTCGCCACA
>JAKQQL010000500.1:0-32574 GCA_029564175.1 Candidatus Cloacimonadota bacterium
ATCATCAGAGCGAAAGCAATACATAAAAATATACTGAAAGAAAATATTGAATATCCTGTCAGTATTAGTGCTGCCCAACAGTCAGTTCCTGCAATTCAAGATATCGTGGTAAATGGAAGTGGTTTGTCACCAGTAGGAGAAATATTTCTAAAACCAGACTGGTCAACCTTAAAAATCCTGCCATATTCTCAGTCACATGCGTCAGTCATTTGTGATTTATATCAAAATGAGAAAGCCTGGGAACATTGCCCACGGTCATTTTTGAAACGAATGATTGCCGAAGCAAAAAAATCTGGGCTAATAATTAAAGCTTCATTTGAAAATGAATTTTATCTCTATAAAAAAGATGATAAAGGTCGTGTGCTGACAGAAGATAATACTCTGTTTGCCATGTTTAATGCCTATGAGCAGAACGAAAATATAATTAATAAAATAAGTGATCAGCTCGATCAACAGGGCTTAAAAGTACTTCGTTACTATCCAGAATCAGGATCTGGTCAGCATGAATTTTCAATAGAACACAGAGAAGCACTTGAAGCTGCCGATAATCAGATTCATTTCAGAAATACAGTACACGCAAATGCAATACAAAATGGAATGATTGCCAATTTTATGGCAAAACCTTTTGCAGATCTTGCCGGAAGTGGTTGTCACATACATCTCAGTATTGAAAAAGACGGAAAAAATATCTTTGAATCGTTCAATTCTCAAAACGCAGACAGTCAGCTCGCAAAATATGCAATTGCCGGTATTTTGCATCATTTACCGGCTTTAATGGCCATTAGCACCCCAGGTACAAACTCATTTAAACGTATCAAACCTCATTTCTGGAGCGGTGCATTTAACTGTTGGGGATTTGACAATAGGGAAGCAGCAGTTCGTGTTATCAGTAAGCCTAATTCACAGGAAATTTCGCATTTTGAGCTTAAAACAAGTGATGGGACGGCAAATCCTTATCTGGTATTAGGAATGATTATTTCAGTGATGTTATATGGAATTGAGCATCAATTAATTCTTTCAGATGCAATGGATTGCGATCCGGGTCATTTATCAGGAAGTGTTCTTAAACAAAAAAAAATAAGCGCTTTACCAGAGGATTTTGATGTGGCTCTGTATCAGTATTATCATAATATTTATTTTAGAGAAGTAATGGGAGAATTACTTTTTAATTCATATTATGCTGTAAAAAAATACGAATTAGAGCATACAGTCAGATTTAAAGTTGATGAAGAAAGAGAAATGTTCGAAAATAAGTATTAGCTAACTTATGGTATTAGAAACAATTTCAAAGAAACATAATGGTTTTAAAAAAAAGTTAAAAAAATATTGACGTACAGATATAAAAATATATTATGGTAAAAAGCAATGAGAATCATGAACAAATACAGTCATGGGGCATTGAAACAATCAATCAACTCAGGGGAACTCAATTATGGTTAAAACAATCGGACGTCTGGATTACAAAGATATTAAAGCGATTGATCAGAAAGTTGATGAAGTTTTTAAATATCTATCAAATGGAGAAGAGGACAAGGCAGTTAAGTTACTTTACAAAATATTAAATACACAGAATTATTTTGTGAGAGAAGTTGTCGGTAAAAGACTTGTACTTTATGCTGAACAGAGTGTAATTGAATTACTTGTTTTGCAGCACTTTACTCATTGTAAAATCTATGGAGTCAGAGCTGCAGGTTTATTCTATTACTGGGAAAAATATAAAAATGAACCAGATAAGCTGATCAATCTGTTAGATGGATTTTGGGATAATACCCCTTGGGAAGTCGAAGCGATTTTGGCAGATATGTGGCGAAGATATCCAAAAGAAACAAAGGAACACATGATCACCTGGCTTGAAAGTAGCAGTCCAAAACAAAGAACACTCGCTTTTCATGGAATGGAGCATGTCGCCGAAGACGATCCTGAATATATTCTGGAATGTATTACCCGAAATATTGATGATGAAAGCCCTGATGTTCAGAAAAAAATGACTCATGTGATCACTCAGGTAGCAAGAACCAGACCTGCAGAATGTTATCCTTTTCTCAGAGAATGGTTGACTGTTGAAAATGAAGCGCGTGTCAAAACAGTATGGTCAGCTATGAAGAAATTAGTCGGAATCGCTACTCAGAAACACGCAAAAGAAAAGTATGAAGAATTTTATATCTTAACCAAACAAACTGTACATGACTGGAAATTGGACAGTAATGAACAAGTTGCTGCAATGGGGACAAAATTATATGAAGAATATGAGAATCCCGATAATTTTGCAGAAGTCGAAGTATGATCAATTGGTTTAAAAATAAGACTTTAAAACATTATAAACAATTTCTGAAATATTCAATATTCGGTATCATCTGCTTTTTTGTTGATTATGGTCTTACAGTCTTTCTGAATTATCAGTTTACTTTACATTATCTAATGGCATCATCAATAGGCTATGGTGCAGGCGTATTGCTAAATTACTTTTTTAGTATTACCTGGGTGTTTTCAAAAAGAAATATGAAAGACATCTGGCATATAGAATTAGCTATTTTTTTATCGATAGAAATAGTCGCTTTACTTATCATGAACCTTTTTATCTTTCTGTCACATGATTACCTTTATATTGGCTTTTATATCGCTAAATTATTAGGTAATTTTGCGGCTTTTATCTGGAATTATACGATTAAACATATTTTTCTTTTCAGAGCACATCCTGAAGAAAAGAAGATATATATGGAAAGAAAAAAGGAGCTATATGGAAAAAAATAAAATGTTTGTAAGTGTTATCATCACTGCTGGAGGTAGTGGGGTTCGTTTTAGTTCCAGAAAAAAAAAACAATATTTCAAAATTAATAAAAAAAGTATTCTGGAATGGACAGTACAAGCATTTTATCAACATCCAGAAGTTAATCAGATAATCATAACAGTCCCTGTAGCTGATTTGCTATCATTAACACAAAAATTTTCATCCCTTTTCCCAGGTATTATACTGACAGCTGGCGGGAAAAGCCGTCAGGAATCTGTATTTAATGGGCTAAAAAATTGTCCTTCAGAAACAGATATTGTCTTGATTCATGATGCTGTCAGACCTTTTGTATATGCGAATGAAATTACTTCACTCATACATACAGCAGCTCGTCAAAAAGCTGTAATACCTGTGACAAAAGTTAAATATACAATAAAACGTTTTCAAGGAAATGAAATCACAGAAACTATCAATCGAGATGAATTGCTGGAAGTTCATACTCCTCAGGCTTTTGATTATCAGCTGATTATGTCATTTCATCAACAGGCACAGACGGATCATATTGATCTGACAGATGATGCAGGTTTATGTGAATACTATCATACGCCTGTTTTTTTTCAATTTTGTTCAAACGATAATATTAAGATAACCAATCCAGAAGATTTAAATATAGCAAAATCAATCATAAAGAAATTCATAAACGAGGAAAACCATGCGTAACTTACTAAAAAATCTAAAAATTACTGTTCCTGTACCGGTTATTGGTATTGGATGTGGTGTATTAGGAATGCAAATCCACAAAACTTCTTTTCATTTAGGTAAATATGCATCAAATCTATTAAAAGCGCTAGAATATCGTGGATATGACTCTACAGGAGCCATATTTCAGGATGATGATAAAAATACCGTTTTGTTAAAAGATGTCGGTGCTCCCAGCACACTGGTTGAAACGCTTGATATTATCAATCAGAAAGGTAAAATCTTTTGTGGACAAGTCAGATGGGCAACATTTGGGCAGGTGAGTAAAGAAAATGCTCAACCTCATGAAGTCAGATGTAAAACCCATATTTTTGGAGCTCATAATGGTAATATTACCAATACAAGAGAGCTGCAGAGTTTTTTAGTTCGTGAAGGACACCATGTTGTTTCGGATAATGATGGAGAAATGTTGGTACATATCATTGAACATTATTTTGAAATTGAATTATCTAAGCTCTCTGAAACAGATCGTATGACATCAGAAATCAGAAGAAAAAGCATGAGGCAAGCGATTATCAATGGCTCAAAACAAGTGATAGGATCTTATGCAGCAGTAATTGTTGACCCATACAGTGAAACCAGCTATGCGATCAAAGCTGGCTCCAGTCTCTATTTTGGAGTTGGAAATATTGATGAACAAGACTTTTGTCTGGCTTCTTCAGATTTAACCGCTGTATTGAAATTTACAAAAAATTTAGTGAAACTTCGAGAAGGAGAATTCGTAGAATATACTGATAATCATTATCAGGTATATGCTTATAAAAACCAAACAATCAAAAAACTTAACCAACCTGATTTAGTATATGAGGCAGGTCAAAAAGTTGATTCAAAAGCAATCCGTTCAAAACTAAGAGCTGAAGATACAGAACTCTTACCTGAGTTCAAGTACTTTATGGAGCAGGAGATTTATGCAGAACCAGAAGCTGTTGGAAAAGTGATTAAACTTTTCTTAGGAGGTTCAAATAGCTCAAGACATATGATAAAGTTTTTAGAAAATGAAGGTTATTTACAGTTAGCGACCGAAAGATGTAATGAAATTCTTGAAGAATCTGAATATGAAATGCAGTTAAAAAAGTTTAATAATTTTGTAAATTTAGAAGTTGTAGAACAGATAGTCGCTCAAATAAAAACAAAATATCCAGAGATTTATCATGAACTTGTAAAAGAAGATTTTGAGAAGAAATTCTTTTTTTCCAGTGAGATGAATACATTTATAGATCTGATCGGTGAAGAGTTTAATAAAAAAAGAATGCTGATAGCAAAGGTCTTTGATAGTATTTCTGAGAATAAGGATAAAGATGATTTTCAAGAGAAAGTCGATCAGTTTTTAACACTGGTCAAAAACACAATCAGTAATCAGAGAAATATTTATACATTAGCCTGTGGTACTTCCTATCATGCAACCAAGACAGCCGCATTATTTTTTAATGATATAGCCGGAGTAGAGATTATTCCGATACTTCCTGGAGAATTTCGCAGTCAGTATTCAAAAAGTCTCAAAGATAATGATGTGATCATTGGTGTCTCTCAAAGTGGAGAAACTAAAGACCTGATTGATATATTCAATGATATTGACAATTTGAATCTGTCTATTAAGAAAATCGTATTAGTAAACAATGTCAATTCCACTTTAGGGCAGGAAAAATCTGATGTTTCGATACCCATTATGTGTGGACCTGAAATTGCAGTGCCTGCGACTAAAAGTTACATGAATCAGATGACGCTCTTTTTCTATCTGGCAATCCGAACCGCAGAAATGCTTCTGGAAAATGCTGAAAATAATGGAATATCATCAAATGATGTGCTCGAAGAAAAAAAAGAAATTTTAAGAAGATACAAACAACTCCAGGATTTGCCTCAATTACTCAAAGAAACAATAGAAACCACTGATGAACCTGTTGAAATGCTTGCAAACAAAATCTATATGGAACCTTCTCTCCATATTTTAGCTACAAAAATTTCAGGTATTGCAATGGAAGGTGCTTTGAAAATCAGAGAAACAGTCCTCAATCATACTCAGGGAATGGAAGCTTCAGAATTTAAACACGGACCTAATACAATCTTAGGTAAGAATACCGTCTTTGGTATGAAAAATATTGAAGGTATGATTAAATATTTCAACAAGATTTTAGTTCAGGTTAATCAGATTGCTTTAGAAAAAAATATAGGAATCAAAGAAACTCAGGATATCATTATTGCAATTTCTGATTTTATTTTTAACAGAACGTCTCCATTTAATCTATCTCGTGAAGGGACAAAAATATTTAAAGACGTGATAAAAAAATATGATTTCTTTGGACCAATGTATAGAAATTATCCATTGATATATATCACCGGTCCTGATACAAGAGATGTAAATCTGACGATTTCTCAGATAAATACTCACAAGATTAGAGGTGCTGATACATTTGTGATTGCCGAGGAAAACGAATCATTATACGAAAATGCTTCAGCTAGTCCAAATTCAGAGAAATATTATGGATGGGCATATATAACCCTTCCTAAAACTGGCGATAGTTTAATGACTTGTTTTTCTTCAACAGTCGTATTACAATTACTTGGATTAAAAATGAGCCAGAAGAAAATGGAATATCTTGATAAATTGAACTTTATTGATCATGGAGTGCATCCTGATGTTCCAAAAAATGTTTCAAAATCTATCACTGTAGATTAAAATCTGTGCTACAGTCGGATTGTATTAAGACATAAAATCATGCACCTGTTTGCTAGTTTAAATAGCAGACAGGTTGCTTTTCATACTCAATGGAGATTATATGAGAATTGGAATCGGATATGATGTTCATCAGTTGGCAGAAGGAAGAAAACTGATTTTAGGAGGAGTAGAAATCCCTTTTGATAGAGGTTTATTGGGACATTCTGATGCTGATGTACTAATTCACGCAATTATTGATTCATTGCTAGGGGCACTGGCTCTTGGTGACATTGGGCAACTTTTTCCTGATTGTTCAATGGATTATAAAGATATTGACAGTCGTATTCTCTTAAAAAAAACTTATGATATTATTAAAGACAAGGGCTATCAGCTTATAAATCTGGATTCTGTTATTTGTGCTCAAAAACCCAAACTTAAGGACTATATTTCTCAGATGCGGACTAATATTGCTGAGGATCTTGGCGCTGATATCAGTCAGGTTTCTGTTAAAGCTACAACTGAAGAACATCTTGGAATAAGCGGTTCTGAAAAAGGAATGACTGCTTACTCGACCGTATTACTGGAAAAGTATTGATTTTGAAAAAAAAGTCCATTTCATTCATTTTTTCCTTGACGCTCAATCCTTCGTAAATTATCTTCTCTTAAAAAGAACTATAGGATTGAGTATGAAGTATCAGAAAGGAAAAGCTGAAAAGAATAAATGCGCAAAAAGAAAAGCAATCTATAACTCAGCCATTGAAAATTTTGCGAAGAACGGTTTTTATGAAACGTCTATGTCCGAAATAGCAAAAGATGCAGGGGTTGCTGATGGTACTCTGTATTTGTATTATAAAAACAAACACGATCTTTTAATCAAAGTATTTGAACAGATGGTGAATGAAAAACTCGATATCATTCAGGAAGCAATAAAAAAAGAAACTAATGCATTAAATAAATTATACATTTCATTTCAGTATCATATAGATTTGTTTACAAATAATCCCTCTTATGTTAGGTTTTTTGTGCAAGAAGTCAGACAAAGTCCTGATTTTTATAAAAGATATCCAAATTTCCATCCATTAAAATCTTATTTAGACTTTTTAGAAAAATTAATCAAAGAAGCGATTGATCAGAATCTGATGAAAGATATGAACCCACGCCTGGCAGCTCAAATGATTTATGGCTCAATTGATTTTTTATTATCAGAGTGGGCACTCAACAAAGAAGAAATTCCTTTAAATAACATTTATAAAACAGTCATAGATATTTTTCATAATGGCATGAAAAAAGACTGAAATTAAACAGGAGAGATTTGATGAAAAAAGCAATGCTGATTATTCTCGATGGATACGGACTAAACAATAACTCTAAAGGTAATGCAGTTCAGGCAGCAAACACACCTCACCTTGATTATTATCAAAGTCAATATCCCGTAGCAACTCTCAAGACTTCTGGTACTGATGTTGGTTTACCTAAGGGTATTATGGGTAATTCTGAAGTTGGACATTTAAATATTGGAGCAGGTAGAGTCGTATATCAACTCAATACATTGATAGACAGCAAAATAGAATCAGGTGAATTTTTTCAAAATGAAGCATTACTTAAAGCAATTCATCATGCAAAATCCAATAACAGTCGTTTACATTTAATGGGTCTCATTTCAGATGGTGGAGTGCATAGCAGTTTGAATCATCTTTACTCACTCATAAGACTATGTCGTCAGGAAAATTTCCAAAATGTATTTATTCATTGTTTTATGGATGGCCGTGATACACTACCAAATTCAGGTATTGACTTTGTAAAAAATCTGATGACTTATCTACATGAACAAGATACCGGAAAAATTGCAACAATAATTGGCAGATATTATGCCATGGATCGTGATAACAGATGGGAAAGAGTTGAAAAAGCATGGAACGCACTTGTAAATGCAAAGGGCGATTTTTATACGGATCCGCTCGAAGCTATAAAAGAAAGCTATGAATCTGGTGTAACTGACGAGTTTATACTCCCCAAAATTATAATTGAAAATAATGCACCTGTAGCTAAAATTGAAGATAATGACAGTGTTGTTTTCTTTAATTTCCGTTCTGACAGAGCCAGAGAGATTAGCAGATCTTTTATTTATCCAGATTTTGCTGATTTTCCTGTAAGATATATAGAAAATCTTTGCTATGTATGTATGACTGAGTATGATATTCGTTTTGAAAAACTTGTTTCAGTCGCATTTAGAAATCAGGCAATGACAAATATACTGGGTGAAGTTTTTGATAAACATCAGGTTCACCAATTAAGACTGGCTGAGACAGAAAAATATGCTCATGTTACATTCTTTTTTAATGGTGGAGTTGAAAAACCCTTTCAATATGAGGATAGGGTATTAGTTCCCTCCCCAAAGGTAGCTTCCTATGATATGCAACCTGAAATGAGTGCATTTAAGGTTAAAGACGAATGTATTAAAGCATTGAAATCAGATCGCTATCAATCGATCATTATGAACTTTGCCAATTGTGATATGGTTGGTCATACAGGCGTATTTGACGCAGCTCAAAAAGCTGTCGAGACTGTTGACCTGTGTGTAGGCGAAATAATACCACTTGCATTGGAAAAAGGTTTTTCTGTAATATTTACTGCTGATCATGGAAATGCAGAGCAAATGATTGATGATAATAATAACGTAATGACTGCTCATAGCTTAAACCCCGTTCCAATTTGTATTGTAACTCCTGACAAGCATGTAAAAAGTTTGAATTCAGGCGTATTAGCTGATATTGCGCCAACTATGTTATACTTAATGGAAATACCTCAACCAGCTGAAATGACAGGTAAAAATTTAATTATAGAATAATAGCTAAATCGATTGAATAATATGGCTTTATCAATGAAAATAAAGCATTTAATGGAGGATATGATGATTAAGAAGGTAATACTGCTAATTAGTGCGTTAATGCTGTTACTCACTGCTTGTTCTCAAAAACCTTTAGGTTCAAAAGCAAACCCTGTAAAATTGTATTTTGTTCCTTCGATGGAAGCAAATAAGATTGTAGAAAGTGCAGAAGCAATATCAGATTTTCTACATCAGGATACGGGGCTTTATTTTAAAGTAGCTGTTCCGACCAGTTATGCTGCAGTAATCGAGGCTATGGGAAGTGAAGAGGCTGATATTGCCTTTTTAGCTACTTTTGCCTATATAATGGCACATCAAAAGTACAATGCTCAGGTTGAGTTGACAACTGTTCGAAATAATCTGAGTAGATACAGAGGTCAGTTTGTTGCTCAGACTTCAAGTAATATCAATGAAATTAAAGATATCCAGGATAAAGTGATCGCTTATACTGATGCCGCATCAACATCAGGCTATATTTATCCTTCTGCCATCTTGAAAAAAAATCAGATTACTCCCAAAAAAGAGATCATGGCTGGGGGGCATCCTCAGGCAATATTAGCAGTTTATGAAGGCACTGCAGATGTGGGATGTACTTTTTGGTCACCTGAACATGAGGGGATTCCTCAAGATGCCAGAAATTCTGTAGCTGAAACGCATCCAGATGTATTCAATAAGTTAAAAATTATTGGATTTACTGAATGGATTCCAAATGATACCGTTACATTTAG
Source organism: Candidatus Cloacimonadota bacterium (assembly GCA_029564175.1). Lineage (GTDB taxonomy): Bacteria > Cloacimonadota > Cloacimonadia > Cloacimonadales > WRIO01 > JAGOCT01. The sequence goes on from JAKQQL010000500.1 coordinate 9,756, forward strand.
AGATAAATTCCCAAAAGAACTGAAAGATAAAATTGTTACTTCACTTCTTAAATATGCAAAAGATCCTGAAGGAAAGAAAGAATTGAAAGACCTATATCAGATTGATGATTTTATTGTGTCTCAGGATAGTGATTATGATATTGTCAGATCAACTCTTCAGACACTCGGAATGGATGCCAATGAGCTCTTCAAATAAATCTTTACTAGAGATTAAAGGACTGAGTAAAACCTATCAGAATAATTTTCAGGCATTAAAAAAAATTGACCTGAAAATCCAAAAAGGTGAATTTGTTATTCTGCTTGGACTTTCGGGTTCAGGAAAATCTACTTTGCTACGATGCATCAATCGTTTGATTGAGCCTAACGAAGGGGCTATCATTTTTGAAAATTCAGATATTACTCAAATGAGTAAACAAACACTCAGAAGAACAAGAAGGAACATTGGAATGATCTTTCAGGAATTTAATCTGATTCCCGGGTTTAGTGTTAAAACGAATGTTATGACTGGAAGACTTGGCTATCTGAGTACCTGGAAATCTATTAAATTGACTGTTAATAAAGAAATAAGTGAGCTTGCTGAACAAAACCTCAAAAGAGTAGGCTTACAGGATTTTAGTAAACAAAAAGCCAGAAATCTATCAGGCGGACAAAAGCAAAGAGTGGCGATTGCCCGTGCATTAATGCAAGAACCTCGTATTCTGCTGGCAGATGAACCTGTTGCCAGTCTTGATCCTGCAACTGCTGATTCTGTTATGAAATATCTTGGCCAGTTAAATAAAAACGAAAATATTACTATCATTTGCTCACTCCATTTTTTAAGTCTGGCCAGGAAATATGGTAGTCGAGTTGTTGCTCTAAAAGCAGGTGAACTTGTTTTTGACGGTTTACCTGATGAGATCACAAATGAACGTTTTCAGCAAATATATGGAGAGAATGCTGAAGAAATTGATATTCGCTAGTTAGTTTGGAGGATTATTGACTCAACATCTGAAAGAAAATCTAATTATCTTTGCTTTGTTTTTATTCAACATTGCTTCTTTGCAGTATTTATTATATTATTTAAATGACACTTACAGTCTATTTGTTTTACCTGCTATCTTTATCTCACCATTTATCAGTATGATACTAGCTGTAGTCCTAACAATGATACCGATAAAAAGTTCTGTCGAATTGAAAAGAAAATTCATCATATTTCTAACAATTTTATCAATTATTTTGACAATGATTGTTGGTTTTTTACTGGTAGAAATAAGACCAGTAAAATTTGTGATGAACTTTCACAAAGCATATAATATACTGGATAAATTATTCAACCCGAATTTCTCTCTTTTTTTTCCTATGCTTGGTTCACTTATACAGACGATATATCTTGCATTGATGGCTACAATACTCGCTATTCCCTTTGCCTTTTTTTTAAGTTTTTTTGCTGCCAGAAATCTGATGCCAAATCATTTTATTCCAAATACGATTTACTATATTGTAAGAACCTTATCTACCTTTACCAGGTCAATTGAAGCGATAGTTTGGGCTATTATTTTTACTGTTTGGGTTGGTATAGGTCCATTTGCAGGAATGCTGGCACTGATGATTCATTCTATTTCATCATTGATTAAATTATATTCCGAACAGATAGAGAATATTGATCATGGTCCGGTAGAAGCAATGCAGGCTACAGGAGCAAATACATTACAGGTATGGATTTATGCTGTAATTCCTCAGATTTTATCTCCATTTCTGGCATTTACAATTTACCGCTGGGATATTAATATCCGAATGGCAACCATCGTCGGTTTTGTCGGAGGAGGAGGAATTGGACAGGCATTACAGCAACAACAGCAATTGCTTAGATGGAGTAATGTAAGTATGATTATGTTGATGATTGCAGTAACTGTCTGGATTATGGATATACTAAGCGCTAAGTTAAGAGAATACTTGTTAAGGAAATAAGATGATAAAAGCTGTAATTTTTGATTTGGATGGTACATTGATTGATTCAATGGGGATATGGAAGAAAGTAGATATTGATTTTTTAAAAAAAAGAAACATTGCTGTACCTGAGCACTTGTTTAATGATTTCAATGGAGGCAATAGTTTTAATGATCTGGCTGTATATTTTAAAGAAAAATTTAGTTTAAAAGAAAGTCTTGATGAAATTAAGAATGAATGGCATCAAATGGTAGAAGAATACTATCGTAAAGAACTTGAAATAAAAGATAATGCAATTGATGTGCTTAATTTGCTTAAAGACAAAAATATAAAACTGGCAATTGGTACTAGCAATTCTGAATATCTTACCCGTGAGGTATTAAAACTGAATCACATAGAGGATTATTTTAGCAGTATAAGCTGTGGATGTCATGATATTAAGGGTAAACCTTATCCTGATATATTTATGAATGCCTCTTCTGAGCTTGCTGTTGAGGCTGAAAACTGCCTGGTGATTGAAGACTCATTACCAGGAGTTCAGGCAGCAAAAAATGCAGGAATGATGGTTTTTTCTATCTTTGATGAACATTGTGGAGCAGAATTGAATGATGTCATTCATCAATCAGACAGGCACTTTAATAATCATAAAGAATTATACGAATATTTGAGAGAAAATCTATGAAAAAAGCTTATTTAACCAATAAAACAGAGTATCAGGTTAATACTATATTTTGTCTGGGCTTAAACTACATGAATCATATCAGTGAAATGAATCATACATTTCCAACACAGCCTGTCTTTTTTATTAAACCCAATACAGCAATTTCTTATCAAAATGAAGTCATTCATATTCCATCAATTTGCAAAAATTTTCACTACGAAGCAGAGATAACGCTTTTGATTTCAAAAGATTGTAAAAATGTATCTGAAATTGAAGCCTTAGATTTCATAGCTGGATATGGTATAGGTATAGATTTTACAATGCGAGACCAACAAGAAAAAGCAAAAGCAAAAGGTTTACCTTGGACATTGTCGAAATCATTTGATAAGTCAGCCATGTTATCAGACTTTATTCCCTTTGATAAACCTGAGTTATTAGAAAATCTTTCATTTTCACTAAAACAAAATGGTATAACAAAACAGACAGGAAATTCAAGAGATATGATTTTCAAACCAGGAAAGATAATCGCTTATTTATCTCAGTTTTTTACCCTTCAAGCTGGTGATGTTATTTTTACAGGTACCCCTGAAGGAGTCGGCACTTTATCTCCGGGTGATCATTTAGAATTATTTTTAAATGAAAATCTTTTAATTTCTTGCAATATAGGAAACTGTTAGCAATTAAAGTAAAGTGCTTAATTTGAAAATTGTGATGATAAGGAAGGTATAAGGATAGAATAAGGAAACACGTTATGAATGTAAATAAAAAAAATAGTATTTTTTTGATGATTTTTATGTCTGTAATTATAATTTTGTTAAATGGATGTCAACAAAAAAATCAGGATAAAGAGATCAAAATTGGCATTTCCTCAAATTTGTATCCTTTTAACTATTATGATAGTTTGAGTGTAGCAGCAGGTTTTGAGATTGATTTAATTAATGAGTTTTGTAATCAAAATCATCTAAAACCAGTTTTTGTTCAAAATACAATACCTGAATTACTAAAAGATTTAACGTCATCCAACCTGGATTTGATTATTTCTTCAGTATCTGGCACCAGTGAAAGAGTTAAAGTTTTTTCCGTATCTGAGCCATATTATGATGGAAATCAAATGATAGTATGCCTTCAGGATAGTATTCTTCCTGTCAAGAATATTGAAGAATGCACTCCTTACAATATTGGCATTCAGATTGGTTCAAGCGGACAGTATCTTGTAGAGAAACTCCTACTGGAAAATCATAAGATAAAACCCGATAAAATTATGAAGGAAAAATCTATAAGAGACTTAATATCAGGACTAAAATCACATAAAACAGATATTATAATTATTGATAAAACGCTAGCTGAGTTACTCAGAAAAGATGAAAAATTGTCATTTTGTTCTGAAATTAGTACAGGTGAGAAATTTTCCATCATTATGCCTAAAGAAACATCATATAAAACCAGAATCAACCGTTTTATAAAGAAGTATAAGAAATCTGAACAATACAAACAATCCTTGAAGGATTATTTTTTGGGGAGTAATGACTGATGGATATTCAAAAGGTATATGATACATTAGGAGAACACTTTACTCAGGTACAAACGCCAATTATCGACCTGATAAAAGCGCAGACAGACGATCCATTTAAAATACTCGTAGGAACAATACTGTCAGCCAGAACAAAAGATGAGGTCACTTCTCAGGTTGTTACCCGTTTGTTTTCTACTATAAGTAATGCTACTGAACTATCAGCTTTATCGGTTCAACAAATTGAAGATTTGATTTATCCTGTCGGATTTTACAGAAATAAAGCAAAGCATCTGAAAGCGTTACCCGATGCGTTAATCCAACTTTTTAACGGAGAAATTCCAGAAGAAATTGATGATTTAGTTCAACTGCCTGGAGTAGGAAGAAAAACAGCTAATCTGGTGAGAACTCTGGCATTTGAAAAACCAGCGATGTGTGTGGATATCCACGTACACCGTATTAGCAACCGATTAGGATATATTAAAACCAAAACACCCTTTGAGAGTGAGATGGCTTTAAGAGATAAATTACCTCTTGAATTATGGTCGAATTATAATTCATATCTGGTCTCTTTTGGTCAGCATCTATGTAAACCTGTCAATCCACGATGTGATATATGTCCTGTTTACAATGAATGCCAGCGCGTGAATGTGCAGACAAAGTACGTCAAGAAATAACAAAAAGTAACAAAAATATGATTAACGAAAAGAAGGAATAATGAAATTAATATCATGGAATGTAAATGGACTCAGAGCTGTAATAAAAAAGAACTTTTTAGAGTTTATCCATACTAGTCAACCAGATATTTTAGGGATTCAGGAAACCAAGTTACAAGCAGATCAGATTCCTAAAGAAATACATGAGTTATCTTCTGATTATCATATTTTTTATGATTTTGCAGAAAGGAAAGGTTATTCTGGCACTGCACTGTTTACTAAAACTAAGCCAGTTTCTACATCAAACCGCATTAATAATCCGATTTTTGAGACTGAAGGCAGAATCAATTGCGCAGAATTTGAAAAATTCTATTTTTTCAATATCTATTTTCCGAATGGTCAGAAAGATGATGAGAGGTTGCAATTTAAACTTGATTTTTACGATCAGCTGTTTGACTATATTCAAGAATTGAGAAAAACAGGGAAACATATCATCATCTCTGGAGACTTTAATACTGCTCATAAAGAAATAGACCTTGCCAATCCTAAAGAGAATGAAAAGTTTTCTGGTTTTTTACCTATTGAACGGGCATGGCTTGATAAAATGATTAATCATGGTTATATAGATACATTCAGGCATTTTGATAAAAGACCCGATCAGTATTCCTGGTGGTCATACAGAGCTGGAGCAAGACCCAGAAATATTGGATGGAGAATTGATTATTTCTTTGTAGATGAAGGATTTATCCCTTATGTAAAGAATGCTTTTATAATGCAGGATATTGAGGGCTCAGACCATTGTCCTGTAGGGATTGAAGTAGATATTTAGAAACTTGTTTCAATACCTAAATGAATGTAGCCTTCCATTGGACTTGTCCAGGTATTTTGAAAATAATGTAATCCATAATCCATTCTTAATATACCTGCTTTGGTTAACAATCTTAATCCTGCTCCATAACCCACTACATCTTTAAATGTAATATTGATTGAAGGTCGTTCATCATCTATGTAAGCATAATCAACAAAAATAAAAAAACGACTATCTCGATTGGTAAGTAATCTTAACTCGTTATTAAGCCAAAAAATTTGGTTACCACTAAAGAACTTTTCAGGAAAACCTCTCACACTGAATGTGCCTCCTACTGAATATAAATCGTAAGAATATAAACTCTTATTTTGAATGATTCGTATATTCATTGAAGAATAATAAATCAGATTAAGCGTCAGAGGTTTTATAAAAGCAAAAGAAAACTCGTTTGATTGTCTTTTAATGTTTTGTTTCGTATTACTTTCAACGTCATTTGACAGTATAGATTGATTGCTAAAACTGAGTATGTGCTTATAAAGGAGAGACATTCCAGAAGAGGGATTCGCTGGATAATCTAAAGTAATATATGACCAGAATAAACCTGTCTTTTTTTGTGTACTTTTGTCAAATTTGTTTAATTTTCTACTACCTGGATTAATGTCTTTTAATCCCAATAATAAACCAATCTGATGTTTATCAAAATATGTATAAAAATCTATATCGGTATTAATCTCAATATACGATGAGTCAACTTCTTCTCTTTCAAATGAAAGATTAAAAGCCAAAGGAATACCTGAAGGTCCGGGATCAGCATATTTCATTCTAACATATTTCTGATTGTTTTGACTTGATTGCCATTTGAAATTTAAGTTTCGGTCTGAACCGAAGAGATTAAGAAAATCAAAATTAAAAAAGCCTATAAAGCTGTTTTTTTGATTTTGATTGAAAGAAAGTACACCCTCAATTCTGGTCATTTTTGACTCTTTAATGTTAAAAAGAAGGGTTTCTGGGTTGATTGGGATAATTGAACAGTCCTCCAGATAATCTTTGCTGTTTAGGCTGTTTTCTGCTGTTTTTAACATGTCAGGAGAAATAAGTTTGTCTTTTTTTATTTTACTCATTCTGATAATTGAGTTGGCTTTTGAAATCTTATTGCCTGTAAAAAGGGCATTCGAGAATTTTACCTGTTGATGTTCTCTGATTTGAAAACAAGCAGTCAGCAGAGAATCTCTAATACTTAAACTGTCAAACTTGACTTCACAAAATAAAAAGGCGCGACTTAGATAGATATCAATGATTTTCTGTTTAATTGACTCAATGTCTTTAACTGAGAATTGATTTGGTTTAAAGTAGATAAATTGTTTGATTTTCTGATCAGATAAATAATTGTTACCTTGAAAATGTAAATTTTGAATAAAAGGGATTTCTTTTTCATGAATTTGAAAAATGATTTGAACCTGCTGACTGGAGACTGGAATTTTTTCTGGATAAAGGACCACTGTAAAGTGCATATCTTTACTATCATAAAACTGGATAAGACGCATACGATCATCCATCAGCGTTTGATTATCAAGTCTATCACCTTTTCTTGTTTTGATTGTTTTTAGCAACACATCAGCAGGGTATCGGATATTCCCCTTAAATTCAACAGAACTAATAATTAATTGAGCAGAAGGCTCGTTTGTATTGATAGTTTCAGATGTATTGACAGGACTAACATCTTGAGCCATAAGGTAATAAGGAAGTAAAATTAAAAATATGATAATGAAATGATGCATGATATAACAGCTGTTTGTTAATTTGAATAGTGTTTCTCAATCAAGGCGATTAACTCATTTAGTAATTCTTTTTCATCTACTTTCTTTATAATTTCACCTTTTTGAAAAATCAATCCTAGTCCTTTACCGCCGGCAATGCCAAAATCAGCTTCTCTTGCTTCTCCTGGACCATTCACTTCACAACCCATAACTGCAACTGTGATTTCTTTCTCTTCATAGGGTTTTAAGGCAATCTCAACTTGTTTTGCAAGGTTGATTAAATCAATCTGAGTTCGTCCGCAAGTAGGACATGAAACGATTTCAAGACCTTTTCTTAAACCAAGAGATTTAAGAATCTGTTTGGCTACATATATTTCTTTCATAGGGTCATCTGTTAAAGATACTCTGATAGTGTCTCCAATTCCTTCTGCTAAAAGCGTTCCAATTCCTATAGAAGACTTAATGGTTCCGGTAAATTCAGTACCTGACTCAGTTACTCCCAAATGTAAGGGATATGGACATTTAGAACTGAGAAGTCTGTATGAATCAATTGTTAGCGGTACAGATGAAGCTTTGACAGAAATTTTAATTTCTTCATAATTTAGTTTTTCAAGGATAGATACATGTTCTAAAGCACTTTCTACAATTGCCTGGGTACAAACACCATACTTTTCAAGCTTATCTTTTTGTAGGGAACCACTATTTACACCTATTCGAATTGGAATCTTTCGTTCTTTGGCATGATCAATCACCGCTTTAACATTGTTTTCTGAACCAATATTTCCCGGATTCAAGCGAAGAGCATCTACTCCTGATTTGATGGATTCAATGGCAAGCCGGTAATCAAAATGAATATCAGCGATAATGGGAATTGAAATTTGTTTTTTAATTTCAGAGATTGCCTGGGCTGCTTCCATGTTTGGAACTGCTACCCTGATAATCTGGCATCCGGCCTCTGTTAACTGATTTATCTGAGTAACAGTTTTTTCAATATCCTGAGTTAATGTATTGCACATGGATTGAATCGTAACAGGATGATTTCCTCCAATAGCAATACCGCCTACGTAAATTACTTTTTTGCTTATTCTTTCCATTATTCTTCCTTTATCAATATGTTAACGGGATATCTGTCAACTTATAATTTCTTACATTCTTGATCTGAGAGCACTGCGAGTCAGATTCAAAAACTCTGCGGTTTTAGATTTATTTCCGTTGAACTTAGCGAGTGTTTTCTGTACAATTTCTTTTTCAAGAGAATCGAGGTCAAAAGGTTCCTCAGGAATTATAATTTTTCCTGGCGTTAATACATTTTGTTCATCAATCGTGTAATACAAATCATTCTCCAGGAATTGTAAATGTTTCGCCTTTAGTTCAATATCATCATACAAAAGGACAACCCGTTCAATTGTATTTTGCAATTCTCTGATATTACCAGGCCATTCATAATTTTCAAGAAGTTTTCGTGCCTCATTACTGATGATTCTAAATTTTTTTTGTTTGGATTCAGCAAATTGATGTAAAAACATCTGAGAAAGAGGGTATATCTCTGCTTTTCTGTCTTTTAAAGGCGGAATAAATATTTTTGCTACGTTGAGTCTGTAATACAAATCTGCCCTGAATTTTCCGGCCTGTACCTGTTCGAGTAAAGTTCGATTGGTTGCGCAGACGAATCTGACATCTAATTTTATTTTTCTTGAACTGCCAACCCTGTATATCTCCTGTTGTTGAATGGCACGCAATAATTTTGGTTGCAAATCAAGGGGCATTTCGCCTATTTCATCAAGAAAGAGTGTCCCTTGTTGAGCCATTTCCATTTTACCAATATTTCCCCGTTTTTTTGCGCCTGTAAAAGCGCCTTCTTCATAACCAAAGAGTTCACTTTCAAACAGACTTGGTGATATGGCTGCGCAGTTGATGGTAACAAATGGGAGAGGAGAATCATTTTTTCCAAAATGGACTTTTCTGGCAATAATTTCTTTTCCTGTTCCTGTTTCTCCTTCTATCAAAACAGGTATTGATCGGTCTTCGTGTAACTTATCGCAAACCGACATAATTGACAGCATTGTCTCTGAAAATATGCCAACATTACCAATACCTGTAACATTAGAATAAGCAGTTTGAAAATAGGATAATTTTTTTCTGATGTCTTCGGTGGCATTGTCCAGGCTTTGAGTAAATTCATTCTTTAACTGATGATTTTCACTGAGCAGTGTCTGATGTTCTTCAATTTTATCAAGAATTGAAGCGAGTTCTTCAATATCTACGGGTTTTTGAAGGTAATCCCATGCACCGTTTCTAAGCGCCTGAACAGCTGAATTCACGTCCGCATATCCAGTCATAAGGATCATATCTGTATTTTTTCCTTCAGGCTCTTTTTTGATCATTTCAAGTAGTTTGTTACCATCCATGAGTGGCATTTTGATATCACTGATAATAACCTTAAAATGTTTATCTTTCCAGGCATTATAGGCTTCAACACCATTTGTATAATCAAAGACAGAATGACCTAATTGTTCGGTTATAAAGTCTTTAATGGCATTTCTGCTTAATTCTTCATCATCTACCAAAAGAATATCCATATCATCTCCAAATTGCTTCTATAAATAGAAAAATGCCGATTTTACACGGCATTTTCTGAAAAATTTATTGATGAAGACTATTCTTCTTCTTCGTCATCATCTTCTTCTTCGTCATCCATTGCTTCAAAATGAGCCTGGAATTCCTGAACAACTTTGTTAAATTCTTCTTCATCATTAATATTGATAATTTCAACACCATCTTCAAGTTCTTTATATCCGTAGATATAATATTCTTCCTGACCTTCAGGGAGTAAAGCCATATAGTCTTTACCATCGATTTTGAGTGTATCCATGACTAAACATTCAACTTCAGATCCATCTTCGAATTCTAAAGTAATGTAGAGATCATCGTTTTCTTCATGATTGTGATCTTCGCAACCACAAGAGCAATTTTTTTCATTGATGTCTGTCATTTTTGACTCCTTAATTTTATTAAGGATTTAATCCTTGATGTCTTTATAAATTTGAGGGAAAATTTAGCAAGCAAAATATTAAATTTCTTCGTTTTTGGGGATAATGGCAAGACTTTTAATAAATTCATCATATTCAGCATGAGGTGCAAGATAAACAATTAAATTGATAATCTCAACCATTTTGGGGAATTGCATGGTTAAAAAGTGTTTTTTTTCTTCTCCGTTTTCTGTAAAAAAAATATAAAAACCTTTTGCTTTGCCTTTATACAATTCCATTTTACTGATTCGTAACCATGGAATGGTGATTTTCTTTTTTGCCAGAAATGCCAGCTCAAGTTGTTGATCATTAATATGAACAGAATTTAGAGAAAACAAATTTCTGCTGAGAGAATCAAGTGCCAGAAAAGCAATCAGAAAGGGTACAATTTTCATAAAAGCAGAAGAATCTTCATTGAGCTTTGTAAAGATGACGAAGATCGAATAAAGAATCAGTAAAATACTCATAGAAAGAGCAAAATATCTTGAAAAACGGGGAAAAACAAATTTTTTGGGTAGTTGATACAAATCTTCGTAAGGGTTCATTTTTTAACCTCTTTTACTTAAATAGCGTGTTTTTAGTTCTTTGATACAAATATCAGGAGCTGAGTAATTCAGGTAATAAAAATCATGCCCATGAAAATCTGAACCGCCTGTTCTGATGAGATTATGTTCTAAGGCGATTTGTTCATAGAGTTTAATTTGACCTGAAGAATGGGATGCGTAATAGACTTCAATTCCTTCAATTCCCATATCGATAAAATCATACAGCACGCTATCATCTTCCAGACGACCAGGGTGAGCTACAACAGGTATTCCGCCTGCCTGTTTAATGATTTCAATTGCATTTGCCGTATCAATTCGGTATTTAGGGACATAGACCGGAGAATCATTATTCAGATAATCATCAAATACACTTTTTATTGTTTTACAAAATCCATTTTCGATCATTGCTCTGGCAATATGGGGACGACCCACATATTTATGCTGACCGGCATACTTTAGTACATCTTCCCAGTTCAGATCAATTCCTAATTGACGAAGGTTTTCAACCATTTGTTTGGCTCTACCGTAACGGCTGTCATATATTTTTTTTAACATTTCAACCAGATCAGGATTTTCAACGTCCACATAGTATGCTAATATGTGAACATCACTGGTTTGATAAATGGTACTGACTTCGACGCCTGGAATCAGATCCATTGGATATTTTGTTAAATGTTTTGTTGCTTCCTGATAACCAAGTGTACTGTCGTGATCAGTAATAGAAAGATAAGCATAATGATTTTCCCATGCAAATTTTAAAAGTTGTTCGGGACTTAATTTCCCGTCCGAAAAATTAGTATGTAAATGTAGATCTATTTTCATTCGTTTTCCTCTTCAAGTTTTCTGCATATTTCTTCTACTGCCCTGAAATTTACTTTACCGCTGGGTGCCATAGGAATATTTTCCAACACATGAAAGCGTTTTGGGATTGCCAGAGAGGGTAAATGTTTAGCCAGTAGTTTTTTTATTTTTTTTTGATCTATTTCTGTAGTAGTAACCGCTGCTACAATTTCAGCTCCTTTTACAGGGTCAGGAATTTCTACCACACAGCATATAGTGCCATCTGGAAGAACCATATCTAAAACGCTTTCTACTTTCGTCAAAGAAATCATTTCGCCTGCAATTTTTACAAAGCGTTTTAATCGGCCTTTGTGATATAAAAATCCGTCATTGTCCAGCATTCCTACATCACCGGTATCATACCAGCCATTTCTGATGCGAAGTGATGTTTCTTCCAGATCTCCATAATAGCCTTTCATAATTGAGTGTCCTTTTACAAGGATTTTTCCTTCTTCACCTGGAAGGCATTCATCATCTGTGTCCAGTTTGACGATTTTGACTCTTATACCAGGGATAGGTCTGCCGATACTGTTTTCACGATTCGAGTCAGGCGTATTGGTTGAGATCACAGGACTGGTTTCTGTTGTGCCGTAGCCTTCAAGCACCTTGAGATTATGGATTTTGAGATATTCTTCCTGAATTTGAGGATGTAACTTATCAGCTCCTGAGATGGCATATTTAACAGAATCGAAATCACCTGTCTGGGATTTTTTTAAATACCAGTAATAAAACGTGGGGGTAGCAACCATGATTGAAACTTTATGTTTTCTGATGGAATCCACAATCGTTTTGTAATCCAGCGGATTCGCATGCGCCACAACCTTGCATCCTAAAAACAGAGGAATCCAAAGATTGATAGTTAGTCCGAATACATGAAAATAGGGGAGATTTGCGACGAAAACATCTTCATGACTGACATTTAAAACACTCAGAATGCCATTGATATTGGATAGAATATTTTTATGACTGAGCATAACCGCTTTTGGGTCTTTTTCACTACCGCTGGTAAATAAGATAACCAGATCATCATCTTCTTTTCCACCACTTACTAATGTTTTTAAAACAGAGGCAGGAAATTTTGCAACCATTGCAGCTTTTAATTTTTCCAGAATATTGATTTTTTTCATCACCTCTTCAAGAAATACCATGCCTTTAACGGGTTCTTCCTGAATTTTTTCCAGAAGTTTTTCACTGGTAAGAATGGTCCTGAAATTGCATTTTTTTTGAGCGTAGAGGCAGTTTTGAGTAGCTCCGGTAGAGTAATTAATCATGACAGGCGTTTTTCCTGCAAATAATACTGCCAAAACAGCGATCGTACAGCCTGCTGAAGGAGGGAGCATGATACCTATGAATTTTCCTTGATATTTTTTGACTTTTTCTGCCATTAGGAGTGAGGCGATTAACAACTTCTCAAAGTTGACTTCTTTCCCTGACATTTGCTCATAAATTGCTGTTTTTTGGGGATATTTTTTTGCGACTTCAATGAATTGATGGTGTAAGAGCATAAAGACCTCTATTTAAAAAAATATGAAATATGAGCACAATCTAAATTGCCTAATTAAAGATTTTAAATCTAGATGTGTGCAGTTTAAAAAATATTTATGATGACTCATAATACCTGATTTCGATTTTTTCTTGATTAATGATACAATAGGACTTATGCTTTATCCAATCTCCAGAGTTGACATACCAGCCTTGTTTTATGGGAATGAGTTTTGGTTGATGGGAATGTCCCATTGCAACTACAAGGGATTTGGATTGATTGATAGTTTGAAAATCGTTTATCATTTTTTCTGCGAAACGAATGAGACCTTTTTCTTTTTTTTGTTGAAGGTCTGGAGAATCTTTTCGATTTCTGCTGGAGCGTGAAAGTGATGTTCCAAGGTATAAACTGAGTGTTGGGTGAATGCATTTTACCAACACTTTTACTGGAAAGCTTCTGATAATACGCCTGAAAATCTGATATCTGATGTCATTAACAGTATGTAGATCTCCATGAGTTACATAGAATGTGTTTAAGCCAATTGTTTCTGAAAAAAAGTCCTGATATAGTTCTATTCCGATAGTTTGGCTTAAAAAATTACCGAACCAAAAATCGTGATTACCAGTAACCATTATTATTCTGATACCACTTTCTTTGAGGTCAGAGAGAATTTTTAAAATAGGAAAGTAATCTTTAATGATGACAGTATTCCATTCAATCCAAAGATCAAAAATGTCTCCATTTAAAATGAGAACTTCACAATTTTCTTTAAGTGATTTCAAAAAACAACAGACTCGGTTGAAGCGTTGATTATCTTCTTCATTTCCTATATATTTTAAATGAAAATCGGAGGCAATCACTATTCGAATCACTGGTTTTTACCTCCAGTAAGATAATAGTATAAAATATTGGTGCCAAACTTAAGTGCTTTTTCTTTTACTTCTGGGGGATCATCATGAGTGGAGGCATTTCCCCATCCATCACTAATATTTGATTCGAATGAGTATAAAACCATAATTCTGCCCTCGTCAGAAAAAATAGCAAAGAGTTGAGGCCTTTTTTGATCGTGTTCATGGATTTTTGGGATGCCTTCCGGAAAGGAGAAATAACAATTATACAGGGGATGGTCTTTAGGTAACTCAATAAGAGATTTCTCAGGAAATACATTTTTCATTTCTCTTCTGAATGATTTGTCCATCCCATAATCATCATCAGCAAAGAGTAATCCTCCATTTTCAAGATGTTTTCTTAATCCGCTGATTTCATCTGATCTCAATTTAATATTCCCATGGCCTGTTATGAATAGAAATGGGTATTCATATAGTTTTTTATCATTTAATCTGATATTTTTATCTTTAGGAGAAAAATCAGTTTGGATCTGATTATTGGCAAACTGAGCCAGATTAGGCAGTAATTCAGGATCATTATACCAGTCTCCGCCCCCATCGTACTGTACTCTTGCCAATTGCATATTTCCTTTTCCCAAAAGCAGATAAAAGCAACATAAGAAGAGCAGGAGGATATGAAATCTTCTTAAAGTCTGATGTTTCAAAGTAACTATCAATTCTAAATTCTCTTATTGGTTGATTTAGATAATTGTGTATAAATAAATATTCATAAAGCTTATCACTTATTTTTTACTTTCTTATGAGATAAATTGATCTGTCTTGTTTTAAATCCATGTCCCATCACATCAAATACATCTGTTAATGTGACAAAGGCATTGGCATCATTTTCTTTTACAAGATCAATTAAAAGTGGTACCTGACGTCTATTCAAAACGCAGAATATAATATCTTGAGGTTCTCCGCTAAAACCGCCTTCTCCTTTGAAAATGGTAACACCTCTGCCTATTTCTTCCATTATCAGTTCTTTAATTTCAACTGATTTTTGAGACATGATAAAAACTCCTTTTACATAAGGAAGCCCTTCGCTGGTTAAATCTGTTATTTTGGAACAAATGAAAAGATTAATGTAACCAAAAATGACGAGTTTGGGATCTTTAAAAACAATACCAACAGTAAAGATAATCAGTGTCTCGACAATCCAGTAACCGGTACCGATGGACAGACCTGTTTTTTGTTTGATTAAAGCGACCGGTATATCTGTTCCTCCTGTTGAGCCTCTGGATTTAAAAATGATTCCCAGTCCCATACCCAATAAAACAGATCCTGAAATTGCAGAGAGAAAAATATCTGATGGATTTAGAAATGCATAAACAGTATGTCCATCAACTAGATGCGTGTATTGAGACAGGTCTTTTATGATCCCAATTTTATATAGATTGGGAAGGCTGAGTAAATCTGTAAAAATAGAAGTAACTAGCATGCCAAAAAATGTCTTTATTCCAAATGAATGACCCAGATATATGACACTGAGTATAAACAAAGGAATGTTACAGGCAATCATAAAAGTTCCTACTGGAATACCAAACAGGTGATATAATATCTGTCCGAGACCACCAACTCCACCTGGAGCAATTTTATACGGGATAAGAAACCAAGAATATGAAATTGCAAAAATGATGGCTCCTATACAGATTCCGATATATTCTTCTAATGATTTTAGTGTCTTTCTTATTTTCATTTTATTCCTCTTAATTCCATTTTAAAAATATTTACCATGCCGTCAATAAAAAAACGATTAAATCTAATTTTATTGTCAAAGTTACTGCCTAATCATCGTATGATTTATCAAAGTTAAGGCTGATTCTCTGTGATTTATTGTAAATTAATCTTTTAAAGCTATGTTTATCTTTCTTTTATCTGAAGAATCTCCAATACTCAAACTATTTGCAAAACTCAGGATAATGGATTTCTTTGTATTGCTTGATGAAGATTGAAAAATTAACCTTTTGCTGTTGACATAAAATATAATTTCTAAAAAATCGTCATTGAGGTAAAGATGAATAAAAAAATTATCCTGATACTCATCATGATAATGGTTATGATAAGTTGCAGTAAATCAGTTGAGAAAAAAGAAACATTTGTACCTGGAAAATTAGATTATGATGAGATTCAGAAACTGATCATATCGGAGTATGCAGATAAAGAACACCCTGGACCCTTTTTCTGTGTTTATGAGACTTTATGGATAGAAGAAGACAGTTTTTATATCAGGAAGTATCTTTTTGCATTTATAGAAGAAATTGATGAAAATCTAAACAGCGATTATTCTGTTACATTACCATTTGTTATTACCGTTGATAAGGAAAAGAATAAAATTGTAAGACATATTGCATACTCAGATAAATATATTGATCAGGAAATGCTTCAACAGGATTTTCCACGTGAAATCT
The DNA here is from genome assembly GCA_029564175.1 of Candidatus Cloacimonadota bacterium. Lineage (GTDB taxonomy): Bacteria > Cloacimonadota > Cloacimonadia > Cloacimonadales > WRIO01 > JAGOCT01. Next base: position 26,269 of record JAKQQL010000500.1, read on the forward strand.
TTGCTCGTGTCATTAATGCTGGTCCTGATGAAATGAGCTATAAAATGGAACAGATGCACCAGGAAATCTTAAAACATGCCAGAAAATATTTTAAAATACCTGAAGAATAATGAAAAATAACAAAACAATATCACAATTTATCATTTCTGAAAATGCCCCTGCTCATGATTTTAGTCATGATTATATTATCAGTTTTCCTCTTGAAAATGCCAATTTATATATTGTTTCTGATGGCGTCGGGTTGAATGAAGAAAAAGCAGCTGCAGCACAATTGACTGCAATGTCAATCAAAGAAATGATTTCAAAACCACATAAAAATATTTCCGAACAGATTAAACGTGCCATATATCATTCAAATCAGGCTTTAATTGATTATGTGACAAATCATAAATATATAACTGGAATAGGCGCATCTGTTATAATTGCAGTTGAAACGACTGACAGCCTTTATTATACTATCATTGGAAAATCTATTCTGTTTTTAATTAGAAATAAACAAATAAGCCTGATTAATTATGATACTATTTATCATAATAAAGAGATTAAATATCTGGGAAACAGTACTTTAAAACATATAGAAATTGTCAAAAACAAACTATATGAAGATGATCTCTATATTTTTTCAACACAAAGTTTTTTAAAATACATCACCCGTATGGAACTGCTAAAATACTGCTCTATCTTTCAATTTGATAATTTGAAAATTAATTTACTCTCTTTAATCAGAACGCATCATTTACATGATGATATTAGTATGATTTTTCTAAAAGTTGAAAATGGAGCCAGAATGCCCGTTGATTTAAAAGCAGAAAATCAGCAAAAATTACATTTTATGATAGCGATTATCGTTTTTATTCTTTGTACTGTTTTTTTTGTAAATACTTACCTACCCTTTGTCAGTCATCTGTTTAGTAACTCAGATCATACAGAGCAAATCATTGAACAGGAGATGTCAGATGACAGGTAAATGGATAAAGATACTTTACATTATCTCCGGAATACTTCTTTTTCTATCTTTGATGGGCAGAGTTTATGTTATTGCTTATGGTATCATGCCAAAATTTAGTAAAGTGCAAAGTGTAAGAATCCTCAGAATTGAGAATGAAAATGCTTTTATTAGTTTAATTGTTGAAGTTGAAAATCGATCTGCTGTACCATTTTCAATCATCAGTTCGGATATGTCTGTTTTTGATGCCAATCAGCATCTTGGTAAGGTTTTAATCAATAATAATGTGAGAGTTCCTGGTAATTCTTCTTCTATCATTAAGTTTCAAATGAGTATTCCCCTTACTAAAATCAAGGAGATTCACCATAAAAATTTAGATAATTTGTATATACAACTACAGGGAGCCTGTGATCTGAAAATGTTGGGCATTTATAAAAAAGTAATGATCAACCAAGAACTGAGTGTCTTGTTTTCAAAAATGATTGAAGAGTATGTCTTTAGAATATTTCAAAACAGTGTATATAATGAAAATGCTAATTTAAACCCTTATACAAGCCCTAAGACCATATTAATCCCATTAACATTCAGAAACGAATCAGGCGTAGATGTGAATATTTTAGACATGACTTCAAAAGTATCAGTCAATAAACTCCAATGTGGTTCTGGTAATATCAGTAACGAATTTCTGTTAGAAAACAATATTCGGGATAAATCGATGTTTATGGTATGCCAGTTGAATGGGCTTGATGCCATGCAGATTTCTAATCCCATTAACTTAAATGGCCGAAATGAATATAGTATAGAATCCTTACTCAAGCTTAGTTTTTGGGAGAAAATTTATACAATCAGAATAGAGTTAAATGGTGAAATTAAGTAATACTCAAGTATTCGTTGACAGAATTTTCTAAATAAAAATAATGTAATCATAAAATCTGGCTTGAATAAGATTGCATATACATAAAAACACATAGTTGTGAAATCAATCCAAACAGCTTTATAAATATTTTAATCATGAAAAGATAAAAACCTAACATAAAGAAAAACAGGGAGGAAATGTGAAAGTAAAAAGTGTCATCATGGATAACGCAGCCATTGACAGAGCTTTAAAGCGCATGGCTCATGAAATTATTGAACAGAATAAAGGATTAGAAAACCTTTATCTGGTTGGTATTCGTACTCGGGGTGTTCCTATGGCTCAAAGAATTCAAGGTTATCTCAAAGAAATTGAAAATATCGAAATACCTGTTGGCTTGCTTGATATTACATTATATCGTGATGATTTAACTACTATTTCACATCAGCCTGTGATTAAAGGCTCTGAAATCAATTTCGAATTGGATAATACGCGGGTGATCTTGTTTGATGATGTCTTATATACAGGCCGAACTGTTCGGGCAGCACTTGAAGCCTTACTGGATTTTGGAAGACCTAAAGATATTCAGCTTTGTGTGCTGATTGATCGCGGGCACAGAGAGTTACCTATAAAGGCTGATTATGTCGGTAAAAATGTGCCTACCTCTTCAGATGAAATTATCAAAGTGAGTTTTAATGAAACTGATGCTGATGATTCTGTTAAAATTTTGATGAGATAAATCTGGAGAATACATGTCATTTTATAAACAGATTCAAAATATTTCTGCTGCAAACAAATCTTATGTATGTGTTGGTCTGGATAGTGATATCTGTAAATTGCCTAATTGTTTGAAAAATGATCCAAATCCAATCTGGCGATTTAACAGAGAGATTATTGATGCAACAAAAACCACAGTTGCTGCCTATAAACCTAACTATGCGTTTTATCTTTCAGCAGGCAAAAAAGGAATAGAAGCGTTAGAAAGAACTATAGAATATATTCCTTCTCACATACCTGTCATTTTGGATGTAAAATCTGGAGATATTGGTAATACAATGGAACATTATGCGAATGGCTATTTTGATGAAATGAAAGTTCATGCAATTACTGTAAATCCTTTAATGGGTTCAGATGTTTTTAAAGCGGTTTTTCAGAAAGAAAACAGATATATATTTATCCTTGCGCTTACTTCAAATCCATCCGCAAATGATTATTTGTTACCCAATGATTTATACATAAAACTTGCTAAGGATATTCAATTATTAGGTAAAGAGAAAGCCGGTGCTGTTGTAGGTGCTACCCAGACGGCTCAGTTGAAAACAATGCGTGATTTGATGCCTGATGCGCTATTTCTGGTTCCTGGTATTGGAGCACAGGGTGGCTCAGTTAAAGATGTCGCAGATCATGCAAAAATCACTTCTGATAATGCGGGTTTCTTAATCAATTCTTCAAGAGGCATCATATTCGCTGATCATTCAGAAAATTTTGCTGAAGCCGCTTATCAAGCAAGCGATGAATTAAGAAAAGAGATTAATCAGTATTTATAATGAAAGAAAAAGGGATACCCGGGACTATACCCGGGTATTTTTTATAAAAGTATTAATTTTTATATGAATGCTGCTTTACCAGTTTCTTCGCTTCCTTCAAATATAATCGATGCGTATTGATGACTTTATTTTGATAAATCACATGATATAATTGTTTGTTAGGATTTCTTTGCAGGGGATTTAAAAGCACTCTTTTGATGATATATCCCTCCCATACATACGCTGAAACGCCAAATATATCTTTGATCACTTGATATTTCATGAGTCATTCTCTTTTTTTAAATCTTCAAGTTGATCAAAATAAGTCTGACAGTCATAACCAAATGCTTCTACGTCTTTGAATTGAACTTCTGGATAGCATATTTTATGAATCGATGCTTTTTCATCTTCATGAGATACCGCAGGCGAATATAATTCGATCGTACATTTATGCTCATTACGTTTTGCTTGCACTTCAATTCTAATACAAAATTCCCGTTTGTATTCCGCTATATTGAAATATATAAAATCGCTGTAATAGCAATAATGCCCCTCTTTTAAATGTTGAACGATCTTTTGCATAATTTTTATTCTTTTCCATATTTGATGTACGGGTATATTCATTTTTTTCTCCTTTTTTTTTAGAATGTTGTAGCGCAAGCTACCAGCTTGCGAATCGTTGTACCGCAAGCTACCAGCTTGCGAAAAGAAAAAAACAAGCAAGTTGCTTGTCGGTTTGCCTGGAATGTTTTCTGAGCCGATGGACTGAAAGAAGTCCTGACACCTAACCGACGGGAAGTCAATCTGAGGTCAAGGGCGTTATTGGTAACGATAGGGTCTGAAGTAAGACGCAGGAAGAATATGGAACATAGCGAAAGTGAACTGATGTTGGTTTACAGAGTGGGTAACTCTTCCGAATATGAGAAAGCCCAAAAGTCGGACAACTCTGTGGATTATGACAGATGGCTTCATATTCAGGCAGGAAGGCTTAACCAGAGAAGCCCGTTGATGTCTGACAATCAGTAAGTATTATTCAAGTTGAAAGACAAGAATAAGGCAATGCAACAGCGGGTGGCAGATGATTCCGTAGTAGTGATTAACCCATAGCCTGTGAAAGCTGGTGACAGTCTGGAGGATAAAACTAAGGGGACTGTGTTTGTTATAATACAGAGGGCATAAATTCAAAAGATTTATGTTCATGCGAAGGGATGAAGATAAACTAAGGAATGTTCATAACTATGTAAAGAGAGTAAATAATGAAAAGTGGGAAACGAAGGAAGAAGCTGAAATGCTTCGAAGCTCGGTTGAACGGGGATGACGAATCAACTGTTTAATCCGACTGCACGAGACAGATTAGTCAGTTTAAAGGGAAAAAAAAATGATTTGCCAGATTACGCAAGTTAGAAACCGCAAATCAGGCTGATGAAGAAACTGTCATTATTAAAGAAATCTGATGGTTATGAATATGATGAGACAGGAGTTTAAATGGAAAAGAAATGGTATAGTTTGATCGACAAGGTTTATAAGGAGCAGAATCTTTTTGCTGCTTTTGCCAAAGTGAAACTCAACAGAGGTACTTGTGGAGTGGATAAACAGACAATAGATGATTTTGAGGCAAACCTTACGGAAAATATACTGTTACTTCATTTAGATCTTAAGAACAGAGATTATTCTCCACAACCTGTAAGGCGAGTTGAGATACCAAAAGGAAATGGTAAAACAAGACCTTTAGGAATACCAACCGTCAGAGACAGAGTTGTTCAGCAGGCAATACTGAATGTTATCCAACCGATATTTGAGCCGGATTTTCATCCGTCAAGTTATGGATACAGACCGGGAAGAAGTTGTCAGAAAGCAGTAGCAAAAGCACAGAGCTTTCTTGTCATACATGGATTGCCATTTGTTGTGGATATGGATTTATCAAAGTGTTTTGACTCTTTAAATCACGAGAAAATAATGCAGGGATTGAATCGGAAAATAAGTGATGGGACATTACTAAGACTGATAGAGAAAATGCTTAAATCCGGTACAATTGAAATGGGTAACTTTGCTCCAACAGAGATTGGTAGTCCTCAGGGTGGTGTAATATCACCCTTGTTGATGAACATCTATCTCGATGAATTTGATCAATATATGAAAGGCTTGGGTATCCGAATAGTTCGTTATGCTGATGATATACTCATCTTTGCCCCAACGATGAAAAAGGCAGAGAGATATTTTAAAATAGCGAGCGATAAATTGCATTCAATGTTATTGACCGTGAATGTTGAGAAAACTCACATCAGCAATGTTGATAAAGGCGTGAAATATTTAGGGTTTGTTATTCACAGAAGCTATATCAGAATAGATGATAAGCGAATAAAACAATTCAAAGACAAGGTAAGAAGTATGACTCCGAGAAACAGCGGAATAAATGCTGAAGAAATGATACTCAATCTGAATAAGTATTTACGGGGTTGGGGTAATTATTTCAGACTTGCTGATTGTAAGACAGTCTTTTCAGCTCTGATGGAATGGATACGCAGAAGACTCAGAATGAAGAAAATGAGGGAATGGAAAAGTTGGAAAGCTTTTCATCAACAACTCAGAAGAAATGGATACAAAGGAAACTATCCCAAAATATCTATGAGAAGATGGGTAAATTCTGCTTGTAAACTGATTCATATGGCTTTGCCAAATTCATGGTTTAATGATATGGGATTGTTTAAGCTAAATGACTTGAGAACAAGTGTTTTATTTAATTACTATGAGTGATTATCGAAGTTTATCAGGAGCCGTGTACGAGAACCGTACGCACGGTTCTGTGAGAGGGATGGTGCTAACGCACCACCCTACTCGATATTCTGATGAGTTTTCCAGTATTTTCTAAGCTCTAAAATTAAATCATCAGGAATTGGAACAAATCTGTCTTTATTTCCTTTTCCCTGAATTACATGTAAAGTATGCAGATCACTGTTAATATCGGCAGTTTTGACCCTGAC
>JAKQQL010000412.1:0-1267 GCA_029564175.1 Candidatus Cloacimonadota bacterium
TTCTTTACAGTTCATTGTAACACCTCAGTTCTTGAAACAGTTGAAACAGCTGATAAAGCTGATACAGTTTCAGTATTTCTATTATCAAGAATATTCTGTGTTATAATTTTCAGGGACTGCCAGAACAACTGATCACAGTAGTCATCTTCTAATTTGGAAGCAATCTTTTTCATTTCAGCATCAGTCATTGATTTTGCAACAGCACAATCAAATATATTTCCTATATCTGCTCTTGCAACTGAAGTAATTTGAAATGGTTTATCAATCCCATCAACTTTATAATCTGAAATAGTTTGACCATAATTTCTGTTATCACAATAATTGTTATAAGGACAATCACTGCAATCAAAGTTTGGACAAGCTGTGCCAAGCAGAACATTAAGCAATCTCTTAAGTTCTTTATTCTCATCAGCAACATTAAGATTCAGCTTGTGATAAAAGTTAGCTGGGGCAGTAAAATCAATCTGAAATATTGAAACTGCTGAATCATCTTCAAAGCTGTAATAAAACTCTGCATCATCAGAATACAGTTCTCCAAAATGCAGTTCAATATCTTTGACAGTTTTGGGAAATGTAATGTAAGGTTCAATGCCTGATAATTCAAGAGAATTATTCTGGTCTTTAACATATAACTGTATCACATCAACTGCTTCAGCAATTGAACAATGTAAATTCAAATAACGCCTGCCTGATGAATACTCAATCAGCAGGGCATACAATGCAATTGTGTTTTGCATAGAAAACCAACTCCTTTGTTTTGTTTGTTTAGATTTGTTTGAAATTTTGTTTGTTTGAGAAAAGGAAATAAAATGATTAGATAAATGGAATAAGAGTAAAAGCAGAATAACTTTTAGCAGCTACAATAAAAAGCAAAACAAGCTGCAAGCTTTTTGTCAATATGGTAAATCAGGATAATTTAAAAAGGCAACTGACATTTCAGCTTCTCTCATTTGCTGAGCATTTTGAAAATAGTCTGGTAAATCTGTTTCATTAGTGACAGGCATAAAGTCTTCAGGGGCTGGAAGAATTGCAATTGGTATGCAGTCAAGATTCAGTTCTGCTGCTGAACTGATTTTGAAATGCTGAAGGACTAAAGTTTGAGCTGATTGGGTAAGGTCTTGAAAATAGATTTCACACATTTGGAAAGAACACCTCCTTGGATAAGATAAGATAAAATTATTTTGCAGATGTTTTATTTTCTGCTTACTTATCTTATATCCAAAAAGGCAGGAAAGTTAACTTATGCTGGTAAATTGATTGAATTTAC
>JAKQQL010000419.1:0-6521 GCA_029564175.1 Candidatus Cloacimonadota bacterium
AACTCCGCGCCAGGTTCATGACCTATTACACGTTGACCAGATTATACAGTCATAATATTTATAAGCAAGTTTTTTTTATTTTTTTGTTTTTAAGTTTATTCTTATAACACACACTATGTAATCTAAGAAACAACATATAATAACGCTGATTTTAAGGATATAATGTCTTGTAACAATGCAGATAAAAGACAGGAATTTCAGTGCCGCACCTACGATGCTGGACTTTACAGATCATTGCTTTCTATGCGTTTACACACATGCTTATCTAAATGTCATTCATCGGGAATTCTGGTTTTTGCACAGACTTCAAACCCCAATATCATGAAGTTAAGGATGGTCGATTTAATGTAAATGTAAAAACGGTTTGTAGGGATTTACGAAATAGAGCGAAGCGTAATGCCGCAAATCCGCTTTGATAAAGCGTATAATCATTCAGAATTCTTTCCCGTAACTTCCCGATTTTCCGTGGTTGATCAGAAAAGTTCATGTTTACCATGATGGACATTTTCTCATTTATTTCTGCACACTTTTCAGAAAATACCTCGTTTTTAAAACTAAATGAAAATAATTTTGCCAAAAAGACAAAATCTGCATTTTTGTCAGGGTAATTATAGATAGAGGGGGTATTAGAATAATTTGAAATATTACCTTTCTTCCGTACAACAAACATCCTGTTTGTAGTCTTTTCTGAAAACCGGATGCTCGCAGTACAAGATCAGATGAACGGCACAAAGTTACGTTCATCTCTACAGACCCACTTTAAATTTTACATACTGCGAAGCAGTTTTTCTCTGTGCTCTCTTTATCTCATTGTTAAAACAAAGTGCTTATTTATGATATAATCGACTAACTCTAAATGCTCTTCGTATTATTATTGCCAGAATGATAAGCCGATTTCTTGTCTAATGTCTTGAATTATCACTCTAAAGTAGAGACTGATAAAAAAATATTGAAAAAATAATTTTTTTATTGACAGGATTTGGCTTATATTATAATTAGCACTCATAAGAGTTAATTGCTAAATTAAAAAGATATCTTAAAGGAGGAGAATAAAAATGGCTAAACAAATGAAGTTTGGACATGACGCTCGTACCGCTTTAAAAGCAGGCGTTGACAAATTAGCTGATGCAGTAAAGGTAACCCTTGGACCACGTGGTCGTAATGTTGTATTGGACAAGAAATTTGGATCACCTGTAATCACCAATGACGGTGTTACCATTGCCAAAGAAATTGAATTAGAAGACGAATTTGAAAATATGGGTGCTCAGCTTTGTAAAGAAGTGGCTGAAAAGACTCATGATATTGCCGGTGACGGAACAACCACAGCGACTATTCTTACTCAGGCAATCATCGAAGAAGGTTTAAAACATGTAACAGCTGGTGTAAACCCAATGTACTTAAAAAGAGGACTTGAAAAAGCAACCAAACAAGTGATTGACAAAATTCATGATTTAAGCAAACCAATTGCTAATCAGGATGAAGTGGCAAAAATTGCGACTATCAGTGCGAACAATGATCCAGAAATCGGTAAATTGATTGCTGAAGCGATGGAAACTGTTGGTAACGAAGGTATCATCAATGTTGAAGAAGCGAAATCCATCGAAACTACACTTGATAAAGTAGAAGGTATGCAGTTTGACCGTGGTCACATCTCTCCATACTTTGTAACTGATCCTGACAAAATGATTGCTGAACTTGAAGATGCTTATATCTTAATGTATGATAAAAAAATCAGCGTGATGAAAGACCTGTTGCCTACACTTCAACAAGTTGCTCAGACAGGCAAACCATTATTAATTATTGCAGAAGATGTTGAAGGTGAAGCTTTGGCAACTCTCGTTGTAAATAAACTTCGTGGCACTCTCAATGTCGTAGCTGTAAAAGCTCCTGGTTTCGGTGACAGAAGAAAAGCAATGATGGAAGATATTGCTATTTTAACCGGCGGACAGGTGATTTCTGAAGAAATGGGCAGAAAATTAGATACTGCTACTTTAGAAGACTTAGGCCGTGCTAAGAAAATCATTGTAGAAAAAGAAAATACCACTATTCGTGAAGGCTTCGGCCAAAAAGAAATGATCGATGCACGTATCAAACAGATTAAAGCTCAGGTTCAGGAAACAACATCTGATTACGATCGTGAAAAATTACAGGAAAGACTGGCTAAACTCAGCTCAGGCGTTGCTGTGATTAAAATTGGTGCTGCTACCGAAACTGAAATGAAAGAAAAGAAAGCTCGTGTTGATGATGCTTTACATGCAACCCGTGCAGCTGTTGAAGAAGGAATCGTTCCTGGTGGCGGAGTAACCCTTATCCAGGCTGCTAAAGCAATCAAAGTGGCTGATGATGCTTCTCATGAAGAAAAAGTAGCTGCCGAAATCCTTAGAAAAGCATTAAGCGTTCCTGCATACCAGATCGCTAAAAATGCCGGCGAAGAAGGTGCTGTAATCGTAGAAAAACTGAATTCATCAGATGATTACACTTATGGTTACAATGCGGCAACCTCCGTATTTGAAAACTTACTGACAGCTGGTGTGATTGATCCTTCCAAAGTGGTCAGAAGTGCTGTTCAGAACGCAATCTCTATCGCAGGATTATTCTTAACCACAGAATGCCTTGTTACAGATATTAAAAAAGATGAACCAGCTATGCCTGCTAATCCAGGTATGGGTGGCATGGGCGGAATGTATTAATCCATCCTTTCAGGATAAATATATAAAGCACAGACTTCGGTCTGTGCTTTTTTTGCATAAAAACAGGTTGACAGCTTCCTGATTATCAGTTAATTTGGAACCAGGTAAGTGATATTAAACTGATAATAGATAATTTGGAGTGCAAGTGATAGAAGAAGAATTTTTAGATGTAAAACAGGCAAGCAATTATGCCTCAGAACTATTAGGTAAGCATGTAACGACTTCAAATATCAATTATTTAATACAATATGGAAGAGTAAAAAAGTATGTTGAAAGAGGAAACACACTTGTCTCAAAAATCGAATTGCTTTCTTATTACAATTCTTATAACGGGAATAGAGAATCAATCTGGAAAGATCAACTTGGAAGTGATTTAAACTGGGCATTGTCTTTTGATCAATTTAAAGAAGCTGAGACAACAAAGCATGTTCATCGCTTACATCCTTATAAAGGGAAATTTATACCTCAACTGGTTGAATACTTTATTGATCAACATACGGATGAGTTTAAGAAAGAAGTATTTTTTAAGCCTGGAGATATTATTCTTGATCCATTTTCTGGAAGTGGAACAACAATGGTGCAAGCCTCTGAATTAGGGATTCATGCCATTGGCATTGATATATCTGAGTTTAATGCCATGATAGCCAATAGTAAGGTTGGAAAGTATAATCTATATACATTGAATCATGAGATTAACGTAATAACAGTACATCTAAAGGATTACATCAGTGATTCTCATATTATTGAGTTTGAAGAAGAACTCTTAAAGAAATTAAACGAGTTTAATAATCAATATTTTCCAGTTCCAGATTTTAAATACAAGGTTAGAAATAAGCAGATCAATGAAAAGGCATATGGGCTTGAAAAAGAAAACAATTTTATCGGTATTTATAACGAACTTGTTTCAAAATATCAAATCAAACTAAGACAGGATTATAAAGAAAAATTTATTGATAAGTGGTTTATACAGAATGTTCGAGATGAAATAGATTTTGTAAATCATCAAATAGATAAGATTGAAGATGAAAATATTAGAAGAATTGTAAGAGTAATACTTAGCAGAACTGTTAGAAGTTGCAGAGCAACCACTCATGCTGACTTAGCAACTATCTATGACCCTGTAATATCGACCTATTATTGTTCTAAACACGGGAAAATATGTAAACCTCTTTTTTCTATTTTGAAGTGGTGGGAATCCTATTCTAAAGATACATTAAAGAGATTATATCAATTTGACGGTTTAAGAACTAAAACCTATCAATATTGCCTGACAGGAGACAGTAGAACTATTGATTTGTTTAGTAGCCTGAAATTAATAAATCCTGATTTTTACGACATTGTAAAAGGAAAAAAAATTAAAGGGATCTTTTCTTCACCTCCATATGTTGGGCTAATAGATTATCATGAACAACATGCATATGCTTATGATCTTTTTGGTTTTAAGAGACAAGATGAGTTAGAGATTGGTCCGTTATTTAAAGGTCAGGGCAGAGAAGCCAAAGAAAGTTATTTAAAAGGTATTAGTGATGTGTTAAATAATGCTTTGAAGTATTTAACAGATGACTGTGATGTATTTTTAGTGGCTAATGACAAGTATAATTTATATCCGACTATAGCAGAAAAATCAGGGATGAAAATAGTTAATCAATACAAAAGACCCGTTTTAAACCGAACAGAAAAAGATAAAGGAGCATACTCCGAGATCATTTTCCATTTAAAAAGGAAGTAGGAAATGTCATTAACAAATCAAATAAAACAAAATATAGAAGATGTACTAAAAAAAAACTTAAGACATAAGTTTCAGAATTATAACCCAGAAACATCAGCAATGCCTTTTCATACTAGATTGTTGGGTAAAGACAGAATGGCTTTGTTTTCATTTATTCACTCTTTAAATACAAATTTTGGAACAAGTATTTTTGAACCTGTTGCAAAAAGTTTGGCACTAACTTCTTTCAAAAGTGCAGAATCGCAACAAAACGCAGGAAGCTTGATCTCTGAAAATGCTCAGAGAGTAATCCAGGATATTATGGACAATCTTAGCATTGCTAAAACTTTACCAAAAAAAACTGAAGAAATTAGTGCTATCAGAGCAGTTTGTCAATCAGGAGAAATGAGGACAGTTAAATCGACAAAAGTTGATATTAAACTTACAAGTCATGATAATACTATCTACCTTATAGATATTAAAACTGCTAAACCAAATGCAGGAGGGTTTAAGGAGTTCAAAAGAACCTTGCTTGAGTGGGTTGCAATTACATTAGCTGATAATCCAAATGCAAACGTACAGACATTGATTGCTATTCCATACAATCCATATGAACCTAAATCATACAGCAGATGGACAATTAGGGGAATGTTGGACTGTGATAACGAATTAAAAGTGGCTGAAGAATTCTGGGATTTTCTTGGGGGAAAGGGTGCATATCTAGAATTGCTTGATATTTTTGAAAAAGTAGGAGTTGACTTGCGATCTGAGATTGATGAGTATTTTGCAAAGTATAACAAATGACAAGCTTTAAATTAATTTGAGTTATGCCGGAGATGATAGTAAACATTAGAATCTCATTTTGTTCAAGCAGGACGCTTATTATAAGGTGAAGCTGAATAGTAATTCTAATTCTATAGGGCTAAGAAAACAGTTGACAAAAAGATAAGCTGAATTTTTTGTATAAGATTAAGTAAAATAAAGAGAATAGGAATAACAAAAATTGAACTTACTGAAACATAAAGAGATAAGATTTATGAAACAAAGCAAGGCGATTTTTGTTATTTTTATGATAAATGATGTAATTGAAGAGAATTGAGGAACAAATGAAAATATTAATTACAGGCGGAGCAGGTTTTATTGGCTCTCACCTTTCAGAAGAACTTTTAAATCAAGGGCACAAAGTAACGATTATTGATAATTTGTCAACCGGTCGTTTTTCCAATATATCACACTTACAGTCACACCCAAACTTTCAATATGTGATTGGCACAATTCTGGATAATAGATTAATGGAAACACTTATTTCTGATTGTGATCAGATTTACCATCTGGCAGCAGCAGTTGGCGTTAAGTATATTATTGATAATCCATTACAGTCACTTCAAACAAATATAGTTGGAACAGAGATCGTTCTTGAATATGCCAATAAATACAAAAAGAAGGTATTGATTACTTCTACTTCAGAGATTTATGGTAAAAGTGATAAAGTGCCATTTTCAGAAGAAGATGACCGTTTGCTGGGTACTACCAGTATATCCCGCTGGGGCTATTCCTGCTCAAAAGCAATTGATGAGTTCTTTGCTTTAGCTTATTACCGTGAGAAGAAATTACCTATCGTGATCGTTCGTTGCTTTAACACCGTAGGACCCAGACAGTCTGGTCAATACGGTATGGTTTTACCTAAGTTTGTAAAGGCAGCGTTGTTAAATCATCCCATTACGATTTTTGGTGATGGTAAGCAATCTCGTTGTTTTGGAGATGTTGCTGATGTGATTGGGGGAATGATTGCCTTGATCAACGAGCCAAAAGCCGAAGGACAGATTTTTAATATTGGTAATACAGAAGAAATCACCATTGAAGATCTGGCAATTAAGATCAAACAGATGACCAATTCCAAATCCAAGATAGAATACATTCCTTACGATGAAGCCTACGAAGAAGGTTTTGAAGATATGAGAAGAAGAATCCCTGATTTAAACAAAATTAAAGATTGTATCAATTACAATCCAAAATACAGTCTTGAAAAAATCATTGAAAGAGTGATAAATTACTATGCATCGTAAGATTATCTTAACACTTATCAGTCTTTGGATTTTAAGTTTATCCTTATTTGCAACAGA
>JAKQQL010000423.1:0-1351 GCA_029564175.1 Candidatus Cloacimonadota bacterium
TTCTTTAAAGGATGAATGCCGGAATGTGCCTTCAGCGCAGTCACTTGTGCCGCACCCCACATCTTGTGCTAAAATATTCTTGACACACAAGAGTGCGTTTCTTATACTGCCGTCAACTAAAAGCAAGTTCTTATCAATAATAATTGTGGATTATGATAATGTAATAATAATTTAGTCTAATTTAATCAATAAAAAATATATAACTGCATTTAAAAATGTAGTTATAAATAAATTTAGGAGATACAGAATTATGAGATTCATGTATTCCGCTTTTATCATGGCAATTTGTCTTGTCTTACAAGCATTCTTCTTACCAACATTTGCATTTGCTGTCACTGAATATGTGACAGTAGTAAAAATTCTTCAGAATGATGATTATGGAATAATCGTTCGTGCAAATGGTGATGCTTATCAGATTGAAAAAGGCGTTGGGTGTCTATCCTTCTGGCGATACGAAGGCAAACAGGTATTAATTTCATCACCTGGAATATTCCTTGGAACAGGCTCTCAATTGATCTTGCCGGATAATGATCAAAAATGTCGTATCTGGGATTCTAAGGAGCTTGGGCGATGGGGTGCGACTTCTGCACCAGAACGAAAAACTGATTCTGTCATCGAAAGTCAGGTCGACGGAGAGTTTGAAGGATGGGAGGGCGAAACCATTGTGAAGCTGACAAACGGGCAGATATGGCAACAAAGCGAGTATCATTATAACTATCATTATGCCTATATGCCTAAGGTAATAATTTATAAAAAAGGTTCAAGATACGAGATGATGGTAGATGGAACAGATAAGGCGGTTGCGGTAAAAAAAATAAGATAAAATTATTCCGTACTGATAATATGTAGATAAAGATGCAAATTTACAAAAAACTAGATTAGAAACATCAGGCAATAGAGATGACAATTCTATATAATTGAAAAAGTTTATGTTAGAAGGTTTGATTTTGTGGATTGAACTTTATATTAAATATTCTCAGTATAAAGTTTGTGGTAAAATAAAAAATTGATCAATGAAATGATTTAACCCACGAGGAGATCACTTTTTCTTTCCACAACATTTTCTATATTTATGTCCGCTCCCACATGGACATGGTTTATTACGTCCAGTATCATTCTGTTTTGAGGTTGGTAATTTTTGAATAGGTTCTTTTGATGATTTTGCAGCAAGATCTTTTAAAAACCGCGAAGAAGTTTCGCGCACCTGCCCAACGCTGCCGGGAGCGGACATCAGTTCCGATGCATAAACCGTCTGGATGGAATCAATAACTACAATGGCCGGAGCAATAACTTTGATCTGCTCCAGAATTTTTTCCAGAGACACCTCGACCAGAACAAATAAATTTTTCGC